>DAOTTL010000329.1:0-7020 GCA_034438135.1 Ktedonobacteraceae bacterium | reverse complement strand
TGGCAATCTGTTACAGAAAAATGCTGATGGAACGTACTCGCGGACAGGAAAGGCCGTCAGAGTGAAATGGGACCCGGCAAAATCCGTGACGATGGGAAGCAATTCCAATGTGAAGGTGTGAGCGATCATCCAAGTCAGCGGCGTGCTCGGCACAGATGATGTCCTGACTGCCGATCAAATAGTCATCCTGACTGGCTTTGTGCAGCTTAAATGAAAGGACTGGCATGATTGACTACGTGATTACCAGCTTCACCGGCTGGTTTATGATCGCTTTGCTCCCCGCTATTATCGCTTACCCATTTCTGTTGCGTGCGGGATGGCTGGGACCCGTTCAGCCGTTTCTGCGCAAGATGCGTACGCATTATTGGATGGGCTATAGCCTTGGAATGGCACTTCTGGTGCATGTCTGGTTTTCCATGAGCGGTGGCCTGGCCCTGGTGGTCAATGCTCTAGGACTCTACCTGGCGACGATCGCGCTGGTGCTGGTTGGGGCGCAGATCTGGTTGGGGCGCCGCCTGAGCTGGCCGAAATTAGCACAACGCAGACAGGTCCGCCGCTGGCATTTCTGGGTCATGCTTGGCCTGGTGGCGTTTATCTTGGCCCATGTGGCCCTTGATAGCGCGCTGTTTCAGGGGCTGCTGGCTCTTTGAGAAAGCGTCTTGCTTCCTACAAGAGAGACGGACCTCCGGCTCGCGCGTATGTCCGTTTGAAGAAAGGTGTGAGGAGAAATCATCATGATGTTGCGTCTGCTCCATAGGATGACCGATATGTCGTCCTCGCGACGGGGAAAATTCGCCGTCATCGGAGTCTGGCTGCTCCTGGTCCTCGTGTTGACCGTGTTTGCGCCCAAACTGGCAAAACTGTACAATAATACCAGTAGTCAGAGCCTTCCCGCAACTGCGGACTCGCAGATTGCCCAGAACCTTCTGCTGCAGAAGTTTCCCGCGACCAAAGGCACACCAGCGATTCTGGTCTTTTCTGATCCTAACGGTTTGAGTATCCAGGATCGCTTCTTGCTGCACCGCGTGAGTGATTGGCTGGTCTCACCCGCGCGTCCTCACGCGGTGAGTTCGCTGGTGTCGGTGTTTACAGTGCCCCAGTCTGCCGGACAGCTGTTCTCACGCGATGGCACCACAACGGTGATGATCGTCCAACTCCAGGGCGACCCGTCCAGCTCGCTGGTCCAGCAGGATGTGAAGACGATTCGCGCCTACCTGCAACACGCTGTGGCCCGGTCAACGCTGCAAGCTGTGTTGACCGGACCGGCAGGCGTGCTGACCGACCTGGTTGCGATTTTTGGTTCGGTCGATCTGAAGTTGCTCTTCACCACGGTGAGCCTGGTGTTTGTCCTCTTGATTCTCCTGTATCGCTCGCCGATCCTGGCGTTCCTGCCCCTGATTGCCGTGGCCCTGGCCCTCCAGGTGGCGAACGCGCTCCTGGCCTTTGGCGCACAGGCGGGCGTGTTCACGGTTAGTCAGATGTCGGCGAATATTGCCACCGTTCTCCTGTTTGGCGCAGGAACCGACTATGGCCTGTTCATCGCGTCGCGTTTCCGCGAAGAGTTGCAGAGCACGCAGGAGAAACACGAGGCCATGCGAGCGACCATGCGTGCAGTTGGCGAAGCGATCACCTCCAGCGCCGGGACGGTGCTGGTAGCCCTACTCACGCTCCTGCTGGCTTCTCTGGGACTGTATACTGCCCTTGGCCCCACGCTGATCATTGCGATTCTGATCATGCTGCTGGCTGGCCTGACGCTGGTTCCTGCCTTGATTGTCTGGTTAGGACGTGCCGCTTACTGGCCCTTGATTCCACACGCTCACCCAGAGCAGGCCAGCACGAGGGGAACGCTTGCTCCACGCGGCTTCTGGGGCTGGTTAGGAGGATGGGTTTCCCGTCACCGTGTGCTGGCAGTGGGCAGCAGCACCCTGTTGTTGGGTATCCTGACCCTGGGGAATATCGGCTCGCAGCCCAGTCTGAACTTTCTGACCTCCTTTCGTGTTTCCACCGACTCCACACAAGGCTACGCGCTGTTACAGCAACACTTTTCGCCGGGCACGCTGGCACCCACGACGATGTTGCTCCAGTTTCACGGGGCGCAGCCAGATGCCTATCAGCACCTGGTGCAGATTGACGAGGTGACAGCTGATCTTGGGCAGGCAGCTGGGGTCGCCAGTGTGCAGGGGCCGACGCGTCCGGTGGGCAGCGCTCCGACGGAAAATATGGCGACCGTACAGGCGGCCATTGTAGCGCTGCCAGCTTCTCTACGCGCCGCCATTCGCTCCAACCAGGCGTTGCCTGCCTGTCAGGGAGCCAGTTGTCCACCCGTAAGTCCTCAGGAGGCCGCGACGATCGGCGCGTATGCCGCCAGTATGCAATATGTTTCCTCGGATACGACCACAGTCAGCTTGACCGTCGATCTAGCGGATGATCCCTACTCGTTGCAAGCGATCACGCATCTGCAAGCGCTGCGGAACGTTTTGAAGCAGTCGCTTACCGTGCATGGATTGGGACCGCGGGATGCAACCAGTGCGGATCTGTTTGTGGCAGGACAGACCGCTCAGCTCGCTGATACACTCAGCTATAACCAGCGCGATACGTTGGTTGTGGTGCCAGTGGTGCTGACGCTGGTTTTTCTCGTCTTGGTCTTGCTTTTGCGCAGTCTGATCGCACCCCTTTACTTGCTTGCGGCAGTGGCGCTCAACTTCCTGGCCGCCATTGGCGTGTGCGGCTTTTTCTTCCAGCGCATTCTTGCGCAAGATGGGTTTAACTACGCGATCCCGCTCTATGCCTTCATCTTTCTGGTAGCACTTGGCGCGGACTACACCATTTTTCTGATGTCGCGTATTCGTGAAGAAGCACAGCGCCATGATCTCTCTATCGGCGTCCCGTTTGCCGTCTCGCGAACCGGCGGGGTGATTACGTCCGCTGGGCTGATTCTGGCCGGAACCTTTCTGGTGCTGACATCGCTCCCCTTAACCCTGCTCTATCAACTGGGCGTGTGCGTCGCTGTGGGCATTGTGTTAGATACGTTTGTGGTCCGTGGACTCCTGGTGCCAGGTCTGGTGGTGTTGTTGGGGCGGTGGAATTGGTGGCCGGGACATCTTGTGACCACATTCCCTGCGATCCAACCAGGGGTGCTTGCGGAGGATATGCCGGTTGCTTCTGGAACAGACCAGTTAGAAAGTACGCATTCAGAGAAAAGGAAAGATCGATGAACAATCGTGGCAGAACAGATGCGAAGAGACGAAGCTGGCTTGCGCTTCAACTTCTCGCCAGTATCACCCTGCTTGGCTTGCTCGCGGGGTGTAGCAATGGAGCAGGAACGGCACAGCAGAGATCGCTCCCTCGTTCCACTTCCACGGCCGCATCTTCGTGGCAGACCATCACGATTACCGCTCTTGACTATACCTATCAGATGCCCACGTCGTTTGCGCTACGGGCGGGCCTAGTCGATCTGAAGCTGGTGAATAACGGAACGCAACCCCACCAGGCGCAATTTGCGCGTCTCAATCCGGGGGTCACCAGCGAGCAGGTTGTCAACGAATTGATCGATAAGCGGCAGGAGGCGCAAGCGTTCTCACTGTTGACTTTTGTGGGAGGGCCAGATACCATCTCGCCTGGTAATGGGCAAGAAGCGCTGCTCGATTTACAGGCGGGCAACTACGCGCTGATCTGCCTGGTAAGCGGCTCTGACGGGTTGCCCCATATCGATAAAGGCATGATTCACTTTCTCACCATCTCTCCTGCAACAATATCACAACCGCTGCCTCAGGCCGATGGGGAGATCGTGATTCAGGATCATCAGTATCTGCTCCCTCCTACCCTCACGCAGCCACGCACCTCGACGTTGAAGGTAGAGAATCAGGGAACCGAGCCGCATGAGTTGAATATCGTCAGACTCGCCAGTGGCAAGAGTGCGCAGGATGTACTGGCTTTTTTCCGCCATCCCTCTGGCCCCCCACCATTTGAAGCGTGCGGGGGCATGGCAACCTTGGCACCAGGAACCTCGGGCTGGATCACCGTGCATCTGGAACCAGGGACCTACGCGGCGCTCAGTGCTGTCCCCGACCCCAAAACAGGCGTGTTTCAACTCACGCAAGGCTTGCTGATAACGTTTACTGTTCAATAAAGGATCAGAGCGGGAAGTCTTGTGCTTGGAAACGAGTTTCCCTTCTCACTCTCTTCTCAAAGTGTCAAAGTGTTAGGAAGGCTACGAGATGTGCAAGCCAGAGAGGAGTAGAAGAAAAAGCAGGAGAATCGTATGGCTAGAAGAGAATGTCGTGCTGAAGCGACAGCGGAGCAGACACTGGTCCCGCAGCGTATGCGCTGCATAGCGTGTGGCCAGGTGATGTGGGTTGCCTACCATACTCAGCGCACCATCACGACCTTGCAGGGGATTTGCCGTCTCACACTCTGTGTCCGTCGTTGTCGCAATCAGGGGTGTCCACGGTATCATTGCCCCTATCGGCCAGAAGAGGAGGGCAGGTGGGCCTTACCACACGGCGAGTTTGGCCTGGACGTGATTGCTCTGGTTGGCTCCTTGAGGTATATCTCCCATCGGAGCGTTCCTGAGATTCACCAAGCATTATGTGATCGAGGGGTCAGAATTGCTGAACGGACCGTGACGCATTTGCTCCAGCGCTATGAGGAATTGGTGGCGCTGCATCTGGCTGAAAAGCCTCGGCTCTGCGAACGTTTCAAAGAGCAGGGACAGATCGTGCTTGCCATAGACGGATTACAACCAGATGTTGGTCACGAGGTCCTCTGGGTCCTGCGTGACTGTCTTTCTGGGGAAGTACTCCTCGCTCGGAGCCTGTTGAGTGCCTGTGAAGCAGATCTCGCGAGTCTGCTCTCCGAGGTGCAACAGGTAGTTGATGTTCCCATCTGTGGGGTCATCTCGGATGGGCAACGCTCCATTCGCAAGGCAGTGCAGGCTGCGTTGCCAGATGTACCGCATCAGTTGTGCCATTTCCACTATCTACGCGAAGCGGCGAAACCAGTGTACGAAGCTGACAAACATGCCAAAAAGGAACTGAAAAAGCATCTGCGTGGAGTCCGTCCGATCGAGCGAGCCGTCGAAAAACGAAACGATGTGGAGGCCGAAGCGATCAGTGGCTATTGTCTCGCCGTGCGAAGTAGCTTAACCGATGACGGGAGAGCGCCATTAGAGGCATCTGGTCTCAAACTCTATGAACGCATTTCTGCTATTATTGCCTCACTCGCGCGAGTTTCTGAAAAGGGGGATTACCGCGCGAGTTAGAACGCATGCAGTTTTTCCTGACAAAAGGATTGACAGAAACGGCTCTCTTGTGGTCCGACATCCAACAAGGGTATGCATGGGTGTATCGTGCAGCGCATCTTCTCACCAACGATGAGAAGCAAGCAGCCGCACAGGTACGCCAAACCTATGAGGCGCTCCTGGCCAAGATGGAGCAAAGTCCCACATCATCCGAATCACTCACCACGATGCTCTCCACGTTTCGCAAAGTGACCACGAGTTATTGGTCTGACCTCTTTCACTGCTACGATCATGCCGATCTCCCACGCACGAACAATGATTTGGAACAGTATTTTGGTTCAGCCCGCTACCATGAACGGCGAGCGACAGGACGAAAACAGGCTTCATCAGGGCTGGTGGTGCGTGGAGCAGTTCGGATTGTCGCCTCAGTCGCTTCACGTCTGCATCCCTTTTACGGGGCAGAACTTTGCCCGACTGATCTCACACAATGGCGTGCCTTACGAAGCGAACTTGACCATCGTCATGAGGCACGACATGTGCAACATCGCTTTCGTAAATCCCCAGGAAGCTATCTTGCACTTCTTGAAGAAAAGCTCATCAAGGAAAGATTGCCGACATAGAAAAAAAGAAGAAGCGAGCGTATTTGGGAGAATGCCGCCAAACACGCTCGCTTCTTCTTAGGAAAAGGAAGTGGAGCTATGAGTCATCCCTCATTTTGGCAAAATGAGCAAATGCCTTTCTCGGGTGGCTGCGCCGCCCTATTTTCAGAAGAAAAGGCTGAGATTGCCAGCAGCTTCGCTGCTGGCAATCTCAGCCTTTTCTTCTGAAAATAGGGCGAGGGGCGGCTTTGCAAGCCGCAGAAAAGTGAGGGATGGTAACTACTCAGGTGCCCTCTACTCTGCCGCCGCAGGCGACAAGCAGAGGGCACCTGAGTAGTTACGAGGGATGACTCATAGACAGAAGAGAAACAAAACTATTCACATTTGCAGTCCGCATCCTGATGATGGACATGTTGCTGAGGAGGAGGCACATCCAGGGCGGGATTGGAGGTAAAAAAGCCGTTTGGAGTGAGCATAAAGCCAGCGTGTCGTACCGGCATTACAGGCCAGTCCTCAATGCGTGGGTTATGCTGAACATTTATAGTGTACCAGATTGTTAGAGGTTTACTCTCAATCGAGCGGTTGGCGCGGGTCCATGAGGGCAGGCCAGCTCCGCCACTATGCTGGTTTGGATAATCACCGGCTGGATACTGTTCCGTAGGAGTAGATGGCGTCACCCAGAGATGATGCATGGTGAAGGCGGCCCGCTGTAAAATGCTGGCATGTTGCAGAGCAAACGGCAAAGTGTTGGTCTGAGGAGCCAGTTCATACCCTACTGTCTTTCCGTTCATTGGATTGATGACCTCTGGATTAAAAATGCGCCAATTGCGGGCCGAGAGCGGATTGATATCGCGCTGAGCCTCTTGCTCTGTACGCAACGTATGCCTGACAACCTTAAAAGCGTTGCCGTAGGGAGTCTCCTTCTCCTCAGCGACAGTGTTTGCCTCTTCAACCGAGTTCTTCAAACCGTCAAGCATGGGTTCGAGGCGGAAACAGAAGGCATGCTGGTGAATGGGGGCAAAAAGGCCTTCGTTTGTTAGCAATTCCCCATGCTCAGGCCGCGTTCCCGTCGGAACGACTCCAATATTCATAATTCCAGTGAGCTTGATATCCGCCTCGATACTGGCATCCTGACGCAGATACCAGAAAAAGCCGTACTCATCTATCCCCACGGTCGCTACA
>DAOTTL010000328.1:0-15054 GCA_034438135.1 Ktedonobacteraceae bacterium | reverse complement strand
GACTTTGTTGGCGAAATCTCTTGCTCAGCGAGACCACCTCACCCCAAGAAAGAAAAGAGGCATTGCGGACGCTGCGCTTTGCGCAGCGTCCGCAATGCCTCACAAAAGAATGGGGTGGGCGGGGTCATTCGCCCGCGAATCGCCTTCGCCAACAAAGTCACCAAAGGGTGGGTGGGCGGTGCAAGAAACGACTTTTACGAAGTCCTGTTAAAAATCCCAGGGCCATTTCATTCTCGTGCAGAACCGCTCCCCGATTCAAAAAAGATGAGCTTGGAAGGGCGGTGGCGAAGGCCACCGCCCTTCCAAGCTCATCTTAAACTCAGGGTTAGGGCCAAAAGCCAAAAGCTTTCGGAGAATGGAATAACCCTGTTAAAAATCCGAGGAGACATTGCCAACCAGATACAAGCATGCTATCATTGTGCCAACGCTACTACGCATTTTTAGAGGAGGCGGAAAAAACCTATGCATTTTAACCTGATTAACTGGCTATTTCAGGACCCATGTACGGCGACTAGCTGCTCTGATGGGGGGCCAGCGCCAGAACTGTTCCATTTTTACCCCTATTGGATCATCTTTTGTATCCTGGGCATTGTAATCGCCTTCTATTACTCGGTAGAGGGCCGTAAGCGTTTTACCAAGAATCGTCCCTGGATAAAATATATGCTTGACCGCTACCTGGGCTGGCTGGCAATTATCTGCGTCATTGGCCTGCCCTTGATCGCTAGTCGAGCGGTGCTTTATCAATACTTCTTTGCCTGGCGGGTCTGGCGCTATCTCTGGCTGCTCTCGCTGGTCATCTGGGCCTCCCTCTGGGCGCTCTACCGTTTCAGAAAGTATCCACAGGAGCGACAGTACTATCTTCAGGCTAAGAAGCGTGACCAGTATATTCCTAAGAAGCGCAAGGCAGTCTCTTCACGTTAGGCTGTCCTCTCTCTTTATAAGAGTCAGGTGATTTGTGGAAGTAGCCCAACGTATGCCTGGCGTGGCAGGAATTGTTCTCGTTGGTGGGCGAAGTAGGCGTATGGGACGCGATAAGGCACTATTGAGCGCTCCTGGCCACGCTTCTTTGACTTTCGTTGAGCTTCTTGCGTCTCAACTCTCTAAGATATGCACAGAGGTACTCCTTGTCGCTCGCGATCCATGTGGTGGGAAGGAGTATCAGGAGTTGACCAGGGCCAACGGATGGCATCTGGTCTACGATCTCGTTCCTGACAGAGGCCCTTTGATGGGTCTCTACAGTGGTCTACGTGCGATCTCTTTCTCCCATGCGCTGGTTCTCGCCGTGGACCTACCTCTGGCGCAGATGGCGCTGCTCACCTGGTTAAGCAAGTTTGCGCTTACCTCCGAGGTTCTGATGCCTTCAGTCGAGAATATCCCCCAGGTTCTTCTAGCCCGCTATCCTCGTGAAATTCTTCCGGTCATCGAGGTCTGTCTTCAGGCCGATCGGCGTGATCTGCGCGTTTTGCTAAAGCACGTGCCTGTACGTTTTTTTACAGAAGAACAGTTGCGAGTATTTGATCCCACCCTGCGCTCATTTATAAACGTAAACACGCCTGAGGACCTTGCGAAAGCTCTTCAGTAATGATTCTCCTGTGAAAATAGATCAATGCTGAGCTTTTTCATGGACTCTGGTGCCCGGCAGGTCATGCACTACTATTTACGAAAGGTATTTCTGATCAAAATTTCCCCAAAGAAGACTCTGTTGCCGAAGACAATTTGTGGGCGAATGGCCCCGTCCCATGCTTTTTTGAGGGATTTCGGGCAAGGCGTGCAACGCCTTGCCCGAAATCCCTCGTTTCTTTCTCTGGGGTGGGGTGGTTTCCTTACATGTAGAGGTTTTTCCTCGCTTTTCCCTCTATCGCCTCTGGCGAGAGAGCACAACAAGAGCAACTGGTGTGTGTGGTGACGCATTCGCGCCACCACACACACCAGTTGCTCTTGTTTAAATGGGGCGGGGTGGCCTGCCAGGACGATGCAGCAGATCGGCAAGAAACCTCTCCTTGTGAGGGGGTGGTTTCGATCAGCAAAAGACTTCGGCAACAAAGTCAGTAATGCTGGGGGTGAAGGTATAGCGTTAGAGTCATCTACTGATCAAGAGAGACGGTCAGTTGATCAGGCGACGGCGGGCCAGTCGATGAATAGTCTTTTTGAAGCCTCGTACTTCGAGCCAGTGATAGCTCTCTCCCGTTAACACAACGTTCACCTGCTGCATTTCTGCAATGCTGCTTGCTCCACTTAACTGCATGGCGACCTTTAATTCGCTAATCAGATCTTCTATCAACCGGCAGACTGTCTCAAAACTCTCATTTGCCGCCTTCAAAAAAGGAAAAGCCATGCCAACCAGCGATGCTCCAAGGGTCAGGGCACGGGCAATATCCAGACCGTTGCGCACGCCTCCTGTGGCAATCAGAGGCAGACCTGCGCTACTCGCTTCGACGATGCTGATGGGGGTAGCAATCCCCCAATCTCGATAAAGCGTCCCAATTGCATAGGCGCTCTCATTGTGGCGCTCAGCGGAGCGAGTTAACTCCATCGCGGCCATACTGCTGCCACCGGCCCCACCTACATCGAGTGCATTCACTCCGCAACTCCTCAATAAGAGTGCCTGTTCACGACAGATGCCCGCTCCAGTCTCTTTCGCGATGACAGGACAATCGAGCCGGGCACACAACATTTTAAGTGCCTCAACTTCCCCCACCGCGCAGCGATCTCCCTCGGCCTGGGCAGCCTCTTGCAGACTATTCATATGGACGGCCAGGGCGTTTGCCTCGATCATTGCAATAGCCGACTGAACCTGTTCAAGCGTAAATGCCTGTGCGCGGTTCTGATCGATCAGTTGAGGTGCTCCCACGTTAGCGATAAGAAACGCCCTGGGAGCAGTGGCGCGGGCAATCGCATAGCTTTCCGCTACCGCAGGATTGAGAATCCCCGCACGCTGACTACCCACGCCCATGGCCAGTCCATACTTTTCTGCGGCCATTGCCAGCGTTCGATTGATCTTTGTGACATCAGGATGACCGCCAGTCATAGCAGAGATCAGTATGGGATACCGCAATGTGTGGCCGAGGAAGTCGAGAGAGGTATCAATCTTGTCCAGATCTACCTCTGGTAGGGCCTGATGAATCAGGCGCACATCTTGCCAACCGGCGCGTTGGGGTGCGGAAAGATCCTGTTGTAGCGCGGCCTGAATGTGCTCCGCTTTGCGCTGTTGAACCTCATCGGTCATAACTGCCGGGTGTCCTTTCAAAAGTTGTCTGAGCGAGAATGAGGAACGCAAAAAGAAAGTGAGCATTGCTCAGATTCACTTCTGCAAATGGAATTTAGAGTCCGATGCGTTTGAAAGACACATCGATATATTTTGTATAGTAATCTGGATTGGTCAATTCGCGAAGTTCATCGATCGAGAGATAGAGTGACACCTCTGGATCGTTGTGAAGTTCTCGGGTCAAAGGGAGGAGTGCATCATCTTCACTGTTAGTATTGAGGAATGTTTGGCCCCAGATCTTCTGAGCGTTCCGCTGAACCATCTTATACGCTTCCTGTCTGCCCACGCCTTTATCGATGAGAGCCAGCAGGATGCGTTGTGAATAGACCAGGCCACCAGTCATATGTAGATTGGCCAGCATGCGCTCCTGGCTCACCTCCAGGCCGCGTACAACATTTGTAAAAATGTGTAGCATATAGTGAAGAAGGGTGCACCCATCGGGGAAGATCAGGCGTTCAGCCGAAGAATGGCTAATATCTCGTTCATGCCAGAGCGCCACGTTTTCCATTGAGGTCACCGAGAAACCGCGTAGCACGCGAGCCAGTCCGCAAACTCGTTCACAGAGTTCCGGGTTTCGTTTATGAGGCATGGCCGAAGACCCTTGCTGGCCCGAACTAAATGGCTCAAAAGCTTCACTCAATTCGGTGCGTTGGAGGTGGCGGATCTCCTGCGCCATTTTTTCTAGCGAACTGCCAAGCAGAGCCAGCGTTGTGATAAAGTGTGCATGGCGGTCGCGTTGAATAATCTGACTTGAAATGGGGTCCACAGCAAGCCCAAGCTGTGAGCAGACATACTCCTCAATCTGTGGTGGAATAGTGGCATGGGTTCCGACCGCGCCAGAGATGGCTCCAACAGCGATCTGTGACAGGGCATCTTCCAGACGTTTTTGTGCCCGGCGCAGTTCATCCACCCACAGCGCCAGTTTCAGTCCAAAGGTCATAGGCTCGGCGTGAATACCATGGCTGCGTCCAGCTATCAGCGTATATTTATGTTCGATCGCCTTCTGGGTCACGGCCTCAACCAGATCATTCAGAGAGGTCTTCAAAAGCTCGCCAGCCTCTTTGATCTGCAAGGCCAGGGCGGTATCCAGCACATCCGAAGAGGTCAGTC
This sequence comes from Ktedonobacteraceae bacterium, assembly GCA_034438135.1. GTDB lineage: Bacteria > Chloroflexota > Ktedonobacteria > Ktedonobacterales > Ktedonobacteraceae > Paraktedonobacter. Next base: position 10,679 of record DAOTTL010000328.1, on the reverse strand, counting down.
CAAGATGGATAAAGCGGCCCTCGGGTCCCAGTTGCTCTTGAATAGAGCGTAAAAATGAGATAATATCGTGATGGGTCTCCTGCTCGATCTCCTGCATACGTGCGGCATTATAGTGAGCGGAGCGGATCTTCTCAATTGCATCTGGAGGTATTCGGCCTTCGCGTGCCCAGCCTTCACAGACCTCCAGTTCAACTCTCAGCCAGGTATCGGTTTTATGTGTTGCAGACCAGATCGCGGCCATATCCGGGAGAGAATAGCGTTCAATCATACCTTTCAGATCGTTCCTTGGTTATGCTAAACTTCAACAAGTGGAGAAAATTCCCTCCGTAGTGTATCACATACGTTGCTATTAGATAGTTTTATGGTTTTTCTTTATTCGTCAGCGCGTTCCGTCTTCTCGAAGATGGAAGGCGGAGAAAAAGGTTAGAGGGACATCGAAATAAAAGGTCCTGGCAGATAGAGAGTAGTTCTTATGGTAGAAATGAAAAATACATTCCTGACCCGTTACGCGTTTCGTGCGCATACGAGGCGTATGAGCAATATTGCCATTGGCGCATTATGTGGACTGGTTATTGGTGGTGGAATCGTGTTTCTGGCGTTTAAAAACGCCTTGCCCAATGGACTGGGACTGCTGGTCGCCCTGGCGGGCATCGTGGCTTTGGTCAGTTTTGTCGTCCTACTTCCACTCGGGATTTTTCTTTATATCTATAGCAGAGGAGGATTCTGGTTGAGTGAGAAGGGTGTACATGTGCATTTTCCTGCCGAAGATGAGCAATTTATGGATTGGGATGAGGCACTCTACGCAATTGACGAGGGCGACGAATATCTGGCTTTGAGCAAGGGCAAAGAGGGCCTGGGTCATCTGGTTGGTAGAACGAATTATGTCCGTCTACATCTGGAAGGGATACTGCCAGAGCAGCGAGAAGAGATCAAGCGTACACTGGCAGAGCATGTAGAGGTTCGTCGGCCACGTATGTTTACCTTTGCTACATTGATGAATCTTAGAGGCGAAACTGTCGCGCGTGGACGCGTTTATCTGTTTGAGGATGAGTTGCTTCTCGCGGAAAATAGAGGGAAGAAGCGCGTTTTTGTGTCCGCGCCTATCAAAAAGCTCAGTTCTGTACGGCAGCGCAACCTCTTTCAAGTGGGAAAATTGGAGTGCGAGGCCTTTGCTCTTAGTTATGAGAAAAAAGAGTATGTGGTGATGCTAGGGTACGAGCTGACCCTTCAGGGTCCGCTGGGAGGCAGCTCGCACTGGTCAGCGACTGGCAGTGCCGAGGAATGGGTTGCCGCGTTGCAGCCAGTTTCAGGATGAAGACATGCAAAAAAATAGCGGGATGAAAGAAGGCATGAAAAACGTTATCATAAGTGTGAGCAATGTGGGAAGACGATAACAGATAGGATACCATCAACAAGGCTACAACGCTTGACGGCTAACGATCATCCATGTACAATCATTTCCACAACCTGATAGTTTGACTATACACCTTGAAAGGTAGAGCAGTGTTTCTTCTGCCATGGAACGCAGGGGATCAAAGCACTGAAAATCACAATGAAAAAAGGTATTCACCCAAATTACATCGAAGCTACTGTTAGCTGTGCCTGCGGGAGCAGTTTTCAGACCTTGAGTGTCAAGCCTGTCTTAAAAGTAGATGTCTGCTCAAGCTGCCATCCATTTTTTACCGGTCAGCAACGTATTCTGGATGCGGCTGGTCGTGTGGAGCGCTTCCGTAAACGCTTTAACTTACAGGAAGACTAAGTATTGAGAAACGAACGAATGGGGATGAAGGCATGGTTTCAGGGGCCTTTATCCCCATTTTTTGTTCTTCATAGAAAAATATGATAGAGAGTACAAGGGAGTGACCGTTGAAAGGATCACAGAGAACGGTGCTTTTCCTGATCGCTGACACCGGAGCAGGCCATCGGAGTGCTGCTAATGCTCTGCGGAATGCGATTGATATTATTGCCGAGGAAGAGAGAAAGAAGGAGCTAGAAAGCTTCCCAGACAAACTTAATCCGACAACTTATCGTATCGAAATAGTTGACGTTTTTGAGGAGTATAGCCATTTCCCTCTGCGCGAGGCTATGAAACTCTACGGACCAACTATTCGCTATAATCCTAGTCTCTATGGGCGTTTCTTTCATATTAGTAACCGTGCCCAATCGGTAGAGGCGGCGAAAACATTTGCAGGTCCTCTGATAATTCGAGGTTTGATGCGCCTGATCACTGATGTGCAACCTGATGTGATTGTCTCAATTCATCCAATGCTCAACCATGTCGCAATCGAAGCGATTTTGGAATTGGGCATGAAGATCACCTTTTTGACCGTCGTAACCGATCTGATCAGCGTCCATTATACCTGGTATGCGCCCGGGGCTGATGGATATATTGTGCCGACCGAGCAGGCGCGGCGTTTGTATTTAAAGCGCGGCCTGGATGAGGAGCGGATCCATGTTCTGGGTATGCCGATCGATCCAAAATTTACCTTACCGATGCCGGAAAAAGAGGAATTGAAACGGCGTATGGGTTTGCAATCTGATCTGCCGGTTGTTTTGCTAGTAGGTGGGGGGGATGGAACTGGTGGACTGCGTTCGGCGATTTACGCCATCTCTGAGGCTCGTCTTCCTGTACAGTTGCTGATAGTGACAGGACGAAACAAACGTCTCCTGCTGCATCTGCAAAGTATACATACGAACCTGAAGGTACCAGCGAAAATTTTCGGGTTTGTCAACAATATGCCCGAAATGATGCACACTGCCGATGTAATTGTGACTAAGGCTGGTCCTGGTACTATTTGTGAGGCCCTTGCCTGCAATCTTCCGATCATTCTGAGTGGTTATGTGCCTGGTCAAGAGGAGGGGAATGTCGCTTTTGTCACTGAGAATGATGTCGGCGTATTAGCTCGTACTCCAACCTCGTTAGTTGAGATGCTGGATCGCATGATCAAGCCTGGTTCAGAGATTTTGCATCGACAGCTGGAGAATGCGCGTTGCATTGGTCGTCCAAGAGCATCTTTTGATATTGGAAACTACATCCTTAGTTTTCTGCCTTCCTCTGAGGAGGCTAGCTTATGGCAAAATGCTGGTGCGCCGCGTCCAGCGCGTGTACACAGTCGCCACAGAGTTGTAAGAAAGTCGCAATCTCCTGCGCGAAAGCCGTTGATGAGAAGAGCTGCCAGTGCATCCTTTCGTCATCTGCGTCGCAATATTGCGCAAGGGACTTTTTTGAGACGGAGGACACGTGCTACCGGGCCTTTAGATTTGCGTGCTCCTTCCAGGCGTCTACCTCGTCTGGTTGTGCGTTCGCCAGGGTTGCGTAAGCCGAGAGATGTGTAGCACGGAAGAGAGGAAAGGTATTATGGCGAAATTTTACTATGGTGGTCAGGCGATGATGGAAGGCGTTATGATGCGTGGGAAACGATCTGCCTCAGTGGCGGTTCGCAAACCTGGCGGGGATATTTATCTCCACGAGGAGGCGCTGAATCCCCGCCTCTATCAGAATTGGATCTTTCGCCTGCCTTTTTTGCGCGGAGTGCTCTTGCTCTGGGAAATGCTTGTGCTGGGAACGCGTTTGATGATGTTTTCTACCAACATAGCCACTGGAGCAATAGAGGTAACTGATCAAGCTGCAACGCTCGCCACACCAGTGGAACAGAAGCATGAGCAGAGCATTTCTGGACTCGGTGAAATTCAGGAACAGGAGAGGCCACCAGCGCTGAGCGGTCTGTTGCTGGTGTTAACCTTGCTAGTCTCATTGAGCTTTGCTATCGCCATATTTTTTGTGAGCCCAATTTTCCTGACCAGTCTTCTGCACAATCAACTTGGGGATGGCTGGATCAATGTCGCCGTTGAGGGTCTGATCCGTCTGGTTCTATTGATTGGCTATCTCTATCTCATCGGACGGGTACCTGATATTCAGAGAGTTTTTGGCTACCATGGGGCTGAGCACAAGGCGATTAACGCCCTGGAGAACGGTTTGCCACTGGATGTTGAACATGTGCGTCAGTCCTCAAGAGTTCATACGCGTTGCGGAACTGGTTTTCTGCTTCTAGTCATGGTAGTCTCAATTGTTGTCTTTGTTGCAGTTGGATCGCCCTCGCTACCTATTAAGATTCTCTCGCGCATCGTATTAATACCAGTTGTAGCCGGGATCGCCTATGAACTAATGCGCCTGGGGGCAGCCAATTATCGGTACCGCGTTGTGCGCTGGTTACTGGCTCCTGGTCTGGCTTTGCAAGGTTTGACTACCCGTGAGCCAGATGATAGCATGATAGAGTGCGCGATTGTCGCACTCAAGCGTGTGATAAGACGGGACGAGGTAGTTGCGGAAGAGAGCGTGAATGTTCAAGAGCCACTTCCGCCTCTGGCTATAGCGAAATAAAGGGAAAGGATTGCCCCTAAGCATGTCGTCTGATACCAACGTTTCTCCGCCATCATCGGATGTGCCTTCAACCATTGTCGAGTTGAAACGGCAGGAAGTGCATTTTTCTCCATTGCGCTGGGTTTTTACGGGTCTGTTGCGCGTAACGTATCGTCGCTGGACTCGTCTGGCTGTGCGGCTTTTTCCCGAAGAATCGCGAGCAGAGCACCTGGCACACTTTCTGCACCTTCCCTTGCCTGACCAGCTTAATATGAGTTGGGTAACTGAACATCTGGCTGTGGGTGGGCGTGTGCATCCTGAAGATATTTCTGCGCTGGCCCGTACAGGCATTACTCATGTGATTGACACTCGCTCAGAGTACTGTGACGACGCGGATGCTATGGGGCGTGAGCATATTGTCTTGCTCTACCTTCCAACTCCTGATACGTTTCCCTTAACCGTCGAGCAACTGACAAACGGTGCCAAATGGGCTTATGATCATATGCAACAGGGAGGACGGGTGCTCATTCACTGTGAGCATGGAGTTGGACGGAGTGTTCTGTTAACCTGTGCTGTCCTGATGTATGCAGGCATGAGTGCACACGATTCTTTGCAACTAATACAGCAGAAGCGCTGGCAGGCGGCACCTAATGCCCGACAGGTTCAACGATTGCGCGAATTTGAGACTGTAATAAGCTCGCTTTCTATCCCAACGAAGAGCGTATAGCTACGCGAGTTTCACAAGAGTGGTTCAATTTCAGACTGGTTGAGGGCCTGGGCATCAGAAACGGACGAGGGGGCATTCTGGTAATGGGTCGTTTCTGCCAGAGATGTGGATAAGGCATAGTGCTCGATAGCCAGGGCAACGCCTTCTTCAGCATTGGTCGCCGTGACGGCTTTCGCTGCTGCCTGGACTTCTGCGGGTGCCTGTCCCATGGCAACCCCCCATCCAACTGTTTGGAGCATTTCCAGGTCATTATAATTATCACCGATGGCCATAACCTGGTTAAGAGGAATGTGATAGTAGCTAGCAAGGGCTATAACCCCACTGGCTTTTGAACACCCTGTACGCATGATCGACAGTTCAGCGGTGCCATAGCTGCCTCGTTGAATAAGATGCCAGGAGCAATCCAGGCCGGCAATCTCTGGGACTATTTTTTGCAAAGCCTGTTCTTCGGCAAAAGCTACGACCCGCAATGGGTGGGCCTCTCCCGCGCAAAGCAGATTATGAGGGAGACGGTGTATGCGTCCCTTTGCGAAGGAGAGATAGATTGCTACCTCTGGATTATCACTGTCGCCAGGTCCAGTCCAGACCTCCTCCGCGAGGTTAAAAAGTTCTTCGGAGGGTTGAACAATGGGTTGAATATTGTGGCGTTGGAGGATCGCTATAGCCTCGCGTGCGATCGTAGCAGGGAGCATTTGCCGGGCAAGGATAGCCCGAGATGGGTGGCTGACGATCTGTGCGCCATCGTAAAGGATCAGGGGAAGATCGATACCTAATTCCGTCGCGATGGCTTGGGCATTATAATAGCGCCTGGCGGTTGCCAGTGTGACGATAATGCCGATACGTTGCGCGGCCTGAACGGCAACGCGTGTGCGATGTGTAATCTGGTTAGTGGGTGTCAGGAGGGTGCCATCAATATCGATGGCGATCAGCTTGAAGTCTCCGAAAAGCTTTGGCATAAATTGTATACTATCCTCGCATCGGATCGTCAGAATAGAGAGAGGGCCAACCTCTCGAATCAATTGAGAGTATACACTCTTCAGACAAAAAGGTCAAACCCGCATGACGGGATTTTATAGACTGTGATGCTTATCTCTCCAGGACGGGTGTTACAGAAAAAAGAGTTTTTTTGGGGGAAATTCCAGAGCTAGATAAAGACGTTTGTCCTTTATAATCCCACTTTCCTTACGATTTGAGAAGGTTCATTTATTTATGAGTATACGTGAAAAAAAGGGTTCTGGGGAACAAGCGAGCGTTGTTCAATCCGAAAGCTGGCGGCAATGGCGAGACGAAGCAGGGTTGCCCTTATTGCCCGACGAACAGCCGAGTCGTACTGTGCGAGACAGTCTTTACGATCTTATTCCACTGGGACCACGGGAACTAAAGTTGATTAGTAGTGTGCCCTTTCTTCGTTTACAGCAAGTGAAGCAACTTGGTTTCGTCTATCGCATCTGGCCAGGAGCAACTCATACGCGCTACGAGCATAGTTTAGGGAGTTATTACCTGATGATGCGAGTTTTGAGGTCTCTTTTGGACCGTGGAAGTGAGGGCGGTCTGGATGGGATCTCTGCGGAGAGCATTCGTGCGTTGCTGATTGCCACCCTCTTACATGATATAGGACATTATCCATTCTCGCATACTATTGAGGAACTTGGATCGCCGATTATCATGCACGAAAAAGTTGGACGAGCCATCATCGAGAAGAGTGAGATTGCCACCATTCTAGAACGCGATTATCAACTCTCACCGGGTCGTGTGGCCGATCTGATAGATCCGCCGAAGAATAGGGATATGTCGTCCGATGACGAACTTTTGAGTGCACTCCTGAGTGGAGCACTGGATGTTGATAAGCTAGACTATTTGCCAAGGGATGCGCGTGGTTGCAATGTGCCATATGGTGGAGTTGATATGCCGCGTTTGCAGAGTTCATTGCGTGTCCATCCAAACGTAGAGGGGCAGCGAAGGATTGTGGTGACTCACAAAGGGATCAGTCCTTTGTACTCATTGCTCCATGCTCGGCAGGAGATGTTTGACAACATCTACTGGCATCATACAAGTCGGTCTTTCCAGATGATGCTTCTGCGAGCCGTACAGGAGGCCCTGCTGGACTCAGCGTTGAGCGTTGATCGGCTGATGAATCTGGACGATGCCTCGCTTTTGACCCTCCTCGCAGGACCCGATATGCCAGCCAGTTCGCGGATATTGACCGAGGCACTCCAGCAGCGCCGTCCCTATAAGGGTCTGATTGAAATCAGTCGTATGGCCGGGCGGCTCTACAATCAACTGGAAGCGCTCTTCTGGGATACGCGCCGTCGGCGTCAGGTAGAGATAGTTCTGGCAAGTGAACTGGCAAGTTTGCTTGACGATACCGAAATTGCCAGCTATGAAGTGCTTTTAGACATTCCCCGTCCAGAGAAATGGGAGATGGATGTCTGGATAACATTTGCCCATCCTCCAGTTGGTATGAGTCCTCTTGTGCGCTGGGTGGACGCAACCGGTTTGCAGTCCGACGATCTGGCGCGGTATGAGTTACATCAGCGCCGAATACGTATTCTGGTCGTGGAGCGCCTGCGAGAGCCTCTCCTTGCTCGACGTCCAGAAGTATTGCAGAAATTGGAAGAGCTTGTAGAGAAGCATCCTTGAAGAAAAGAAGACCCCCCGTTCGGGGGGTCTTCTTTTCTTCAAGGATGCTTCTACTGCTTTTTTTTGCGTTTCTGTTGGTACATCAGGCGGGTGGCCTTCTCATGGATACGCTGGGCAGGTGCATAGTCACGATCGAATTGTAATGCACGTTCAGCGGCCAGAACAGCCTCGCGATAGCGCTGTAGACGAAAGAGATTATCGGCTTTAATCATCAAATAGCGAGTATTGGAGGGTTCCATCGTTAGCAAGTGATCGATAGCATCGCTTGCCTCTTCAAAGTGACTGAGACCGCGCAGTGCGCACATCTGGCAATCGCGGGCAAAGAGATCTGCTGGTATGAGTTGGATCAATTGGATTGCAACTTCGTACAGTTTCTCGAATTCTCCAAGAGTGCGTAGGGCGTAGGCCATGAGGTTCAGGGATGTGATATCGTGGGGGTCGAGTTCCAGAGCGTGGCTGGCGTTTTCAACGATTTCCCGCAAGCGACCATATTTGCGCAGAATCTCGCCCTTAACCTGCAAGGCCAGCAAATGATCGGGATCTTGAATTAAGGCCTGGTCAACAGCCGCCAGGGCTTCATATGGGCGATTCAAATTAGCAAAGGCCAGAGCTTTGTTGGTCCAGCTACGTGGATCGTTGGGATCCAGAGCAATAGCGCGTTCAGCATAACGTAGAGCTTCGGGAAAGCGTTGTTGCAAGAGTTGCTGCCCGCTGCGATTAAACCAGGCCAGGGCCAGGTTTGTATCAAGCAAGAGGGCCTGATCATTGGCGATAGTCGCCTCAGAGAGGCGCTCAAGTTTTTGAAGTGCACGGGCTTTGCAGGCCAGGGCTCTGGCCGAAGAGGGATCAATTTGTGAGGCGAGTTGAGCAAATGTATACATTTGCTCGTACTGTCCAAACTGGTCAAGAGTTAGTGCTATTCCAAGTAGAGCTTCAGTATTTTCCCCGTTTTGCTCGATAAGCCGAGTGAAAATATCGCTGGCCTCCTGCCAGTGTCGTTTGTGCAGATGTGCAAGCCCCTGTGCCTGGAGCGCCTCTTGTTCTTCTGGAGTATATGTCATTCTGTTCTCTTCTACTTGTACTTTTTTCTGCATATCGTCCAGGATAAACTCCACTCGCTTATCCAAATTAGTGTGCCTCCTGCTCTGCTTCTCTATTCTATGCTCTCTGCAATTCTATGCATCTTATGTTGAAATAGGCCGCTTTCATTCTTTTTACAATAAATAGATAGACGGCTTATGTAAATTAAAAGCCCTGCTATTAAAGCGCTCAATTGCAGACATAGAGGGGCCAATTCAGTTTATCTGTGCCCCCGGGGGTTGCAATCGAGCGTTGTAGTTTTGCTTCTCTCGTCCCAATGCAGTCTAACTGAATTGGTCTAGCTTATTATCGCACCGTTTCCCTGATCTGGGCAAGTTCTCCATTTATCGGTTGGTAATATTGTACCTGTTGAGAGTATTTTCTACCTACCTTGTGGCTTCCTTCGCGCTGGAATGAGTCTGAGCATTCGTGACAGAACTCGCCGATTTTTGGATTTCGGCGGATGGCTCTGTTTGCTGGAGAGTGCGAGTGCGTCTACCAGTGAGTAGGACGCCGGCGTAAAAAATAATCCATCCGATAGCCATAATCAACCAGAAACTGCTGGAGAGATTGAACGCACGCGAAAGCGTGCCTGCGGCAGCATTAAAAAGATCGCCTGTTAACATAAGGACGTTTGCCCAGAGGAGATTTATTGGATGAAAGCCAGCCACATTTGTTTGGCGACGGAGCAGTTTCCACCCTGAGTATGCAGCTACGCCCACTACTGCCAGTACGCCTAAACTATTCAAAACGATGATAGTTGGCAGCCATGCTCCGGGACCCAGGATACCTGTGCCCGGGGTACCAGCGATCTTTGCCAGGACTGTTATATTAATCGGCGCTTCAGATATAGTGATAACGGCCAGCAGACTGGCAAGACAGAGGAGCAGGAAACAAGTACGTGTTAACCGCTTTCCTGTAACTAAAGCGATGCTGCCCAGACCCAACCATGCAGGCGTGAGGGCAGCGCCAAGCGTATAGTAAAGTCGGAAAAAAGAAATGCCTGTAGAACTGGTAGAAGTATTTGCCATCATCAACAGATAAGAGAGCGTGGCAACAAAGGCCATCAATAGACCAATGGCCCAATAGAGCTGATATTCGCGCCGTTTCTGTCTATACTGGAGCAGAATTGTACCCGCAAATATGGCGACCACAATTACATTGATGATCGCAAATGCCAGTAGGAAGATGTTCTGTAACATGCTTTATCCTGTTCGCGTGATGCATGTGAGATAGATTTGAGAAATCTCTCACAAGCATACTCTTTATAGATAAGATCGTCAAATCATTCTGATCTGGCAACCAGGGATGACTCATACAAGAGGAAAGAATTTGCAGCGAGGGGACGAGAAGCTTATAATTGCAATAGCTCCCTGGTGGATAAAAGGGGAGAGATAAAGCGCCTGTTAGCGCTGTATGAGGAGAGTCCTGATACATGAGTAAGAAAGAGAATAAAGCCACGATAGAGAGAACGCAAGCCAGAGAAGATCAGCGTCTGGCGCGAGCGCAGCGACAGGATCTAAAAGACGAATTGATTGAAAATTTTGTGCAACGTCCTCGTCTACCGAAAAATCGGCAGAGGATAATCACCTTCAGCATATTGGGCATTATAATCGTGCTGGCAACTCTTTTTGGCATACTGGTCTTATTGCCTGCGCCTACACGACAACCGCATGGTGGAATAGCGGTGGGTACACAGGCACCGGACTTTACCTTGGCAGTTTATGGTGGACCTGGCGCAGGGGGAGTTCCAATCAAATTGCATGCCTTACGCGGTCATCCTGGGGTGCTTAATTTCTGGTCGGAATCCTGTCAGCCATGCCTGTCAGAGTTACGCTATCTGCGTGACCTTTATGGAAAGTATGGGAGCAA
>DAOTTL010000327.1:0-2384 GCA_034438135.1 Ktedonobacteraceae bacterium | reverse complement strand
GCCCGTTTCACTCGACATCCCTTTTCCTCTGTGGGGTGGGGCGGTTTCAGCAGGGCACCTGAGTAGTTACCTATCTGCTCTTATCTAAATGGGGTGGGGCGTCCTGCCAGGTCGATGCAGAAGATCGGCAAAGACCTATACGTGTAAGGGGGTAGCCTGCTATGCAGGCTCAAAACCATTAAATGGTTGTTCTGGCCAGGCGTTTGCTGCGTGCTGTAACCATCTCCCCGGTGCCAATTGCTATGAGGCCGAGCAGTAGATGAATGATGTTGATCAGTTCAACATTGGCTCCTCCGCCTTTCAGACTATCTTGCCAGAGTCCAACAATAACTACAATCAGGCCAACGAGGAATGTTGCGATTCCCAGACCGAGGCTGCCACCTCTCAGGCGCAGTTGAAAGAGACCGATGGTCCAGAGCGCGAGTACGACAATGATGCCAAGGAGCATATGGATGCCTTTGAGGGCCGGATTCGCGGCGGGCAAGGCCGGGTTGACCCAGAAGATGATACCGAGAATGAGTACCAGAACAAACGCTACACGCAGGATCATGCTGGCTATAGTAATGACTTTCATTTTAACCTATCCTTCTAAAAAATACTTTGTAACTGGGACGTATGTTGTCCCTGCTGTTTCAGGCTTTTCCGATGAGTTTGGGTTTATCTCCTTCTATCGCACGCTGAATGCTCGATAACATCGGGATTGTAATCACTATGGCGATGATGGCAAAGATGCTGCTGACCAGGAATGGTAGTCCGGGATTAAAGTCGAAGAGTGCCCCTGCAATAATCGGACCTATCGTACGTCCCAGGCTGCCCATTCCCTGAGAAACTCCCAGGATCTCGCCCTGTTCGCCCGCTGGAGCTATCAGTGAGAGCATGGCAGAGTTAGTGGGGGTGACTGCCCCATCTCCGATGCTGAGAATGCCGACCGCGATGAGAACGAGGGCTACCGTGTGGCTCTTGCTCAGCAGTAGCAGACCAAGGGCAAGTAATGCCAGTCCGAGGAGCATCAGGTTGCGCTCACCAAAACGCTTAACAAGCTGACGAACCAGTCCGCCCTGCATCACGATCACTAGAAAGCCCACATAGGTAAAAACATAGCCGTTCTGAGGAGCATTCCAGCCAAAGTTTTTCTGCGTCAAGAGAGGAAAGACGGTTTCCATACCTGTAAATGCCAGGACATACAGCATATTGACCAGGATCAGACTGGCAATTGGTCCGTGCCGCATGGCTTTGTTCCAGCCGCCAAACAGCATGATTGGGCGCGTTTTCCCGATGGTCCTGGGCCGTGTCTCAGGAAGAAAGAAGAAGACGAGCAGTGCGTTGATAAGCGCCATACCGAGCGCGATCCAGAAGGGGAGCGTCTCTCCGTGTGAGGAGAGGAGACCTCCAAGCGCGGGTCCAACAACAAAGCCCAGACCAATCGCTGCCCCGATGACTCCCATGCCTGCGGCACGTTTCTCTGGTGGCGTAATGTCTGAGACGAGTGCCTGGGCCGAGCCGATGTTTGAGGCCCCTATGCCTCCAATCAGACGCGCGATCAGGAGCAGCGGCAAGGTATTGGCCAGGGCCGTGAGCGCAAACGAAACGACCTCAATACAGAGCGAAACCACAATGACTGGCCTGCGTCCATAGCGATCCGAAAGCGATCCGAAAATGGGAGTAAAAATGAACTGGGCCAGGGCGTAGATTGTAAGAATAAGCCCTATACTTATCGCGTTTGCGTTCAGGCGCTCAGCCCAGAATGGGAGCAGTGGAATAACCAGACCAAAGCCGGTAAAATCAATAAATATGGTTAACGCCATTAAAAATAATGGCGATCGAGACAATTTGCCCATGAAAAGGACACTCCTGTCCACGTATAAGTCGATCTGACTTATGTATTCGAGAGACTTTTCCTGTTTTTGACAGGCTCTAGTGCTCTGTCAAACTTCATTTGACGGTTTGCCTCCCCCGCAGAGGGGAGAGAACCAGGGCACAGCCCCGGACTCTGTCAAAGGGCTGTGCCCTCTGTACTCCTGCTTTTCTCATCCATCAAGTGAAGCCTGACAAAGCACTGGTGGGAATGGTTCATGACTGCTGCACACTCCAGCGTGAATGTATTTGTTCTTGAAAATACATTTGATCTGGCTAATCTCGCAGGTGCATAGTTTTATAAGCTGACCATCGAAGCTCTATCCCTAAGAATGTCTGTGTGTTTGTTCATGAATTTATGGACACCGTCCTGAATAAGGACTTTTTGTATCTGGTGCTTTTTTTGTAACTCGCTCACTCGTATACGAGTGAGCCACAAGGTTATAATGTGCTTTTTATTGTAGCGGATTTTTTTCCTTTGGGTCAAGGTTGACTTTCGATCTTTTCCTAAGAAGAAGCGAGTCTGTGTG
>DAOTTL010000326.1:0-10002 GCA_034438135.1 Ktedonobacteraceae bacterium | reverse complement strand
TCTATCACGAGATCGTGAGCCTGCTCAACAAGCTCCTGACGCAACGGGTCAAAGTAACGATGTGACTGACCCTTCTGACTTGTGCGCTCATAGCGCCTGGCAAAACTTGGATGCTGCATAAACGCCTCTCACTATTCCTGTAACGACTCATCATCTGGTGGCAGCGGAGATTGCACACCCTCTGTATAGTTTTCTTGTGGAAGAATGTCTTCCACTGGCAAAGGCATCTCGGACTGAGGAAGTGCGGTTGGCTGGAACACTGCAAAGATCCTCTCTTCTTGCGCTTCCTTCCTCTGAGCTTTATAGTGACGATTGAGGAAGAACAGACCGCTGGCAAGACAAAGAACCGCCAGCACGCCCAGAATAATTTTGACTGTCTGTCCATCGAGATTGTTAAATCCATAGAAATAATGAGTGCATACCAGGTTGGAACCTTCACCGGTACAGTTAGTAGTGTCCGGCGTAAGCACAATTGCCGCCACGGCCAGAACCGCACCTGCCACGAGGAGACGCAGAGCATTATTGCGCGGACTTACTGTTCGTTTTCCTCTTCCTTGCACGTTTAATATTTCCTCTCAGGAGTCCTCTTCCGCTCCCTCATCTTGATGAGTCAGGAATTGTTTGCGCGATCCAAGGGCCTCTTTAACTACTGATAAAAACTCTTCCAGGTCAAACGGTTTATAAACCATCAGAACACCTTTGGAAACAAGGTAGCCCTCTTGCTGCTGTGCTTCTTCAACCGCAGCGGTACATACGACAATGGGAATTGAGGCTGTTGGAGGATGCATTTTAAGCATCTGCAACATTTGCCAGCCAGTTTTTTGATGACCATAGACCAGGTCGAGAATGATCAGATCCAGTTTTAGCTCTTCTAATTCATGAAATTTCTGTAAAGGGTAGGAGGACAAAATGACCTCATATCCTTCCTGTTCAAGTGCTATTCGAAAAAGTTCTAAGATTGCCTGAGTATCATTGATTACCAGGACGCGTGAACGTCTCGCCATATTTTTTCCCTTTCTTACATAATTAACACGCGTACCATCTTTTTTCGTAACCTTTGTGATCTACGGAACCAGGAGAAAGGCTCATTCCCCTCGGAAGTTCTGCTCATAAATATCCTGTAAGAGCTCTGCGGTAATACCTTCATGATACGCCTTTTTCTGCTCCTGCTGCATCACTTTTACCAGAGGAGAGAAAATCTCTGGCAGATTTTGGAGTCCAGCCAGCTCTTTTCCTGCAAAGACGGCTCCATGACTGTGCACTGCGGTGAGATAAGCGGCGGGATCGAAACGCCAGAGATGACAGCGTTGTGGATAGCGGGAGAGCAGATATCTGGCAATGCGCAATCCCTGAAGATCGAAATCGCCGCTATAGTAGAGTTGTACATCCGGGGAAGATTCTATCAGGAGAGTGAGCAAGCGGATCGCAGCTACACTCGGCCAGCCAGAGGTACAAATAAGTGTGGGCATGTTTTCCGGTTTTGTAGGCTCATCTCTCTCTGTCAGCCTCTGAAGCAAGCTATCAACTATGACCTCAAATACTTGAGGATTTTCAAAGACATAGACGTTCTTTGCAGATGGCCAGAGCTTTTTCCAGTTCAGCAATTGACGAAGCGGAAGAACCTGAATACGCTCGCCAGCATGCAGGATAAGTGCATCGCTCTGCCCATTCTTCTCCTGAGCATCCTTGAGATGAAAGACGGCGACAGTTGATGAAATGGTGTCCAGGAGTAGTCCCGCTTCGTAGTATAGCAGATGACGCCAGTGGTCTGGCTCGTTCCCTCGCGTTTCGCTTGACTGCTGATAGTCAGCGCTGTCATGTGTTGGAGTTTCAGGGTTGGCCAGTTCGCGTAGATCGATCAAAGCCGTGAGGAAAAGTCGTCCGCTGACCGTATTGCCATCCAGGAAATGCGGATCGCCACTGACCTGTAACGCAAAATGCGACAGCGAGTGAAAAGATGGGGGCGTCGGCAGTTGATTAAGGGCCTCAGCGATGGTGCAAAGCATATGCAAGATCTGTTCCTGCGTAGCTGGCGCTTCGTTTTTATGTTGACGAAAAAGGGCCTCTCTGCCATGTTTCCCCCACACTAACCAGGATTGACCAGGAGAATCGACTGGCAGACCCTCAACCAGCGCGGAGAGTTGTCTCTCAAAGGCCTGTTGAGAAAGACTTTGCAACTCTTTTTCTTGCGGTCTGGTAATATGATTCTGCAGGGGAAAAAGTTCTTGCAAGACATCAGGAAGTGAGCAGGCAAAGCTGCTCATCAATGCCTGCTGAAAATCAACCAGGTGCACCGGGAAATCGACCGAGGACGAAAGCGACTTGCCTAGAAAGCGGGCCATTGCCTGTCGTTCCTCCGATGTGCATTGTCGCAAGATGACTTGTCCTCTGATCTGCCCCTGCTCGATATATTTCGTGTAGAGTTTCTTCATAAGACGAGTCCAGACTGGCTGTCCGAAAAATGCGACCGCTTGATGTAAGCGCGAGCTGGAGGCTGATAATTCTCGACTCATCGCTGCTTCCTCTCCACGTCTCTCTCAACGGCAGAGATATTGCTCCAGAAGGCCGGAAAGCCAGTCGCAAATTCCTCACTTTTCTGACAGAACATTGTATATTTCACACAGGCCGGTAGCTCGGTGCCCTCACCGGTTACGCGTGGACCGGTCATGATCCACTGAAAATTTTGTCTAGCAAGAAAATTGAGCAGCTTTTTGGTGTTGATCGTGCTCACCTTCTCGAAAGCTTCATCCAGAGCAATGAGTCGGGGCGCTCCCTTCCCTGCACTCTCGTAGAGGGCCGAGAGCGCTGTAAAGAAAGGAATGTAGAGCGCGATATACTGTTCTGCTCCACTCCCTGAACGCAGAAATTTATTGGTCAGACGATGCACAGTTCCGTCTGGATGCAGTATATCAATCTCGAATTGAAACCAGTGGCGATAGTCGAGAATATTGATCAGCGCTTCAGTAAAGGTGGCGGTACTGCTTTGTTGGGCACGCTGACTTCTTATCTCTTGTTTGAACGCCTCAACAAGTTTCTCAATCTCTTCCTGATTAAAGGTCTCAGCCTGTCTGCGCAGGACATCGCGGTAGAGAGCCAGGTGACTCCCTGGACGCAGTGGATCGTGTGCTCTGACCGTCCATTTTAGCCGATAGCGCTCTTCCATAAAGGGCGAATCCGCCAGAATAGCGTTCATATGCTCTATCCAGGCCTCCGCATCCGTCAGACGTGTACCGACAGTATTTGCCATCTCTTTCAAGAGGAAATTTTGAAAAAGCTCATATTCTTTTGCCTCCAGTAAAAGCTCCTGCAAGCGAATCTCTTCTCCCAGACGCGTCAACAATTCATAGGCGTTGACCTCTTCAGCGTTCGTAAAACGTACAACACCCGCTTCATCAAAATGAGGACCATACTCATGGAGCAAACTACTGACCTCAATAAAGGCATTTGAAAGTTCTCGTCCTGTTTTCGTGATTGATTGCTCAAGGCTACTTTTGAGCCTGGTATACGCCTCTGCACCCGTTCCCAACTCCTGGCCCAGTACCTGCTGTAAGATTTTGGAGGTCACACCTTTCTCCTCTATCTGCTGCCGGGCGTCGATCAGCATTTCAACGGGATAGTCAGAGAGAAGAGCCTGAAAGCCTTGCAAACGGCTTCCGTACTCCTTCTGAACCTGACCCTGCGCGGTCAGTGCTTCGTCATGATTTCTGTGGTACTCGTCCAATGCAGACTGTGCACGTCCCTCGCCAGTGGCGGCTTCCTTCAATTCTTGCGGGAGTTGACTCTGACGCAGTTTCCAGTCAACCAATTGTCTTTGCAAAGCGACGAGATCAGAACCGCCCGTTTGCTGTGCCAACTGCTCCAGAATTGCCAGTTCTGCCCTGATGGTGGTGAGCGCATCTTCGTTGCGCTTCTCTGCCAGGATGGCATGGCGTTCTTCGATAGTGTCCTGAACGTGGCGGCGCTGGATGCTTTGATGACTCTTCCAGAGGTCACGAAGATTTTTGAGATAGACGATCAGCGTTCTGTGTTCGCTTCTCAAGCTCTGCACTGCCTGACGTGCCTGCTCGACCTTCGCGGGATCGGCAGCAAACAGCGCTGTTCTGTCAGCCTCTTTCTCCAGGCGAATCCGCAGTTCCCGTGATTTTTGACCCAGAACCTGCGCTCTCTGTTGAACATCACTATAGACCTTCTGTGCTCGCTGCAAGCTCTCTAAAGTGACCTGTAATGTTGCGTTGAGTTCGCTGACATTGCTTTCTGATAGCAGGGTCGTCAGTTCTTTCGCCAGATCTATGAGAACCTGTCTCTCCTGTTCAAGCTGGACAAGATCGGCTGTCAATCTCGCCAGTTCTTGCACAAGCAATTCCTCTTGCTCATGTAAACGTGTCAGTTCCTCCTGCTGGATGCGGATGCGAGTCGCTTTACCGATGCACCAGGCTTCACCCATGCCTACGGTACCAGTCAGCAGACCATGAGTCCAGTGGTTCAGGTCTCCTTGGGAAAGCGCGGCAGAGGTAACCTGCATATGCTCCAGCAGAGCTTGAGAGGCTTCCACCCAGGCGGACCCTCTCTCTCCAACACTTTCATGTAAGGCAGGATCAACCCGCAATGAACGCATCAACGTCAACGAGATCTGACCTCCATCTGGCTCGCCAGCGAGCCGTTGCAGGTCAAGACGACAATCGCTCAATCCCTCTGCCAGACAGCAGGCGTCCATGGTTGCAACCTCTTCTGGCAGCACCACCAGGGCATCCAGCAGACCGGCATCTGCCAGCGCCTGCTCAATTCCTCCGGCCAGGGGGGATTGACTCTCAATCTCTGACTTGAAATCGATCAACATATAGAAGGGAAATGCCTCAATGCCCTGATCGGCCAGAACCTGCCGAGCGTTCTTGCGGTGAGGTGCTCGCCAGGGAACAAATTCTGGCTCTTGCTGCTTCTGGGCATAGACTTTTCTCAGGTTTTCAATCTCTTGCTCACGCGCACCCTGTTCTCTGTGGACCCTGGTGAGGCGTTTTCCCAGTGCGCTCTCCGCCTTCTCTATACCCTCTTGCATCCGTTGGATGGCCTCAATATAGACCTGCTGAATCCTTGCCAGGGCCGGAACAGACTCCGAGGGAAACAGCGAAGCATTCCAGGTCGTTGCAGCCTGTTCGCTTGAGGGGAGCAGGGCAGTCCATGCCGTCTCTGCCAGCAAAAGTTCAAGCTGATCGGCCAGCTCCTGCTGAACAACACAGACCTCGGCTCGTCGGTCCTCAAATTGTCGGGTGAGTTCATCGACCGTCCGATACGCCTGCTGTTCCTGCTCGTGTACGCTGGCGAGATCACGATCCACCTGTGCAAGCTCTGCGTGCAGTCGCCTGAGACGTTCCAGCCAGTTCAGTTGTTCAGTCACAGCATAGTCGCCCAGCGTTGAGAGGGTTTCAGGAATGTCGAGCAGAGAGGACTCAAGGGCAAAGTCCCTCACTCGCGCAAGGGCTGCCAGGAGTTGCTCGGAGGCTATTGACCAGCGAGCCTCTGTGTTTGCGCTTGCCTGCATGCTCTGGAGCAATTGGAGGGTTTCTCTCTGCCGTTCACCATAGGTCTTGCTCAGGCCCTCACGCTCCTCCTCGGTCTGCTCGCGGCGCTCGGTGGCTGCCCGGCGGGTATCCTGGCTCATGGTAAGGACATCCTGAGCAGTGTGATTACGAGTCTGTGTTTCGCTGAGACGCTGGACCAGTTGCATGCCCTCGCTCTCCTCCAACGCACTCATCTTCCCGTCCAGTTCCAGGGCTTCATTTTCCAGCAGTTTAACCCGGTTTTGAATAACCTCCAGGTCGCGTTCACTCTTTTTGATGGCACGTTCCAGACGTTGCACTTCTCTGCGCTTCGCGTCGAGCAGTGCGAGAGTAGTGAGCGCCTCGCCAGCGGAGAGACGAGCCCGTGCCATGGCGGCGATCTTTTGTGCCTGGTGCAGCTTCTCAGCAGCCTGATAGGCTGATTTACGCTTGTCTGTGACATCCTGGAGTTCTTCCATCTTATCCAGCATTTCAGCCGCCCGCTCGATCAAGGTAATGGGAAGTTCCGGGAGTGACTCATCCAGGTATGTGCGCACATTGTCAAGCGTGAGCACACTATTCAGGTTTGGCTGGCGTAGATAGAGTAGCTGCCTGGTCAAACGGGTCAGATCTTCTGGTTTCCGAAAATTGAAGAGATACTGTGCGACCTTCTGAGCGTAATCTACCTGTCTCTCGTAAACAAGACCATGCAGACCGACAGCCTTCTTAAAGGTTTTAAGATCACACACGTGTGGATTTTCGCCTGGAACATGGACCAGCGTTGAAAGCTCCTGACTATCCAGACGTGTCCCATCGGTAACTATAAAGCGGGTCGCAGTGATCGGGTTAACATTATTTTTATTGCCAACGAACCCCAGACCGATGGTCAGAAAACGTGCCTTCTCAAACTCGCCTCGCTCCCACAGGGTACGAAGTTCAGAGGCAAAGGGAGGCTCCTGCATCTCGCACCATTCAAACTCCAGGGCAATATAACTGGTTCGATGATCGCGATGGAAGGGAGTATTGGACTCACCGCCAAGAATATAGTAATCAATCTTTTTCTCACGTTTCCCAAAGGTATCGATGCGTTCAGGGCGATGATCGCCATCGAGCGCGAGTGTGATCGCGGCTGTGAGAACCGTTGATTTGCCCGACCCATTATCGCCTGCCAGAAACAGGCGTCCATGGGGAATCTCAATCACCTGGTAGTCGTACAGCCAGAAGTTCGTTAAGATAATCCGCCGCAGTCGGTAGCCTGGCGGACCTCCAGCGATCTGTTGTAAGGATACAGCCCGCTCTTGTGCCGAGTATGTTCCCATCTCATCCAAAAGTGTTTGTTTCTCGATGCTAGAGGCCATAACTATCTCCTATCCTGCTCCTCATCTATGTGTAGCTCCGACCAATCAAATAGCATCGGTTGTTGTTTCTCCACAGAGTTGCTGGCATTCTTTTTCTTTCGTTCACGAACTCGCGTTTTTGTGTTTCCCACAACTTCCAGGGGAACCATATAGCTGACACCATAACGAGCGGCAGTAGGGAGAATCAGCATCTTGCCTTCCGCATCGGGACCTCGCATAAGTCCGGTCTGGTGCATACGCTGATAAACCTCTATCAGTAATTTCTCGGCGGTCGTGTTCTGGACAGTTGCGCCCCAGTACGTGCCAAAGCGTTGACGCAGGTCATTGAAAAGCGGGAATATCTGCCATTGAGTGACTGAAACACACCCATAGGAGTCCGGCAACCAGCGGCTCTCCTGCACCTCTTCACGAAACTTTCCACACAGCAAGAGCACTATCTGACCAACAGCCCCATTGAAGCTGATGGCTACCCCGGCACCAATCGAGCTACCTCCTCCACGCACAATACAGGCATAGTCACGATTGAGTTCAAGTGACCAGCCAAAGGTTGCCCCTAACTCCTCATGAACCTGTCCAGTCTGTTGTGCGAGCGCAAGAAAAGCTTCGGCATCATCGTAGCGCAAAAGGACCGGTCCAAGCAACAATGTTCGCCAGGCGCGGACCAGAGGTGGGATCTCTCTGGCCAGGCGAGAAAGCGTTTGAGGCGGTGCGGGCCAGGGAGACTCCCTCAGTGACTGATGAAGCGTTATGATACTCTGCTCGTTCAGGGCTTCGATCAGCGAATGAGCCAGGGGAGTAAACTCAAAAAGCACCTCATTGTGTTCTCGATCACTATCCTCAGACCATTTTTTTATTTCGCCTTCGAGCATCTGCAAGCATCCTAACTCGATCAAATACTCTAACGAACGACGCATACTATAGCGATCCTGAACATTGCGAATATCCAGACCGGACCCACCTGTGGTCTGGGTCTGAACCTGAATCTGCTCGGCAAGCTGTGAAAGCAAGAATTGTTGGTGTTTGCCGCTACCAGCGAGATGGCGTTTCTCAGCAAACCAGAGTATCCAGGCCAGACAGGCAAAGTCACGCGCCTCCTTGAGTTTTTCATCCACATAGACCGGTAGAGGCATATGTAGATGACGTTCCAGGCGGAAAAACGTTGAGCCTCGCTGAACACGCCAGCCTGTATGCTGCTCATGCCACTGCTCCAACGTCTTGATATGAACCTTTACTAGACGAAAAGCCTCTGGATCAGCCTGCTGCGCTACAACCACATTGTCCAACAGCGTGGTATGGGCCAGGAGCAGATCGCGGGCAGTATGTTGAACAAACACGGGAACATCTAATGAAACTGGTTCAAGCTCCTTCTCCTCCTCACAGAACGTTTCATCTCTGTTTTCCATCAACATACCTCTTTCGACATTATTCTTGCTAATCTTCTCTATTTTCTTCTCCGACACAAAACGACGAGAGTTTGTTTTCTCTTTTTCTTATTTCTTCTCCGACATCGAGCGACGTTGTAAACGATAGCGCGGCAGAAATAAGGTGCCATCACGGGCACTCAACGCAACATAGTTTTCTTCTCTGGGATTGAGCAAAACGATCTGAGTACCATCTGACAGCGAATACTCCCCGACGGGACTGCCTAAACAGGCATCGATAATGCTACTTAGCAGCAAGCGTTCATCGATCTCAATGGTTGACAGGTCCGCAAGGTCAAGCAAAGGTGTTGGAAAGAGATACTTAAGCTGTTCCTGCTCGTGAGAGAGTTGGGCATCATGTTCCTGCTTAAATTGCAAAAATGTATCGAGATTGTGCCGCAGAGGTTTTTCAGCTACGCGCTCAACGTTACCCTTATAAATTGGGCGCAGTTCTCGTACCACAGTGGGCGGACTCTCCCAGGGGATGCGTCGTTCTGACTCCTCCGCAGCCTCGGGAGAACCTGAGACACTTTCAGAGAGATGAGTAGGGGTTGCACTGGCAAAGGCCGTAGCAAAGAGTAAGCGAGCGGTTTCAAGTTCATCTATCTGAAAGAGCGTTGTCGCCAGTCTTGAAAGGAGCGAAACATAATCTGTTTGTGGACCTGTAGAAGTACCAAAGGCGGCTGCACGCACGATCACTTTGTCCATAGCATCATGTGCTGCATGAGAAAAGAGGAACGTGTTCCGTTCCTGCAAAAACCACTCCATGAGGGCTTCAACCTGATGTTGAATATCTTCTTCATGGGCCTGCCGCTCCTCAGCAGTTATCACTCCCAAAGGTGTGACCGAGGCCAGAACATCCTGGAGCAGGAGCGTTTTTCTGTGCGTGATCCATCCAAGAAAGAGCGTGCGCAGGGTCTGGCTGTACTGAATCAGAGTATCGGCAAAATTCTGGATATACGTAACGACTACCTGCTTATACATCAGAAATGTAGAGATATCGGCAGTATTTTGCGCGATTTGATTCATCGTGCCGAGATACTGGGCGGCATCATTGGTGACACGCTCCCAGGTAGCGAAGGCCAATTTCCAGGTTTCAGAGATTTCCTGGCTGCGTTCAACCGTAAAAAGCAGTTCTTTCTCGTCCAGCCAGAAATGGATACGCTGAATCAGTTCCAGTAAATGGCTCAAGTCTCCCTGATGGAGACCGCCTTCGCTGGCTCCGCTATGGAGATGTTTTTCAATAAACGCCTCAAATTCAAGAGCTTCAGCGGTTGCCTGGTAAAGTAAGACCGGCGAGCGGAAATCAGCGATCGTTGTGACTCTGCTCATATCGGGCAGCATTGAGAGATTTCCCCAACCGACCAGGCTTTGCAGATCACCCTTGCAAGCATCGAGAGTATAGGGTTGTCTCATCTCAGCCTCAACGGAATCCGCAACCTCTTGAGCGGTCAGGTGATAGCGGTACTCGCGACTGGAGCGAAAGAACATACGCATAATAGAGCGATACCAGTCAGTTCGTCCCACGTTCGACGCAACATAATTCACGATTGAGAGAGGGCCAGAACGATTGAAAGCCGTCACGACCATTTCCCTTTCTCTGCAAATCGCACCAGCCATAGAGAGCATATCTACTGGCAGCCAATAATGTGTTATGTATTGATAAAATTATATACCAGGATAAAAGTA
>DAOTTL010000325.1:0-4006 GCA_034438135.1 Ktedonobacteraceae bacterium | reverse complement strand
GATGTACTCATGCCAGCAATCGATGCCAGGTATCCTGCCGAACTCTCGCACACATTTATGACTGATATCTTGCGCAACGAATTCGGCTATGATGGTGTAGCTCTGACCGATGCGCTCTATATGCAGGGTATCTCAAAAACCTGGGATCAAAATACAGCCGCTGTGATGGCCTTGCAGGCAGGCAATGATATGTTGCTTGGTGCAAATGGCACGCAGCAGACCATTGAAATGATTAATGCCATCAAACAGGCCTTACAAGATGGACGGTTAACTCAGAACCGTATCGATGAATCAGTAACCCGTATTATCGCTTTGAAAATGCAGTATCATTTAATGCCTACCTACATTCCTGAAGTGTAGCCTGATACATAGAGAGAAAATCTGGGGTAACTCTTATGTCTAGTATACAAACAAACCAGGATAACCTATCATCGGAGATTGCTCCAATGGTTGACATGAAACCATCCGAGCATAAATCGACGAAACACAAGCGCAGGAACGTTGTGCTCCTGAGTGTGCTTCTGCTACTTATTGCCCTCATTGTTGCGGGAGGAACGGCGGCAAAATATATATTGTTCACCCCCAAACTTAAAGTGGTGACCTTCCCTTCAGGGAAAGGAGCCTATGCACTCCCACCACTCTCAGAGAATGAGCTAGAGTCGATTCTCCATCTGCCTGAGCATATGCGTGAGCAACAGTTGGCCCAATTATATGTCTCGCATATGACCCTGGACGAAAAACTGGGACAGTTATTCATGGTGCAGGCGCTCACCTATAACGACAGCGCCAATACTCCTGACACGATGTATATGCTGAATCAATTGCATGCTGGCGGTATTATTATGTATGCTATTCAGATGAATACATTCAAGCAGACCAAACAAGATATCGAGGACATGCAGTTACATGCCTCGATTCCTCTGATTGTTTCCACCGACGAAGAGGGTGGCTTCGTCGAGCGTGTACAGAAAATCTTTGGAGATCGTCCTGGCGCACTCCAAACATACGAAACTGGAAACGTAGCAAATGCGACGAAATTGGGACAGAGCATCTCCCATGATCTGCAATCCCTGGGCATCAATGCCGACAATGCTCCAGATGTCGATGTACAACAGGTCGATGGACCCGATCAGTATCTGCGTACCTGGGGCTATACCGCCGATTCAGTCATTAAATATGGCGGAGCTTATTTACGAGCGGTCCAGGGCAGCGGCGAGATCGCCGGTTTAAAACACTTTCCAGGTTTAGGTGCAGCTAAAACCGATGCACATACCAGTCTCCCAACAATCAATAGTTCGAAGCAGCAAATCTACTCTGTGGACCTGGCACCATATAAAGCTCTGATCTCTTCTTCCAATCCACTTAATCACCCGGATATGATTATGACGACAGATCTGCTGATGCCCGCACTTGATCCAGTCTTGCCTGCTGAACTCTCGCCAGCAATTATCACTGGTATCCTGCGCAATCAGTTCCACTATGACGGCGTGGTGATCACCGATGCGCTGTGGATGGACGGGATAGCGAAAAAATGGAATCTTGTCCAGGCCTCGATTATGGCTCTGAACGCTGGCGATGATATGCTGCTCGGTGCTATTGGCAGCGGGCAGATGATCATGGTACTCAACGGGTTGAAGGACGCACTCTCAAGCGGAGAACTTCAAATGTCGCGCGTGAACCAGGCTGTTACCAGAATTATCGAGCTGAAAATGCAGCAGCATCTTATCCAGGTTCCCTGGTCTTCTACCTGAGACGGGAAGCGATAGTAAAAGAAAAAGAGGGGAGACATGTCTGATAGGCGTCCACCCATCAGACATGTCTCCCCTCTTTTTCTTTTACTGAAACGAGCTTCGTTGGAGGCGCTCAATAATATCTTTCAGGCGACGGGTCTCTGTAGCATGCTGATCGCGCAGTTGTTGCATCCTGAGATCAAGCTCAAGCTGCATCTGCTCCATACGATCCTTCATGTGCAAAATGGCCTCAACACCAGCCAGATTAACCCCCAGGTCACGCATGAGGCTGCGAATATGAACCACACGCTCAATATCGCGATCTGAATAGAGGCGCGGGCTATGCAGGCTATTGCCCTTGCGTGCAGGTGAAATCAGGCCCAGACGCTCATAGTGACGTAGTGTCTGCTCATGCACTTCAGCCCTTTGCGCTGCCACGCTAATGACATACCACGCGCCGTCGCCTTTCTCAGTCACAATGACCCTGCCTTTCCGAACAAACATATGAAAATGACTGGATGCAGAGGTCTGTGCACTCACATACGTTTTCAAGAATCGCTCTTCTGTTCCCTCAGCAAAGCATCAAGACTACGAGTGGACCTCGGCCTGGGGACCACGACCACGCGCCAGTTCCTCAAACAAACCGCGCTCTTCGCTGGTCAATTGCATCGGAAGCACCACTTTGACACGGGCAAAAAGCGTTCCAGTACCCTCACCACGTAGACGCGGCATCCCTCTTCCACTCAGACGGAACAGGCGTCCGTTCTGAGTCTCAGGTGGAATAGTCAATGCAAGCTTGCGACCATCAGGCAGTGGCAGAGGGACCTCTCCTCCTAGCATCGCAACGATGAGATCTACGTCGATATCTGTATAGAGATCATCACCTTTGCGCTCAAATTCGTCATCATTTTTTACACTGATGACGAGAAAGAGGTCACCACGAGGACCCCCACCAATGCCCGGCTGACCCTCGCCCGCGACGCGAATCTTCGAGCCGTTGTCTACGCCAGCAGGGATTTTAATCTGAATACGCTTGGTCCTGGTGACCATGCCCTGCCCCCCACAGTTTGTACAGGGACGACTCCCCACTTCACCTGTACCATGGCAAGTCGGACACACTTCAGTCGATTGAACATTGAAAGTTCTAGACGCACCCATATAGGCTTCTTGCATTGTCACTTCGACTGGCTGCTCGATACTATCTCCCACACGGCGACGAAAACCATTTTGACCGCGCATCGCGGTCGCACCGGCACCCCCAGCACTTCCAGGACCCGCCCCTGCGCCAGTCATGTTCGAACGCCCAAACAAAGCTTCAAAAAAATCTGAAAAACCACCGGAATCAAAATCCATAGTCTGGGACGATGTACGATACGCATTGTTATATGCACGCCGACTGGTTTGTGGACCAAACTGTTCTTGCCAGTTTGGTCCAAGAGTATCGTACTTTTTCCGTTTCTCAAGATCAGATAGCACTTCATAGGCCTCATTGATCTCTTTAAACTTCTCTTCCGCCTTTTTGTCGCCAGGATTGACATCGGGGTGATATTTACGAGCGAGCTTACGGAAAGCTTTTTTAATGTCATCGGTGGTCGCTTCTCTTGAAACACCGAGCACTTTATAGTAATCTTTATAATCCATTCCTGGCTCTCCCTGTGCGAGCATACCATTGAACATGAAACTCACACATTTTGCATGCTAAGCGCTCTCTAGCTCTACCGACTTTTGTTGCCGGCACTCACTTTCACACGCGCCGGACGCAATATCTCATCACCCATCTTATATCCTTTAAGCACTTCTTCTACAATTGTGCCTTCTGGCTGATCACTGTTCTCCACTGCCTCAATGGCTTCGTGAATGTATGGATCAAAGTTCTCACCTAAAGTAGGAATAGGGATCAGGCCTTCGCCTCGCAAAACTTCGTTTAACTGCCAGAGTAACATACGCATTGTATGCAATAACGCCTGCTTGTCCATACTCTCCTGATAGCTCTGGGCACGCTCAACGTTGTCCATGACTTCCAGCATTTTATGAATCAACGATTTCTTCTCACGCGCAACTCGGTCGGATGAGAGACGATCCTGGCGCTTCCGAAAGTTGTCCATATCTGCAAGTTCACGCAAGTATTTATTCCAGTTATCCGCCGCTTCCTGCTTAGCCTGAGCCAGTTGGGTCTCTAGCTCAGCAATGCGCTGGACTTCGGTCGGCATTTCCTCATGCATCTGTGTCTGATCTTCCTGTTTCATCTGTTCTTCACGCACCTTTTGTGGTTCTTC
>DAOTTL010000324.1:0-10815 GCA_034438135.1 Ktedonobacteraceae bacterium | reverse complement strand
GCCTTGATGAAATGGTGGGGTAGCTTCAGTGCCGTCCTTACACCAGCCTGAGTACAGCATAGCTACAAAGCAACACCTTCCAGTGAAAAGAAGAACAAAAGAAAATGGTCTGTTTTGTGAGGCAGAAGCCCCACAAAACAGACCATTTTCTTTTGTGAAGATCTCTCCTTCTGGCGGCTGCGCCGCCACATCTTTAGGAGAAATGCATCCATTTCTCCTAATTTTGCTTTCTAAGCTGCTGAAAGATCTTTGATCTTTCAGCATAGATTTGTTTTTTTCTCTGTAAGAATGTATAATATATTTGACAGTCAAAATACTTGAGAGTGAAAGGTAAGAGCATGATCAAAGAAGAGGCAGAGCTTCGAGAGAGCCTGGTTGAAGACCTTTTCTCGCTCTCACGTTTGCTAAGGCTACGGCAAGGATCAGGGATGACGCCGCAACAGTACTGGTTATTGCGTCATTTGCAGGACAAAGGACCGCTAAGTACTGGTGAATTGGCTCAGGGACTGGGCATCACGACTGGCTCAGCCACTGTAGCATGTAAGCGCCTTGAAAAATCTGGTCTGGTCGTGCGTGAGCGTCAGATTGACGACGAACGAGTTGTCATCGTAGCGCTCACAGAGCAGGGCAGAGCACAAATGAACAATCTGCGTCTGAAGAAACAAGAGGCATTGGCCAGGGCAGTCAGTAGTGTACTGGAACAGCACGAGCAAGAGACATTACAAGGTCTGATCGCTCGTCTCCTGGCAGCCACAGATGCGCAAGATTTATAGAAGAAAGAGAGAGTATGAGCGCCACAATTGAAGTCAACCATCTTGTCAAACAATTTGGTGAGCACCTGGCAGTCAACGACGTTAGTTTCGCAATCGAGAGAGGAGAGGTTTTTGGTCTGCTTGGTCCAAATGGAGCCGGGAAGAGCACAACCATCAAAATGCTCACCACCCTGCTCACATCCACCTCAGGCCAGGCGACCGTTAACGGTTTTGATATTCGGCGTCAGACCACAGAGGTCCGACATAGCATCGGTTACGTACCCCAGGCTCTTTCGGCAGATGGAAATCTAACCGGCTATGAGAATCTGCTCATCTTTGCTAAATTGTATGATGTACCATCCGAGACGCGCAAAGAGCGCATTCACGAAGTATTGGGCTATGTCGGCCTGACGGACGCATCCAAACAACTGGCTCGTACGTATTCAGGCGGCATGATTCGTCGCCTGGAGGTGGCGCAGGCCCTACTCCACAAGCCTGAAGTCCTTTTTCTGGATGAGCCAACGGTTGGTCTGGACCCCGTTGCACGTCAGGCTATCTGGGATTATCTTCTGCAACTCAAAGCCGAGAGCAAAATAACGATTTTTCTTACCACCCACTCGATGGAAGAGGCTGATAGCCTCTGTAGTCGAATCGGCATTATGCATCGGGGAAAAATCGCAGCCATCGGAACACCCGAAGAGCTTAAAGCTGCCGTTGGTGATGAGAATACTACTCTTAACGACGTTTTCGTCTATTATGCGGGGGACGCCCTGGAATCTGGAGGAAGCTACCGTGAAACTTCAAGAGCACGCCGAACAGCCCGCCGACTTGGCTAAAAGCGCTGGAAGCCTGTCATTACCCTATCCAGTTTCTCCACCGGCACGCCTTAGTGAGTTGTTACGCAAAGCCTGGACAATCGCAGAGTGGGAAGCACGTAAGATCCGACATGACTTTACAGATCTGATTATGCGTGCGATTCAACCATTACTCTGGCTGCTCGTCTTTGGAGAAACGTTCACGCGCATTCATGCTATTCCCACTGGCAATATCAGTTATCTAGAGTTTCTGGCACCCGGCATCCTGGCGCAGAGTGTGCTGTTTCTCTCCATCTTCGCTGGCATCGCTATCATCTGGGAACGAGACCTGGGCGTGATCCACAAGTTCCTGGCCAGTCCCACACCCCGCGTCTCGCTTGTCATGGGCAAAGCACTCTCCTCAGGCATTCGCGCACTCCCTGGAACAATTATCATCTACATGTTCTCCCTGGTTCTGGGAGTCCATCTGAATTTCAATCCGCTGAACCTGCTCGGGGTCGTGGTTCTGGTGGTCATAGGAGCAGGCTGTTTCTCAACGTTTTCGTTGATTGTCGCCTGTCTGTTAAAAACGCGTGATCGCGTTATGGGCATTGGGCAGGTCTTGACCATGCCGCTGTTCTTTGCCAGCAACGCCATTTACCCAATCAATATTATGCCCAGTTGGTTGCAGGTTATCGCACACATCAATCCCCTGACCTATGTGGTCGATGCGCTACGAACATTGATGCTTGCAAATACGACTGGCTACACGAATCTGTTTACAGATTTCGCAGTCCTTTGTGGTGTAACAATTGTACTGGTTGGTATAGGTGCATATCTCTATCCACGCCTCGTACAGTAATTCTCTGATTTTTCTGCGGCTTGAAAAGCTGCCCCTCCCCTCCGAAAAAAGAAGAAGTGAGGCGGTTTGGCGGGCAAATGTCCGCCAAACCGCCTCACTTCTTAAGAAAAGGGGGTAGGGTAGCCTGCATAGCAGGCCGAAAGCCCTTTGGCCTGCTTTTGCAAAAGCAGGCATGACTCATAGAGGCTTTCTTCCGCTGGCGGTGAGAACAAGCCAATCACCCTTGAAATTCTCTGAGGCAAAGTCGGCCTTCATATTCTCATAGGTTGCTTGAAATTCTTGCTCGGTTGTAATCCCCAGGCGCACACAGATACCTTTAAGCTGTTCAATAAGGATCAGATAGTTGCGGCACTGGGTGGCATACAATTTGGTTCCATAGGAATAATCCAGGGTATACGAATACGAATGCGTCTCATCGCAACCGGCCTCGTGTAGAAGGTCCTCCAGGTATGGGGTGATAATGTACGAATCTTCGACAGTGGAAATGCCATAGCCACCCATGTGAAGAGTTTTTGTACCCCACAGAGTCATCTGCCTCTGAGCTTCACTATTCGTGATGCCGAAATCGTTAACCTCCGTCAGGCGAACGTTTCCGCCAGGTTTCGTCAGGCGAACACATTCTGCAAGAAACCCTGCCCACCTCTCCCTGAGCAGGACTGCACCGACAAATCGCGCTTCGACCAGATCAAAAGAGTGATCAGGATAATTGATCGGCTCCAGGATATTTCCAGTTCGAAACTGGATATTCTTGAGGCCTGCCTCCTGTGTCTTTATCTGCGCATATGCAATCATGATCTCGCTGATATCGATCCCAACGACTTCAACATGCGGATGCTTACTGGCTACCAGCCGGGTCCAATCACCGGGTCCGCAAGCGAGGTCTAGAACCCGCGACGTACCTTCAGGTAATCGATTAGCCCATTCAGGAAGAATTCCTCCCATACCTTCAGTGATGAGTCGATCCTGTAGTTCCAGACGCGCCATCTCGGCAACATTTTCTGGATCAAAAACATATGTGTCCTTGCGCTCCCTGGGAACCCATTGCTTTCGTGACATAAACAATGTATCTCCTTCTCTCTTCCTTCTTCTCCGCGTTTCAAAATACTCTTTTCTCAGCAAAGGACAAAGGGCTTCTGGTCACTCTTTGCTGTTAGCATAGCATATTGAAACAGTGAAAAGAAAGTGACAGAACAGGATAGACAAAGCTTTTCAAGAAGATCCGATCCCTGATCTGTTTCCTTCTATTTCCAGCTATTTCCTCCTTCTCCTGGAAAACAACAGTCTCAGAATGAAGGGCAGACATCCCTTACGGTCGCGCTTTCTTCGACCCATAGCTCTGTCACCACTCATGAAGCGTGGCGAGCGATCAGGTGAGGTTTCGGGCGAGGCAGACAGCAGAGTGACACGCAATGGATTTTTGGGACGTAAGGTGATCAGCGGCTGAAAACCGGGAGTGTAATCCACAGGCGGTTCAGGAGTATAGTTTTGAAGAACGGTGGCGAGTATTATCCTGGCCTCCTGCTGAGCCAGAGGCATACCGATACAGGTGCGCGGACCTCCTCCAAAGGGAAAGTATGCGCCGGGAGGAATAGATTGTTTGTTGGCCGGATTCCAGCGCTCCGGCTGAAATGTATCGGCATCCTGCCAGAGATCGGGCAAGCGATGCGTAATCCACTGACTCATGATGAGCATCGTGCCAGCTGGTAAAATCACCCCATCCAGCTCTATATCTTTGGTAGAGAAACGCATTTGCAGCCACGCAGGCGGATAAAGACGCATTGATTCGTTCAGCACCCAGTCGAGCAACGGAACCTTGCCAAGCTCCTCCGCGTTCATCTCACGATCACCGAACACGGTACGCAACTCATTTTGCAAACGCGTCCGCACCTCGGGATGTTGTGCTAACAGGTAAAAGGACCAGACAAGCGAGAGTGCCGTCGTCTCATGCCCCGCGGCAAGAAAAGTTACCAGGTGATCATGAATCTGTTTATCAGACAACTGCGGTTCCAACTCATCACCACTATTGGCCGACAATAACATCGAGAGAACGTCATCAGACTCGTGCTCATCACCCCGACGCTGAGCTATCAATGTATAGATAAGCATATCGAGCTGACGTACAGCAGCCATACGCTTCCCATAACCAGTCACAGGATTGTCGATATGAATATTAAGAAGATCTTCAGCCATACTCGTCGAACTTCCAATGATCCCATTGAAAGCCTCGCCGATTTGGGCAAGTTGCGAAGAGAGATCCACGCTGAAGAGACATTTACTAATAATACGCAACGTTAAAGCCTGCATATCTCGTGAGAGATCGACGGTATCACCTGATTGCCAGGTCTTGAGCAAATCCTGAGTGTATTGCTGAATGATCGTGTTGTATCCCTCAACCCGCTTCTTATGAAAAGCGGGTTGGACTGCGTGGCGCTGCTGGCGATGACTGTTCCCATCAATGGTCAGCAAGCCCTCACTCGCAAATCCACCGTCAGAGCCGTTGGCATCCTGAAGGACACCTTGATTGGTAAAATCACGTGGATGCTCCACCAGAATATAGCGCACATACTCTGGCCGAAAGAGTAGAACAGCCGGATTTTTTCCGACATAGATTGTGGCCATATTGCCATACATTCTCTCTAAACGCCGCAGGAAGTTCAGGGGATCCTGACGTAATGAGAGCAAATTGCCGATATAGGGAAGATGACGAGGTCCTGGCGGAAGTGCTGTCATTACTCGCTGTTCTTGCGCATTTGTTGTCATGGAACTATGTTTCCTCTCGCACTAGCTTATTCACACTCTTCTCTATGTATCATAAGCCAGAAATATCAGATTGAGCAACAGATCTGGCTGGTCCCTGCCAGGATTTATGAGTCTGGCCTGCCTGGCAGGCCACCTCGCCCCATTATAAAAAAGAGTAGATAGGGTGTTTTCCAGGGTTATTTTATTCTTCGAAAGCTTTTGGCTTTCGGAGAATGAAATAACCCTGGGAGTGTTTTCTTTGTCGTGTTGACAAAACTATGTCCATATGAGATATTGCAGACATGGACAGAACAATCGTGGTGCAATTGAAACCCACATCTGAACAGATACAGATCTTGCATCGCACGTTGTACCAGCATACGGCGTGCTTCAATGCTGTAGTTCAACTTGGGTTTACCAGCAAATGTAGCAATGGGGTGGAACTGCATAAGCAAACCTACTATGGATTGCGTGCTATGTATCCTGCTTTGCCTGCTCAACTGGTGTGTGCCGCTCGTGTCAGGGCTACTGAAACCGTCAAAACGGCATTGACTCGTCTGAAGAACAAGCCTCAAACAGGCATGCCATACAGTCAATCGTGGCCCATCTGCTACGATCAACGCTCCTACTGGGTCAAGTGGGAAACGTTGACCTGTAGCCTCGCCAGCGTGGCGGGCCGAATTGAGATCCCGTTTGTTGTCCCCACTTATGCACAGAAGTATCAGCGCGGCAACGTAGGCAGCGCTGATCTGCGTTATCGGCAAGGCACATTTACCTTGCACATTGTTGTTTCTCTTCCCGAGCCTACAATCACACCCACAGAGGAAGTGGTGGGCATCGATCTGGGATTGAACCGTCCTGCCGTCACTTCTACCAAACAATTTCTTGGAGAACGTCGCTGGAAAGAACAGGAGCGGCGTGTGTTCCGTCTTAGTCGCAAACTTCAGGCAAAAGGCACCAGATCTGCACGCAGACATCTGCGTAAGCTGAATGGCAAACTGTTGCGCCAACGGAGAGACCACGACCATGTGTTGAGCAAGCGCATCGTTCAACGAACACCTGATGGTAGTACCATCGTTCTTGAGAATTTGACGGCTCTTCCCTCTCGGACCATGCTGAAGAAGCATACGGAAACACAACAACGCCTCCATAGTTGGAGCTTTGCACAGTTTCAGACGTTCGTGTTCTACAAAGCTCAGGCCAAAGGTATCCGGGTGGTCAAGGTTGACCCTCGTCATACCAGTCAGACTTGTAGCCGTTGCGGGTATCAAGCACGCAATAATCGTCGTTCTCAAAGTCTCTTCCTCTGTCGTCAATGTGGATATTGCCTCAATGCAGATCTCAACGCATCCCAGAATATTCGAGAGAAATATGTCTCGTCTCTTGCTGGCATCGGTACATCCTTTGTCAGTGGGTCGCCCAGTCAAGCGGCCTTTCGTCTCGATTCCCACGAGTCAGGGACAAGCCCCCGGCTTTAGCTGTAGGGTCACTTGACACTTATGATCTATTCGCACTCAATTTCTCGTGCGCAAACCTCTCTTTTCAGGCATGATAAAATAGTAACAACCCTCTTGAGAGAGCAACGTACATGATGATCAGGCAAAGGTAGAGGTTTTACTATGGCATTTATAGAGTATCTGCAAGAACCAGAGTTGCGTAACCCGGTCCTCGTAGCGGCATTTGGAGGATGGAATGACGCCGCAGATGCAGCAACCACGACTGTGAAGTTTCTCATCGACCGCTGGAAGCCCTCCCGCCTCGCAAAAGTCGATGGAGAAGAGTTTGTGATCTTCACAGAGACACGTCCAATCATCCAGTTTTCCAGGGGAACATTACGTAAATTAAACTGGCCTGACGGCACTTTCTTTGCTTATACTGATAAGAGCCTGGATCACGATATTGTGCTTTATCTTGGACCTGAACCACAATTGCTCTGGAAAACGTTCACGCGAGAATTTCTGGCAGTCTGCCAGCACCTGCACATTACAGAGGTGCTATTGATAGGTGCTTTTTTGGCCAATATTCCACATTCGGCCAGCGTACCAATCTCTGGCTTTGCCTCGAACCCCGAGTTGGTTGAGAGATTGACCGAACTGGACATTCGCGATTCTCGCTACGAAGGCCCCACCGGTATCGTTGGTGTGCTTCAGGATACGTTCAAGCAGGCCAACATCCCCAATGCCAGCATCTGGGCCGCAGTACCTCACTATCTGGCTGCTACACCAAATATCAAGGTTGCGGCAGCCCTGCTGACTTATCTCAATACGTTTCTGGGCACCGACCTGGATCTTCAGGATATTCAGTTAGATGCGGTACACTTCGATGAGCGCATCACACTGCTTGTCGCACGCGACCCTGAGGCCAGCGCCTATGTGCGCAAATTAGAGGAGCAGGCAGATGACGAAGATGACGAAGATGACGAAGATGACGAGGACGATGGAAGTGAGGAGAATGAAGATGAATTGGACGAGAACGATGTGATTCTTCATGCTGACCGCCCCCCAAGCACTGGTCCCTTGCCAAGCGCGGATTCGCTCATTCGCAGTGTAGAGGAACTGCTGCGGAAAGAACGCGAACATAAACAGCAAAAATTCGATAACGATGAGGATAATACATGAATGTCCCGCCTTATTCGCTTGAGGATGTACTCCATCCTCGTTCTGTGGCCATTTTAGGCGCATCGCGTGCCTCACATAAATGGGGCAATGTAGCAGCTAAACAGTTGATCGCCGGGGGTTTCCCCGGTGATATTTATCTTATCAACCCCTCTGTACCAGAAGTACTCGGTCGCCAGACCTATGCAAGTCTGCGCGATGTGCCTGGTTCTGTTGATCTGGCAATCATTGCAACCTCTTTTAATTATGTCGAAAATTCGGTTGATGACTGTATTGACAGGGGTGTGAAGGGTATTGTCATTATCACTGCCGGTTTTAGTGAGACTGGACCCGAAGGTCGGCGGCGCGAGGAGGAGATTGTGATGCGTTGCCGCGCACATGGCATTAGGGTTATTGGAAGTAACTGCATGGGTATTTATGTCCATGGCTCCAGACTCAACGCTCTGGGCATGGTCTTCCCTCTCCCTATAGGTCCGATCGGATTGATCTCACAAAGCGGCAACCTGGGGATGTATTTCTATGCCCAGGCCCACCTCGATGGTCTGGGCTTCAATACTTTTCTAAGCGTAGGGAATGCGGCTGATGTCAAATTGCCAGAGTATATCCACTATCTGGCCAATGATTCCGCTACCAGGGTCATCGCCTCCTACATTGAGAATATCGACGAGAGAGCACTCAAAGAGGTCACTCAAGAGATGCGCTCCCTTAACAAGTACAAACCGGTGGTGATCTTTCTCAGTGGAGCAACCGAGGTTGGAGTGCGTGCCTCGCTGGCACATACAGGTACCATCACTCATACTCGCCCGGATTATGACGCAGGTCTACAGGGAAGTGGAGTAGTTCGCGTGCTGCGCTCGGACGAACTCTTTCCAGTTGCTCAGGCGCTGGCAACCCAACCCCCCACACCCGCTGGCGGTACGCGTATCGCGATTGTCAGCGACGGCGGCGGCAGTGGAGTAGCCAGTGGAGACGCTGCCGTACGTACCGGATTGACGATTCCTATCTTACAAGAAACAACTCAGCAAGCACTGCGCAAACTCATGCCTGCTCGCGCCACTGCTACCAATCCCATCGATGTGGCAGGAGCAGCCGACGAAGATCCTCTCTCCTTTGCCTGGCTCGCCGAGGTTTGTCTACGAGATCCTGAGGTAGATGGCGTCATTATCACGGGCTTGCTGGGTGGCTATCGCTCACTGCTCTCAGAGGACTTTGGTCCTCGGGAAGAGGCTGCCGCCAGCGAACTGGGACGCCTGGTGCGCGAATATGAAAAACCAATCCTGGTGCAGACAATCTATGCTCGTCAGGATATCCCCGCGCTGAAGATCCTGCGTGAGGAAGGCATACCTTATTATGAATCAATCGAGATTACCTGCCGCGCAATGGCAGCACTCTCTGAGATCGGTCAATTTCTCAAAGAAGAATAGTCGTAACTACTCAGGTACCCTCTGCTCGCCGCCTGAGGCGGCGAGCAGAGGGTACCTGAGTAGTTACAGAAAAAGACAAGAGAACGACCCGTACACACCTTCTACGGGTCGTTCTTTTCACATGCAAGAGGACCAACTCTGGACTGGTTGTTCGCTTAGAGCACCATCATCATGAGTATGGTTACGACACAAACGACTACCAGAAGCATGGGGAGGATAACGATCATAAGGCCAACACGCGCGTAACGCAGCCCATAGTCACGGGCCTCCATGCTTAACTCTTGCCCTGGATGGATCTGAACAGCTTCCTGGTTCATCCTAAGGGAAGATACCTGACTCACTACCGCACCATGCGAGTAAAGATACAGGCTTATGCGATACCCAACATAAAGTAGTATACCAACCGTTACTACTGAGAATAGAGCTATCATCGTTGCCATTGTTTTTCTCCTTCGCCAGATTTTCTGGTCCCGAGCTTTTCTTCTTGACTGAGTCCCTTTTATCGTTTTCATCCGCTTCCATTTATAGAGACGAAAGACTCAATCAAATATAAAATCCGGTATTCAGAAATGTAATTTGGCGAAGGAGCCGGCAAGCCATATCTAGAGCACGGCGGTGACCTTACGCTGTTTTCCTCCCCTCAGAAAACTAATGACAATTTGCTGCCCTATTTTGTGCCGACGCACGATAAGCTGTAAATCACGCGGTTCGGTCACGATATCGTTCGCAGCACCAATAATAATATCCATGCGTTTTAGTTCGGCTTGATCGGCTGGACCGTCTGGTCGAATCTCCAGTAACTCCATGCCACTTTGCTGAGTCAGATTCAGCTTCTGGCGCATCTGTTCGTCAAGTCGGACACGCATACCACCAACGCCCAGAGAGACGGAGGGAGGTCCTTCAGGAGTACGGTGCTGGTTAATGCGGGCCAGAGCAGACTTGACTGTATCCAGGGGAACGGAGAAACCCAGACCTTGAGCCATCGGCATCATTGCTGTGGTAATACCCACGACCCGTCCCTGACTGTCAACCAGAGGACCGCCGGAGTTACCAGGATTGATGGAGGTATCTGTCTGAATCAAATTGGTCATCTTGCGGATACCTGGAGCATCAAGAGTTCGCTTGAGGGCACTCACTACACCAGCTGTCACCGTCCAGTTCAGTCCATAGGGGTTTCCAACCGCAATAACCAGTTGTCCCACTTTCAACGCCTGACGACTCATCTCTGCCACCGGCAGATGGTCGGCTCCCACTCGTACAACAGCTATATCAACTTCAGAATCAGCTCCTACCAGGCCAGCATCAAACTCGCGCCCATCAGCAAGTGTCACCCGGATACGCCTGGCCTGAGAAACAACATGGGCATTGGTCAGAATCTGGCCATCTGAGGCAAAGATGAACCCAGAACCCAGACCGCCAGAATCACGTCCGTAGCCGCGATAGCGGCCACCCTCGCGCTCAATATCGATACGCACAACTGTTGGCCCTACGCGTTCCGCCGCAGTAGTTACGGAGTGCGAATAAGCGTCCAAAGCCTGTGCGTCTTGTTCATATATACTCATATTATCGGACATAGTACCTTCTATGGAACCCTTCCGATGGGTTTGTGCGTGCGAGGCTACGAGCCCT
>DAOTTL010000323.1:0-3969 GCA_034438135.1 Ktedonobacteraceae bacterium | reverse complement strand
CTCCTTGAAAAGCTGGCAGCTGCACCGCCAGCAAGAGCGTTTGCTCATTTTACAAAAATGAGGGATGACTCATAGAGAAGCCCTATCTATCCCCTGCCTTAGCTGGATGAACTGCCAGGTGGGAGCGGGGGCAAAGGTCGGGACTCTCGCCGAACAACCGGACTCTGATTACTGTAACGGCGTACAAAATCCGTCTGATAATTGTCTGGTGGCATTGATCTACCAGAGGTAAAACCGCGAGGAGCTTCTGGCGGAGGACTTCCAGGGTTTCCAGTCCGACGACCATTCAAAGCGGCTTCATCCAGCCAGTGAGGAGGTCTATCCTGCACGCCCGCAAAAGGATCATCTGGCAAACCGTACATAGCATTGAAAGCACTACTGGCAGGCGCAAAACCATTATTTGCTGGAACAATTGGGAAAGCTCCACTTCCAGGAGGGATCATGCTAGCATCGTTCTGCGGAAAATTCTGTGGAGCCATTCTGGGACTCTCTGAAAAACGGCCTGCATTATTACCAGGTCCAGTATAGTTCATTGACAGGGGACCAGTCACTGGAAGACCACCTTTAGCCAGTGAGGGCGATGAATTAAACCCATTATCGCCAGAATCAAACCTCTGTCCACTCGACGAAAAACCGTTAGGAGTAGGAATAGGACCCCGCTGCATATTCGCCCCATTTGAGTATTGTGGTCTGTTCGAAACGATCATAGGACCGCTGTTCAGCGCCCCATACCCCTGCGGACCCGGCATCGTTGCATTGCTCATCTGTTGATACCCTACCGGGTTGGGAACAGAACTGGGATTAGAAGGATGAAAAGGTGGGGGGGTAGCATTCGCAGCATTCGCTGTTGCCGCCATCGGGGCAGCGGCTCCATTCGCACCAGAAAGGCTATTGACATTGGACACTCTGGTACGAGACCAGGGACTTGCACCACTTGGCGGTAAATTTGTCTCATCCTTAGGTAGCAGTGAACGGCGGAAAAGATACCAACCACCTGCGAGGATGAAGAGTAGCAGCACAGAGGCCAATCCAACTATAAATCCCGTCTTAGAGCCACCGCCGTTCGACTGGTCAGGAGTGGAGTGATGCGCATTTGCGGCTGAGGGAAGAACAGCCTGGCTCGTTGGCGTAAGCGCAGGTGGCTGTGTGACAACAGCCGTTGGCGAACAGTCCACAGCATAGCTGAGTACCTGTACAGTTTCAGAAGCCGTCCCAGTCGGTATAGGCTCTGACGTTGGAGTCACTGTTGTATCTGTCGCGGTAGGTGTTGGAGTCACTGGTGTAGCCGTTGGAGTAGGTGTTGGAGTCACTGGCGTAGCCGTTGGAGTAGGACGTGGAGTGGGACGTGGAGTGGGTTTCTTTGTTGGTACAGCAGTTGGAGTTACTGGTACAACGGGAGGAGCAACTGAAGGCGGAGAGGTAGGAACTGACGTGGGCACTATAGTTGCAGTTGGAGAAGCATCACAGGTAGCAAAAGTTGTTGCAGTTTCGTTTGCAAGAAACAGACTGCTTACGTTCGCATGCGACATTCCTACTACTACAAAAGAACTTACAGCCGAAATAAGCAGTAGAGCAAGTGCCAGCGCACTCACAAAGATACGCGCAGCATTCCGGAAGCCTGGGATAAGCTGTCCATCATTCTCGCGCACTCTTTTGCGAGCTAAAAGACCAGACCGACACTCTCGATCTGGCTCAACGCTATTCTCTTTCGTCATGAAATTACTCCTCGGCTGACCCACAGACTGTCGCGCTTTTTGTTAGCTTTATTCAGGCTATTGCATTTAGTAGAGCTTCCCACAAGCATAAAAATAGAGCAAAGCAGGAATAATGGGTCATTTTGCGAAATATACCTATCACTACCCCACTATATATCTCCACCAATAGAGAATTAAGAAGGAACTTTATCCTCAACAGGTGGTCTGGGCATAGCAAAGAGGCTTACCTGGGCCTCACGAATAGCCTCGACCAATGTTGGATCAAGTGAAAACATCTCAGCACTTTGATTTCCAGCAGGAACTTTATCAGAATCCTTCCCCCCAGGATCTGAATAAGTAGGAAATACCGTAGGTGTTGCTGCATAAGCCGGCTCAGACAAAAATACATCGCCGGCAATTACGTCTCTCTCATCAGGCCAGACAGTTGTTTTGGTGGCAGTTACCAACAAAGCACGATGACGACGCACAAGCAAAACACCTGCAATGAGCACGATGAGAATTAAAACGAAACCAGTCGCCGTAATTGCTATAATAAGCGGACTGATTTTCCCAACCGGATCAACTTCAGTAGACGCCGTTCGAGCAGGACTCGCTGGCTGATTCTTCACGGACTGCAAAGGAGCAGTAGCAGTAACAACTGGACGACTGCTCGCCGTTGGTGAAGGATCAGTTGTAGCCACAATGCTGGGAACGGTGGGAGTCGAAACAGAGACAATACTCACACCATTGACATGGAAATGAGTAGAAGCAGTTAGAGCAGCAGGCGGCGTCCCAGTCGTAACAGCATCGATCATATATGAACCGGTACTCGATTGAGCAGCCACGGTAAAAGTCTGCGAGATCTTCCCGGATGCATCAGAGGTTACTGTACCAAGAGAGAAAGATTGACCATTGTCCACACTCTTCCAGGTTAAACTCACGGCAGTTCCACCGGGTAAAAAACTCGTTCCAGTCACCTTTGCTTTTGTGCCCGCATTAAGAGTCTCAGGTGACACAGCTATCTGAGCAGGACTGGCGGACAGAACGTTGTAAGTTGCTACCTGGAACGTAACATTATTGTCACCCATGAGACAGACACCAAAGTTACCTGTAGCAGTCATTGGCCATTGAAACGATCCATTAAAACCATGGTTCTCAACCGTCACTGACTGAGAACCTGGGATCAGCGTACACCCATGGGCAGGCGGCAGATACCCGAGTTGAAACCGCGTTCCATCGGAGGAATACATACCTGAACCACTCACGCTAATCATCGTCCCCACAGGTCCCTGGGACGGACTGATACTTACACTATTCGGGATCACAACACGCGCTGAAACGGTGGACACGTCGAAAGAGAAAGCAAAAGATAGCAACGATACAATCAGAGCCAGAGCAACGAAGAATTGCCAGGAA
This sequence comes from Ktedonobacteraceae bacterium, assembly GCA_034438135.1. Classification (GTDB taxonomy): domain Bacteria; phylum Chloroflexota; class Ktedonobacteria; order Ktedonobacterales; family Ktedonobacteraceae; genus Paraktedonobacter. The sequence goes on along the minus strand of DAOTTL010000323.1, from coordinate 859 downwards.
CCTATGTATCGATGTATTTCTTCTTTTTCTAAGGCTAAACCGTTTTTCATCCCTCTTTTTCCTTGCACTGTGCCTGAACAACATACACGGTGCATAGCAACCTACAAGGTGTAAGTGTAAAAGGATGAAGCCACTCCGTCAAGGGATGTGGGTAGGAGGTACTATTGAGCGAAAGCAAGCGAACTCTCTCCAATCACAAATGTCAGGGTTGAGAGTCTTAGAGGGGTATTATTCCAGAAATCGATAAAACCATCCTCATTCTGTCCAGGAACCACATCAGGCGAAATTTGAGCAAGACCAGTCTTAAGCACAGTTCCATCAGCTAGCAATAGGACAGCAGAATTACTATAATCAATGCCTATGGCCGTACTCTGATTTGAGGGAGCAGCTACATGGAGATGGAGACGTATGATGTTTTTTACATGAGCATAAGCACTCTTCCCATCATCAGAGAACAAGCCGGCCTGCTCCACACTTGTCACAGTAATAGTTACACCCCGATAGACCATACTGCGATTGAGAGAGAGTGCTCCTTGTAAACTGGTCACCGTAACAGTTGGGGGGGGCGCATCTCCTGTGGCAGTATTACTGTCGGCATAGTGTGGACCATATTTGACCCCCAGAACGATGACAATGGCAATTACAACTATGCCAAGAACTGTGCGTGCCGTCGGTGAGAGTGAGGCGAGTCTGCCCTTGCCAGATGGCTTTTGAGACATGATACTTTTCCTGCTCCTGCCCAGATTGTGATGAACTTTTCATATTATAGGGCATGCTTCCAGTTCTGACCAGCATCTACCCCCCAGGTTTCTTGCCGATCTGCTGCATCAGCCTGGCAGGCCACCCCACCCCATTTCCA
>DAOTTL010000322.1:0-3448 GCA_034438135.1 Ktedonobacteraceae bacterium | reverse complement strand
TTTCCTCTGTGGGGTGGGGCGGTTTCAGCAGGGCACATGAGTAGTTACGAGGGATGATTCATAATAAACACGCTCGCTAATTCTTCCTAATTTGGCAGGGTGGGGCGAGTGAGTTGAAAGGGAAGGAGAGGGGAGGGGTGCGTGCCCTGAGTCACCGCTTCCGCCAGTAATTGTCCCAGTCGTAGTCCGTATGGCATTCCATGTCCACAGAAGCCACCGACAAACCAGCTACCAGGTAAATTCGCCACCCGATCAACAATAGGGAGGAGATCAGGCGTAAAGGCCATAACACCAGCCCAACGCTGGATAACCTGAAGCTGGTCCGCAATTTGAGGAAAGAGGAGTGGAAAGATCTGGTCCAGGGCCTGTTGTACCTCTGTAGTTGGTTCGTTGCTAAGAATACCGGCATCATATTCTGGGGCAGCGGAGCGGCATCCACCCAGGATAACAGTGCCATCGGAGGTTTGTTGCCAGTATTCGCCCATATTTGTTACCGCTGCCCCCATACCGTGATTGAAGAGTGGGGGCAGACCTGCGTAAGCGAGCATCTGACCTCGAATGGGGGTAATGATATTTTTGAGTGCTGGAAGCAGTAGAGAGGTCCAGGCATTGAGAGCCAGCACAACTGCATCAGCTCGAATATTGCCCTGGTTTGTTTTCAGACGAACCCCTGACCCATCCTCTTCCAGGCGATGAACCTCTGCCTGAACTATACGAAGGCCGTAACGTTGTGCCGCTTCTGCTATGCCTTGCACAAGCCGAACAGAATGTACCCGAGCTGTTTCTGGAACCAATAAGCCACCTATAATGTCGGGACCAAGTTCCAGGGCAATGAGTTCCTGGACCTGCTCTCGATCGAGCAGGATAGTAGAGATACCCTCTCGATCCAGGACACGCTTGTTCTCCACGCAACTCTCCTTCTCAGCATTTGTGAGCAAAAGTCGGAGATAACCCTCTTGGTAATCACAATCAATAGCCTCCTCCGTAATAAGCTGATGTAACAGGAGGCGGTTCTCACGTGTGAGGGTCAAAATATGTAGCGCAGTCTCATATCCGAACCGTGCAATAGCCCTTGAGTATGATTCGGCAGTCCCCCATCCAACCAGACCTCCATTGCGCCCAGTTGCTCCAATCACAAGAGATTCTCGCTCCAGAAGTACCACTGGACGACCTGTTCGCGCAATCCAATAGGCGGTCGCTATGCCGAGGAACCCTCCTCCAACGACAACGATTTCAGAAGATGGTGGCAAGGTAGCTGCGAGGGTTCGAGAAGCTGCTGTTTGTTGCCAATAGGAAAGAGGTTCCATAGTTCCTCAAGTCTAGCATACGCTGAACATTTGAACGCTTCCTTTTCTTATTAGTATACCTAACCAGAAGGGACTCTGCCAGATTTTTTGGCGAGAAATGGCTGATTTTGGAAGCAACAAAGCTGCTTCCAAAATCAGCCATTTCCTTTGTTTCGAGGAGGGGCGGTTTTGCTAGCCGCATGAAAGAGAGCTGACTCATATTTTGTTAGGCTTGAGATGCATTTTTAATCAGTACAATCTCATGAGTAATAGTACTCTTCTAGAGTATAATTTTAGGTAGAGTGTTATAATCAGCTAAATAAGCCCTACTTATGAGAAAGGATCACGGAGATCATGTCCATTCCTCTTTCTGTACTCGATCTCTCGCCCATTGATACGGGTCAAACCAGTACTCAGGCTTTGCGCAATACTATTGAGCTTGGGCGACATGCAGAGCGACTTGGCTACAAGCGTTTCTGGCTAGGGGAGCACCATAATGTTTCCACCATGGTTAGTGCCTGTCCAGAGATCATGATTGGGCAAGTTGCGCAGATTACAACACATATTCGTGTTGGTTCAGGGGGCATCATGCTGCCTCACTATTCTTCACTGAAGATAGTTGAGACATTTCGTACACTGCATGCGTTATTTCCGGGACGTATTGATCTAGGTATTGGGCGTGCCTTTGGTACTGACCCGTTGACCACGCAGGCGCTTCGTCGCTCAAGAACTTTGACGAATGACTTTTCTGATCAACTGACCGATTTATTTGGATTTGCTTCTGACAATCTCTCAGAGAATCACCCTTTTCACTCCGTTCGGGCAACTCCTACTGATGTGCCACTTCCTCCTGTCTGGTTACTTGGGTCAAGCGAGTATGGTGCGCAGAATGCGGCCAGACGAGGAAGGGGGTTCGTCTATGCCCATCATATCAACCCTTCGGGAACAGAGTACGCAGTCAAGCTCTATCAGGACACATTTCAACCCTCAGAGGAGTTAAAGCAGCCAGCTACTATCATTTCAGTGACAGTTATGTGCGCCGCGACTGAGCGAGAGTTGGAAGAGATAAGCGCACCAATGATGCTCTCCTGGGTACGTTTATATAGCCAGAGTCCCGGACCTATTCCAAGTCCCCAGGAGGCACTGGCTTATCACTATACCCCATTGGAGGAAGCTCAAACTCATGTTGCCTCGGCCCAGTGTATCATGGGGACCGCTGAACAGGTTAGAGAACAACTGGATCAGATTGTATTTGTCACAGGAGCAGATGAACTGTTATTGACAACGTTTGTCTATGGACATGAAAATCGTCTGCGCATCTATGAAGAGATTGCCCAACAGTATTGTCTTCAGCCGTAAAAGGGCATCGTAAATGAACGGCGCAATAGGGGGAGAGACCAGAGAGGGAAAAGTGGCATTGTTGCTTTTCCTCTCCGGTCTCTCTCTCTATTTTAGATCTGGCCCTTTTATACGACATTGTATATAGAGGGGGCAACAACACACACTGCCACTGTTGTTAGTCAGAGGTTGCCACTCTGCTAAGATCTTCTGGCAATGCCATCTGCTCCATCGCATTGTTGTGAAATAGCTCATTCCGTGTATTCACTCTGGCAGTTCTTCTCCTGAGAAGAAAAAGCACGACCTTCTCTAGAGAAGACACCTGCGTGAATTGAGTGAGATGAGCATTTTGCCCGCGATGGTTTTCTGGGGAAAAGCGAGGCAGATTGCTGTAAGTCGCCCATGAAAGGACCATAGGATGTATCAAGTGCTCATGAATGTTCTCTGTCTTGGGGGTTATTCTGAAGTGCTTCCCGGGGATGTGGAGAATACAGAACTGATAATTGAGGATCTGGTAGCTTTAATTCTTCTGGATATCTTTGGAACCGTAGTTATCGATGGAGTAAAAGTGACCTATCTTCCGTTTACGACGAGCCGCTCCTCTCTGTGCCGTCTCCAGGTGCACGCTGTCTGTGCCACCGAAGCTGTTCAGTTACAGACAAAGACCCTGGATACCCTGGAGGCGATTATTGAGAATCATATCTGTTGTGCTTTGATCGAACTCTTCAGTACTGTTCTGGTGGGCCGGGTGGCTGTACATGATGTGTGTGAGACTGAGATTTTGCAGCGTAGCGCCTGATACCTTCTCTCTTTGGGGGAACAGC
>DAOTTL010000321.1:0-5488 GCA_034438135.1 Ktedonobacteraceae bacterium | reverse complement strand
CAACACACATCAGTTACTCTTGTTCTTCTCTGTCGCCACAAGCGACAGAGGGAGGAGCGGCTTTGCAAGACGCAGAAAGGCAACTTTTAAGATCTCTTTTGTGTCGCTTATTGCTGAGCATGCAAAGTTGAAAGAGACATGGTATAGTAGAGAACACACAGAAGGCTTCCCAGAAAAATTGGGAATGAAACATATCTTCTCGCTATTTACAGAACGCCGGATTTGAAGGTCCCCGTGATTTCTGCGGGGCATAGGTATCTGCAAGTCAGACATAGAAGGCAAGCGTTCGTGTATAGTCCAACGCGGATGATCCTTGTAACGCGTTTTTTTCGGCAAGGGGTTTGCGATGATGGGAGTGGAGCACTATACTGATCATCTGGACGCGACTACAATTGTAGAGGCGCTTCTAGGTGAGTTCAGCACCGTTACAGACTATCGTACCCTGCGTGATAACCTTCCCAGGCGGCTGGCAGTCCTGTTAAAGTGCCGCTGTGTCTTATTGTATCAACTCATGGGTGAGACGCTTCAATTTGCTTCTGGCAGTTTTGCCGATCAGCCTGGCTGGTCTTCTACATTGCTGGCGGTGGCTCATATTAACCCGATCGAACTACACAGTGGTACTCCCGAATCCAGGGCATGGCTAACACGACGGCCCGTGTGCGCTCCTCTGACCAGAAACAGCGGCGCTCTCGTCTCAGCACCTCTGATCTATCGTCAACGTGCCATTGGTGCGCTCACAGCGATTCGAGGTCTCACCGCGGCTACATTTTCTGAAAATGCAGGGCAGGCAGAGCCGTTCCTGATTCAAGACTGGCTACCTGAGGAAGTCCCAATGGTGGCTATGGCGGCTAACGTGGTGGCTATGCTGCTGGAGAATACGCGGCTGCTCGAACGGGATCGTGAGCGCATTCACGAACTCTCACTCCTCAATGGCATCACAAGTCAGATCAACTGCTCGTTGCACGAACGCGACCGCGTATACCGCATAGTTATTCAGCGCACAAAAGAGATCTCTCCCATCGATCTCTGCGATGTACTTACTCCTGATTTAACTGTTGATGAGATTGATTGGCTACCACCAGAGTTGTGCACCTTGCTCTTGCAGCGCTGGCAAGCAAATAAGCACTATGAACCCCTGATCATTGAGCGGAATGGTGATTTCCAGGAAGGTGAGTATATGAGCCTCTCTCCGCTCATCAAGACCTTCTTTGCTCTTCCACTGCTGGGTACACGGAAGGGAAATCGTGCGAATGAGAGCACATCACCATTTGCCTCGTACCTCGCACGCGAGAGCGATAGCCAGGGCACCGTACTCCTGGGAGTTGTCGCGGGAGCTTATTATACACCCTGGAAGTTGCGCCGCGAGGAACTCGTTCTCTTCCAAATCCTCGCAAATCAGGCCAGCACGGTACTGGAAAACATCCTGTTGATGGAGGACGTGGTTGATGCACGCCATGAAGCGCGTCGTCTCCTGCGTCAGGTACTCGATGATCAGCGACTCAAAGAGTTGATCTTAGAGGGTATTCCCAGCGGTCTGATTACAGTCGATACTCGTGGTCATATCACGACCTTTAATCGGGCGGCAGAGACAGTGCTAGGCTATCATCCTCGTGAGGTCATGGATCAGCCAATTCACAAAATTCTTGCGTTGCGAAATCTAGAAGAAGTCCAAAGAACAGGCAAGTCGCAGCACGAGACTCTGTTGACCACCGGTCGCCAGGGTCAGGACATCGCTCTGGATGTCACACTTATGCCATTACATGACGATCGTAGCCATCAGATAGGAGCGCTCGCAACTTTTGTCGATATGACAAGTATGCGCCACCTGGAGGAAGAGAAACGTCGTCTGGACCGTCTGGCCTCGTTAGGCGAGATGTCGGCCAGCGTTGCTCATGAGGTGCGCAATCCACTGGCCTCGATTAAGACCTCTATGCAGATGCTGCTGGCTGATCTGGAGAGCGATACCCCTTCTCAGGCAGACCAGGGTACTCAAGAAGCTATCTCTGTTGTACTCAAAGAGGTTGAGCGGTTGAACAATATTGTGCATGACCTGCTTCTCTTTGCTCGTTCACGTCAGATACACCCGGTTGCTTGCAATTTTGCTGAGTTAAGTGAAAGACTCCTGCATCTACTTAAACCACAGTGCTCTGAGAATGGAGTCACTGTCTCGCGCTTCTTTCAGGAACCACCTTCTGTCAATGTCGATGTCGTCCAGATGGAGCAAGTACTGCTCAACCTTTTCTTAAACGCCTTGCAGGCCATGCCCGATGGGGGCATTCTCTCTATCTCCTGCCACGTTGTGGAGTCTCCGCGTGCGACAAGCGGAACAAATTCACAGATCTGCTTTTCACCTCCATTAGCCTCAACCCACTTCAACTCACCGGAAGAGGGAGCAGCAGAGCGGTATGAGTTGACGGAGAGAGAACAGGCTAAGCAAGAGCAGGTTATAGATATACAGATGGAAAAACAAAAGTGGCTGGAGTTTGCGGTCAGCGATACTGGTTCTGGCATTGCTCAGAAAGATCTGGATCGCATTTTCCAGCCATTCTATACGACGAAAGCTCATGGTATTGGCCTGGGGCTACCGATTACTCGACGTTTAGTGGAGGATCATCATGGATACATTCTAGTTGAGAGCAGGCTTGGCTATGGCACGACTGTTTCAGTGCGCTTGCCGTTGAATACTTCTTAATGTCGCAATGCTTCAGTATAAGCTGTGGGGAGGTACCTTTTGGGCAGTCCAGAGCTTTCTCGCCAGGGTTTCGCAAAAGTTACGGCTCAGCAATGGCCAATCCTCTCCCCGGGAGAACAAGATGGACGGTGGGAGCGCGACCGCGCTGCCACCGTCCATCCAAAAAGAGTGGGCGGGAAAGAAGCGACTTTCGCGAAGCCCTGGCCTGGACTTTCTAGCTGGTGATACTTGACTTTCAGAACTGTGGGGGGAAGAAGTTGTGAGTCTGGCGATTCTGATTATTGATGATGAACCTCATCTGCCATATCAATTGGCTCGCTATCTCGGCAAGCATGGCTACGAAGTCTCTGCGGCAGCCGATGGAGAGGCGGGTTTGCTTGAACTACAGAAAAATACGATTGATTTGCTTCTACTGGATGTACGCCTGCCAAAAAGGAGCGGACTTGAGATCCTGAAGGAATTGCGCGAAACCGATCCTGATCTGCCAGTAATTATGTTAACTGCCTACGGAGATGTAGAAACGGCAGTAGCGGCGATGAAACTGGGGGCGTCCGACTATCTGATTAAGGGCTTTGATCTCACTGAACTATTACTAGTGGTCCAACGAAGTCTGGCGACCAGTGCAATGTATCGTGAACTGCGCCAATTGCGTCGAGAGAAAAGCGACAAATACCATTTTCAGTATGTTGTTGGGCAAAGTGCACGTATGCGTGAGGTGTTCGACCTGGTGATGCGTGTGGCGAGGAGCGACTCACCATCCACTTCGGTCCTGATTACCGGGGAGAGCGGTACTGGCAAGGAGATTATAGCCCGTGCAATTCACGAGCAAAGTGCCCGTTCTCATGGTCCCTTTCATCCACTCAATTGCGCGGCAATTGCGACCAATCTTTTGGAGAGTGAGCTTTTTGGTTACGAACAATACGCTTTTACTGACGCCAAAAAGCAGAAACGGGGCCTGCTAGAACTGGCAGATGAGGGAACCCTTTTCCTGGATGAAATCGGCGAGATGCCTCTGGATATGCAAGCTAAATTGCTGCGTGTGTTGGAGACGCGTTCATTCTATCGCCTGGGGGGAAACAAAGAGGTCAAGATCAACGTCCGTATCCTGGCAGCGACAAACCGCAATCTGGAGGAGGCGCTCAGAACAGGAACGTTTCGTAAAGATCTTTTCTATCGTTTAACGGTTCTACGCATTGAACTTCCACCGCTGCGCGAACGGCCTGACGATATCCTGCTCTTTGCCTCACGCTTCCTGGAAGATTTTAATCACTCGTTAGGACGCAACGTTCGGCGTATTTCACCGGAGGCACAGCGTTTATTGATGCTCTATCAGTGGCCGGGCAACATTCGCGAGCTCAAAAATGTCATCGAGCGTGCCATGATTCTGAGCAATAGTACAGAGCTATTGCCATCACATCTTCCTCGCGAGATTGCGGGCCGGAGCGAAAACACAGGAGTGCGTGAAATTGACCCCTGGGAGCAATGGCTTCTAATGCGTCCGGGAGGTCCGATCATATTAGAAGAGGTGCTCAGCCAGATTGAACAACATCTGATCCGCTGGGCATGGGAAACCTCCCAGCATAATCGGTCACGCGCTAGCGAATTACTGGGTCTGGCCAAAACGGATCAATTGCGCTACTTGATGCGTAAGCATGAAATTGAGTGAGCTGACTGAAGCTCACTCACGGGTTCTGGCTCTCTTTTTGTCCTGCGATAAGTAACAATCCCTCTATTTCCTGCCAGGTTCGTAGCTCGGCCTCAGCATTGCTTAGCTGCTCGTTATTGCGTCCTGCTTCGGCCATTATTTGGGAGACACGCCGGCGGAAAACCTGCAAAATAGGAGCCTGTTCGTTTGGTTCAGGGATGAAGCGAAGTTGAACGCTCTGATGTTCATAGAAATTATTGGGATTGAGAGCTAGAGAGAAAATATTGGCAAATTGTTGCAGCATATCAATGCGACTCTGTGTGAAATGCTCTGGCTGTGTGGAGGCCGCGAGAAGGCAACCAGCTATTTTGCCTTCGAGCCAGATAGGACAGGCGGCGGCACTAATTTCCAGATTCTCGGGGAAAGCAAAAACTGGAATATACAGCTCTTTGCGTGTATCGCGCACACTTGCCGCATGTCCATTTTGAACGACATAGCCTGCAAGTGAGTTCATACCAAGGAAGAGTGATTTTTGTTCAAGATCAGCGGTCCAGGGAGGTGTAGCCCGTCCACCTTGTTCGCGTAAGCTACTAATTCGGCCATCCATCGGGGGCATACAAAGAGCAGGAGTGACTGCCATGCCCAGTTTATGAAGATCGAGTAGCTCGATAGATTTATCTATGATGGCACTGCTGAGATGCCAGGGGCGCAAGGTATCGATCATGGCAGCCCGATCTCTAAGAATCTGGCGAAAGAAAGAGGTTGGAATTGCTTCTGTGCTCTCCTCTTGAATCTTGTCATACATGTCCGGGTACGCTCTTGAGAGGGCTGTGAGCAGCTCAGATCGTTCTCGCGGCTGCACAACTGTAACCAGACGTGCCAGATGAGATTTTTGTGGATGTGAATTAGCCTTGGCCCAACGCGTTAAAGTGATTGCATTTACTCCGAGTGCAGCGGCCAGGCGCTGTCGCTCCTTTGGTTGTGAGATGATTTTCTGGAGTACTGTTTGCCAATTTGGTAGATCAAGTTCCGTCATAATTATCCCCCTGTACAACCTTGCAAATATATGCCCGTTCCCTGGAACATCTTAGCAAAAGTAGGCTCTTAGAGTCAAGGGATTTTTCAAAATTTCAAAAGGTTGTGGAGGATCC
>DAOTTL010000320.1:0-7277 GCA_034438135.1 Ktedonobacteraceae bacterium | reverse complement strand
AACATAAGGCTCTTGAGCATCTCCTTAAGCCAGTCTATACTAGTTTTGCTGTTTTATTGCCATATTTATATACAGGTAACTAATGCGAAAAAAATTGGCAAGAATCCTTAAGACTGTGCGTTATACACAAAACAAAAAGTATAATTTAGGCTATTTTATCTATAAGATCCAGAAAGCCAGTACGCTATACTGTTCGACAGAAATAAAGAGAAATAAATCAATGAAGATGCCTCAGATTCTTCTTTTAGTGATTGTGCCAGGGTAAAGTTTTTCATAATCGGCTACCATTGTTCGCTGTCGAACAAAGCATTTTCTCTCCGATCCAGAGAAAAGCTCCCTGAATGCAGTTCGGCAGAAAGGACTAATCAAGTATAATGCCAAATCTTCTTCACGCTGCCTGGACGCGTATCTGTACCAACGCTCGCGATCCAAAGATTCGGCGAAACGTGGCCTTCTATATGGGAGGCAAATTGCTAGGTCTGACGCTGGTTATCGTGGTAATGTGGACAGTTATCCCCCACGTGGCACACGCACTTGGTGCCCGTGAAACGGCTGATATGCCTACGATCAATGCCGTAAACACCGTCTGGACGCTAGTTGCGGCCTTCCTGGTCTTTTGTATGCAGGTTGGATTTGTCATGCTAGAGGCTGGCTTCGCACGCAGCCGTGAGTCCGTGAATATTTTGGTAGAAGGCATTGCTGACACCTGTATCTGCGGTATCCTGTTCTGGGCCTGGGGCTTTGCTTTTATGTTTGAGCCAGGTACTCCAGTCATTGGAACTCAGGGCTTCTTTTTGATGGGCCTGCCTTCCACCTATCTCACAACTGGAATACCTACCCTGGCGTTCTGGGTCTTTCAGTTCGCCTTTGCTGATACGGCATCCACAGTTACTTCCGGTGCTATGATCGGACGTTGTGGGTTCTGGGGCGATATTCTCTACAGCATTGGTGTGACTGGCTTTATCTATCCGATCATTGGTCACTGGTCATGGGGACCAGACGGTTGGCTGGCCCTCAATAACTTCCACGACTTCGCTGGCTCTACGGTTGTGCATAGCATTGGTGGAGCAATCTCCCTGGCCGGTGCAATTGCCCTCGGACCTCGTCTGGGTCGCGTCTTCAAACGTGACGGTGGCGGACCACCTCCTGCACACGATATAATTATCGGTGCCGTCGGAGGTCTGATCCTGTGGTTCGGCTGGTATGGGTTTAATCCTGGCAGCACACTCTCGGCCCTTGATACAATTGGTATCGGACGCGTATCGTTTAATACCACCCTGGCAGCCTGTTCTGCTGGTCTCGCAGCGCTGTTCATCTCCTATGCCCGAACGAAGAAATGGGATCTCGGCCTGACGGTCAACGGCTTCTTAGGAGGTCTGGTTGCCATAACCTGTCCCTGTTACTGGGTTGATCCTATCGGAGCGTTCTTCATCGGTCTGGTTGCCGCATTTGTCGTCGTATATGGACTGGACCTGTTGGAACATCTGCGCATCGATGACCCGATTGGTGCTGTTCCCGTTCACCTCTTTGCTGGCATCTGGGGTACACTCTCACTTGGTCTGTTCGCAGCAGGAACATATGGGGCCTCAGGACCAACCGGTGCGGTCACGACCAGTGTAGTCACTGGCCTGTTCTATGGTGGAGGCGTTACACAACTGCTGGATCAACTCCTCGGTTCAGCTGCAACTTGTATAGCGACTTTTGGCATCTCGATAATCATGATGGTCATTCTGAAAAGGGTCGGAGTGTTACGTATCTCGAAAGAGGGCGAACTCGAAGGTCTCGATCTGCACGAACATGGCGCTGTGGCTTATCCTGAATATGCACTGGCAGCCACAACGGGTCATGATCCAGTCCAGGCGCTTATTCCAGACGCATCTATAGCTCAAGACTAACTACTAAATAGTAGCGCATCACGTAACAATACCCATCGTATTCTCCAGCGGAAATAGTATATTCCTGCTAAGGAATACGATGGGTCATATTTTTTGTGATAACTGAGCAAGCACACCAATGGCTGGATACTTTTCCTCACTGGGCCGAAATTTTTGCCTTGTAGGATCTCCATTGATGCTCATCGAGTTCAACTTCCTGTTTCAGTGTACACAGGTCAGTTGAGTCAAGAAACTCTTCGGCCAGATAACAGCATCGACCAAGATGTTCCTCCTTCACGGTAAGCGACATGGGCAGAACAAACCATTTTTGCTTTCGGAGACGGTGCAACTCACGCAAATCAGCGACGAAAAGCGCCTGCAACACATTGAAAGTATTCATCCTTCTCTCCCTTATTGTTCCTCATCAATGAGGAGGTCAAAAGGTCTACGTGTTCTGCGTCTATCGTAGCATATCTCTATAGTGTATTGCCAGGCAATCTAATTGTTCGATCAGGGTTTCTCAGTAGAAAAGTGAGGGATGACTTATAAGCAACCAATCATCTTGTAAAAAGCATCTACCTGTGTGATATACTGAGCACATTAGATGCTTTTATGAAATAATCAGGAGATTGAAGAAACCATGGAAGATACTACAGCGGCTACCTCCACCACACATGCTATAAATGACCACCGTGAAGTCTATGGAACAGCCAAAACAGAGAATCTAAGCGATTCCGGCCTATGGCGCATCTTTCTTCCTCTTGTAGTCATTGCAGGGTGTCTTGCCTTTATCGTCATTCCACTTATCTTCTTAATTCCGCTGCTCATTAAATCTTTTGATCCCGCAAACCTGGCTCATCTGAGTTGGGTCTGGATCACAATGATCATTCTGACTCTGGTTGTGGATGCGGTGATCATTCGCGGTCTGTCCAGAGTATTTTTCACCCAGGCCGGAAATTACAGCTAAGACGCACAGGGCCTTCAAAAAGAAGCGTTAGCACTACTGCGCACCTTCAGCTTTCCGAAAAGACTCCTCAGTTTGAGCAGCCATAATAAAATCATTTTTGTGCAAGCCACCGATCGAGTGAGTCCACCACGTCGTCGTAACCTTGCCCCACTCAGTCACCAGCACAGGATGGTGGCCCGCTTGCTCGGCAAGTTGTCCAACACTATTCGTGAAAGCCAGGGCATGGACAAAATTGTCAAAGATGAAACTCTTAGTAAGATGCTTCACCTGATCCATTTCGAGGATCTCCCAATCTGGCAATTGAGCCAGATAAGTCATAATCTCGGCCTCATTGGCCGGAGGAACTCCCCCTTCGCAGGGAATGCAACGTCCCTCATGAAGCTGCTCCATTTATTTCTCCCTCATTCATTCAAAAAAGATATCCGCTGTCTGCTATGCCCTTTTTATTTATAGTTGTCCAGGGCCACGCTTGTCAAGACAGAGACTGTTAGATAACATACCCTCTTTTCATTCTCAAATCAATACGCTATTATAGACAACACAGGGCAGGCAGGCATTAATGCTATCACTCACTTCTGTTAAAGTGCCCTTTACAACAAACCAGCGAGAAAAACAAGAGCTATCCGACAATAAATGCGTCCCGAAAAAATGACTGCTTCGCTAGAAACATAGCTTTGCAAAAAAACGACAACGGACACTCTCTACACCCAGGAATGAGACTGATTTATATGATATTTAGTATACCACTCTATCAGGGGCAACCGCGCAGTTTCCTTGTACAACTTCGCAATCGATTACTCCTCTCGCTCAGTTTGCTTATCTTCTGCCTCCTCCTGAGTGCTTCACTCAGCGTCTTCGTCTCCTTCCGACAACAGCAGATTGGACAGCAGCAAGTCCTCATTCATGACACCGAAAACAGCCTTTTGCAGGCCATGCTTGACCAGGAAACTGGACTGCGGGGCTACATTGCCACCAATAACACAACCTTTCTGGACCCCTATACCTCTGGCCAAATACAATATAACAATTCGTTGAGCCAGTTGCAGAAGATCGTCAACAATCCAGCCTTCAATGGAACTGCCATTGCACTGACACAATTTCAGAATCGCGCTACTATCTGGTCAGCAGACTATGCTGAACAGCAAATTGCTAATATGCGCAACGGTCACATCGCGACCGCCAGATCAAATGCCACTACCAATCAGGGCAAAACACTGTTCGATGTTCTACGCACAGCCTTCAATGGCTTACAGCAAAGCAGCGATCGAGAACTGGCAGCACTCCAGCTAAGCACAAATGAATTTAATTTTGGAACTCTGGGCGCAGCTTTAGTGCTCACTCTGTTCATCGTTTTCTGGCTCTGGCGGACCTTCCATCTGTTTACGCTTGTCCAACGTCAACATCTTGATTTCTTGAAAGAGGCCTCTGAAGCCTTTGCCAGTGGCAACCTTTCAGCACGTGTGGAACAGGGGCCGGATCAGGAATTCAACGAGGTAGGAAAGGTTTTCAATACCATGACCGCCACGCTGAAAGAACAACAGGAGGCCATCAAGGGCCGTGATATTCTTGCGCACGTTTCTGAATTGAATACCACCCTCACCGGTAGTCTGGACCTGACTGCATTGATGAGCCACTTTTTCCAGAGTCTCATCAGAAAACTGGACATCGAGGTGGGAGCACTCTATCTCTATCAGTCCCAGACTCAACAGCTGACGCATTTTGCCTCTCGCGGCATCTCACCTGAGGCTATCACCGAGCACATCGTCCTTGGAGAGGGTCTGATCGGACGAACCGCGCAGGAACGCGAACCCCTGCTGGTCAGCGGTCAAACGCAGAACGATACTCCTTTTCAATTGCATACCCTCCTCGGTGCAGTTCTGCCCGCCAGCTTATATCACATTCCACTCATCCATGGAAATGACCTGATCGGCGTCCTTGCCGTGGGTTCGCTCTATCCAATGAGCGACCAGGCACGCAATGTACTCGATGTAATCGCCAGCAATCTTACCTCCGCTATCTACAATACTCAGAGCTATGAACGCATACAACAACAGGCCATGGAGTTGGCAGAAAACTCTCGCGAACAGCAGGAGAGTAATCAGGCACTCCGTCAACAGCGCGACGAACTCAGCGTTCTGAATACTGCCCTGGAGGAGGCAAACCGTGTACGCAGTCAATTCCTCTCAACAATGTCACACGAACTGCGGACTCCACTGACCTCTATTATCGGCTTTGGCCAGATGCTCCAACGAACCGCCGCCGCCAACGCTCTACCCGAGCGACAACAGCAAAACATTGAACGCATCCTTAGAAACGCCCAACACCTGCTCAGTCTCATTAACGATGTGCTTGACCTCTCAAAGATAGAGGCAGGTCAGATGGATGTGGCTCGCGGTGAAATCAACCTGGGAGAATTTATTCCTAATCTCCTGGAAGAGACTCGCTCAATCGCCATCGCCCGCGGCATAACCCTGCGTTCCGAGGTGCAGGAAGGCATTCCTCCTCTGGAGACTGACGTTCGCAAGGTTCGTCAGATCATTCTCAATCTGGTATCAAATGCGCTCAAATTTACAGAACAGGGATCAGTCGTTGTCAAAGTCAGAACCCAGGATACAGCAAATGATAACGGAGAAACGCACGAACAGGTCATTATTAGCGTTCAGGACACCGGTATTGGTATTCCAACCGAAGTACAAGAACATATCTTTGAAGCCTTTTATCAGGTAGATAATAGCAATAGCCGGAATTATGGTGGCACCGGACTGGGACTCTCGATTGTGCACGAACTGACAACTCTACTGGGAGGACGAATTGAATTTGAGAGTGAACAAGGTCGGGGTTCAATCTTCCATCTTATTCTCCCACTCTACGCCAAAGAACAACGCTTTCTGCAAGACCTGCGCGTCTATACTCCAGATCAGAATACTACCACACGCATAAAAAGTCGCCAGCTAGAAGCGTTGCCAGTTCAATTGGACTCAATCGCGGCACTCCAGTTTCAAGAGGGGGAAGCGCAGTCTCCTCTCATCATCGCTATAGATGATAACCCGGACGTTTTGCAACTGATTGCCCTGGCTCTGGAACAGACTCCCTATCGAGTCATAGGTATTCAGGACTCCTCTCAAGCGCTAGCCGCAATTCAAGAATTGAAACCGCGTGCCATTACCCTGGACATTATGATGCCCAGAGTTAACGGCTGGCAGATTCTGCACTCACTCAAGTCCAATCCAATCACCTCAAGCATTCCTGTCATTCTACTAACTGTACTTGAAGATCGCTCCGCTGGCTATGTCCTGGGCGCAGACGAATACCTGGTCAAACCAGTAGCGCGAGATACCCTTCTCAGGGTGCTCCAACGCTTAATGGAACAGACACCTATCTCCAACACAGTAACTATAGAGGAAAAAATCCAGGAAAATAAGGAGATACAAACAGAATTCTCACAAGCCTCTCCTTCATCCTCATACAAACCAGTCGTTCTGTTACACCATGAACAAGATTTTCATACTCTTCTCGAACGATTGGTCAATGAGGTGGGCTATGATGTTATGACAACCTCTCTCGATCAGGATTTGCTGCCGGTCATTGAAGAGAAACATCCTGATCTCCTGGTGTTTTTTGTCAAAATGGCCAATGACAACTCGACAGTAGATCTAGCAAATATATCTTCTTTAGCTGATAACGACCCGGGGAACCAATCTGGCGAGGAAAGAATGAGCTCTTCCTGATCTTCTCTGGCAAGATGGGTCACCCTTGAGGTAGAATCTCTCATAAGAACGTGGAACAGGGATCTCTTCTTTAAGCCTGAAAACGGCCAAAATACACCGGTTACATAATCTCATGAAACTATAAAATCTTAGTATAGATTATTCTGAAGGAAAAAGAAAACATGCACGCCGACAAGCGGGATAAAAGTCAACCACAAATTCTCATTGTTGATGATAACGAAGATGTACGTATTCTCCTTCAGGAGATATTGGAAGAGGAAGGATACAAGAACCTCTTCTTTGCTGAAACGGGTTCCGAGGCGCTTGACCTGGCGACTCAGATCCAACCTGCTCTGGTTTTTATGGATATGTCTCTGCCGGGAATAAACGGTTGGGAGGTTGTATCACAACTACGGCGTCTGCCATCCTACGCTCACCTGCCCATTATTGCTCTCACCGCACACGTCTCTCAAACCGATAAGGAACGCGCACTGGCTATTGGCTGTGACATCCACCTTGGCAAGCCTTTTGATGTTTCCGCCGTCCTTGATATCGTTGATCGCTTCCTGGCCTGACGTCGCAATAGCAAGATAAATATGAGTCATCCCTCAGTTGGGCAAAATGAGCAAACGCTCTTGCTGGCGGCTGCGCCGCCAGATCTTCAGAGAGAAAGGGCTGAGTTTGGCAGCAGCAAAGCGGCTTGCAAACTCAGCCCTTTCTCTCTTTTTT
>DAOTTL010000319.1:0-9794 GCA_034438135.1 Ktedonobacteraceae bacterium | reverse complement strand
CAAAAACACATCAATTGTTTGGAGGTACATCACCATGAAAGCAATGTTATGTAAAGCTTATGGTCCACCAGAGAGCCTGGTCATCGAAGAAGTAGAGGCATTGAAGCCTGGACCGGGTCAGGTGGTGGTGGGAGTAAAGGCCTGCGGCGTGAATTTTCCAGATACGCTGATCATTCAAGGAAAATATCAGTTTAAGCCAGAGATGCCTTTTGCGCCTGGCGGCGAGACAGCTGGAATAATTACAGCCATCGGAGAAGGAGTCCAGGGGTTCAAGGTTGGTGATAGGGTTATTGCCTCTAATTTCTTCGGAGGTTTTGCGGAGGAGATGCTAGCCGATGAGCAAAGGATCTTCGCCATTCCTGAGCAGATGGACTTTGCTACAGCCTCGGCCTTTATGATGGTCTATGGAACTTCTCACTATGCTCTGAAGGACCGGGCAAAATTGCAGCCCGGTGAGACTTTGCTTGTGCTGGGAGCTGCGGGCGGTGTAGGGCTGGCAGCCGTCGAGATTGGCAAAACAATGGGTGCTCGGGTGATCGCCGCAGCCTCCAGCGAGGAGAAATTGCAGGTCTGCCGCGACCATGGCGCAGATGAGGGTATTAACTACAGCACCGAGGATCTCAGGGAGCGCATCAAGAGCATGACCTCTGGCAAAGGCGTCGATGTGATCTATGATCCAGTTGGCGATAAGTACACCGAACCAGCCCTGCGCAGCATCGCCTGGGAGGGAAGACATCTCGTCGTGGGCTTTGCCGCTGGAGATATCCCCCGCATCCCATTGAACTTGACTCTGCTCAAGGGCTGCTCTATCGTTGGCGTCTTCTGGGGTTCATTTACCACACGTGATCCCCAAAGCAACCGCGAACACTTACAAGAACTCTTTAGCTGGTTCCTGAGCGGAAAAATCCGACCCCATGTCTCAAATACCTACCCTCTTGAACGTGCAGCGGATGCCCTCAACGATCTTATGGGACGCAAGATCACTGGTAAGGCCGTTCTTTTGATCGACGAACAGAGATAGATCGATATTGTGTCTGATCTAGAAGCCATCCTGAAGCCACGTTTTGTCTGCCATGGCGCTCTTGACTTGCTGTATATAGTCAAGAGCACCCTGGTCGTACCAGTTTCCGCTAAACCACCGGCCCAGGCAACCCCAGATATCTCCGGCATGATAGGCAGGATAGCCCGGCAGAGGGGTAGTATCATTTAAGTAGGTCGTCCAGCCCTCGTAGCAGGCCCTCAGGATAGCGTAGGTGTATTCTGCGCTAAATGCTGTATCATTCTTACTCATGGGCCAGGAATCCTGGAAAAAGACATATTTGATTTGCAGAATGCCATAGCTCTGGTAACACCCTTTACCATCCCACGTACCCGGTGGGCAGACACTCTTGTCGCTTGTGTAGTCGCCAAGCTGGCTTTGCTTCCAGTAGGATTCGACAACGGCCTCGGCACGCACGATGTTTGGATCAATACCCCACTTACAGGCCGTCCATTGCAGAATTTCATCGGTTGTGCCAGTAAAATTTCCTGTGATTTGCTTACGCAATTGATCTGCCTGACTGCTCTGTCCAATGTTGGCACCCCAGGGACCAAGGGCGGCAATCTGTGAGGAGGTAGGAACGCTGGCATTGGCGGTTCCATTCTCAGGACGCGGCTCAAATGAGGAACGGTGGATGCTGGCCGCACACTGGGCCTCACTGGGAAGCGCTGAACCCGGGGGAAGGGTTGAGCCTGTCCCAACTGGCGATACGGGCGGATTCGAGCCGCCATTCCCTCCCATGGTACTGTGTGTGGGCACGCTTGAGGGAGTTGAGCGCGGTTTCGATGTTGGCGTGGACGTCGGCAAGGAGTCTATACTTAGTGCCCGACCCGGAACAGGTGATGTGGCTGTGGCTGTGGCTATGGATGTCGCTGTCGCTGAACGCCCCACAGGTTGTGTGTGGTTGACGTTCCCACAAGAGACCAGCAATCCCGCAAGCGATAACAATAAACTTGCTAGTAACCAGCGCTTCCTCTGCATGTCCATGACTACCTTCCTGCAAAGCAAATGTATTCCAAACCTACCTCCCTCCCTCCCAATCATGCCCATCCATCTCCGAAAGGCTCTCGCTAAGAAGACATTCTATAATCGAGCACTATTTCAATCTTTGCTACACTTCTCATAGTAATTTCTATCGTATGCAAACATGTTGCCTCAGTAGTTTAGCATAGAAACTATCGGCAGATATAGATGCACAAGCAGTGAGGTAGTACCATTGGGCAATGTGCGGTTAAGAAGGTTGTCTGGCAGTTGCTCATGTTGCACCATGAGCAAAAGCTCTTTTATGAGTCATCCCTCGTAACCACTCAGGTGCCCTCTGCTTGCCACCTGCGGCGGCGAATAAAAAAAGGGATGTCGAGCTAAACGGGCGGAGTACCGCGCCCGTTTAGCTCGACATCCCTTTTTCCTCTGTGGGACGGGGCGGTTTCAGCAGGGCACCTGAGTAGTTACCATCCCTCACTTTTCTGCGGCTTGCAAAGCCGCTCCTCCCCCAAAAGACAGAAGAAAAGGCTGACAATCTCAGCCTTTTCTTCTGAAAATAGGGCGGCTGCGCCGCCCGAGAAAGGCATTTGCTCATTTTGCCAAAATGAGGGATGACTCATAATTTTAAGGGAGAAATGGCTTACCAGGCCGATGTAGAAGATCAAAAAAAGACCTGTATGGGCAAGCCCGTAGGGCTTATCAAGCAGGTCGCAAGACTGGCAACTCAGGACGGATCTTAAAGTGCAGACATTTGTGCGCCTGGCGAAGCGCATCCTCTACAGCGGCAGGTGTCTCACCTCTGGCGAAGATAAAACCCAGGTAACTGGCCCCCTCAGGCAAAGGCACAAGCGAGTAGTTGAGTTTCGCGGTTATCTCGACTCCGGTCACCAGAGGTACCTGCTGCGCTTCCTCTACTCCCTCTACAGCTTTGAGCAAACCCGCCGAAGGGATCGGTATCATCATCACGCCAGTAGCCTGAGCCTCTCGTTCCAGACTGGATATCTCTTCCCCAATGGCGTGTCGCAAAATGAGTTCTTCCAGACACATGCCCGTTCCAAAATCCAGAATTGTTGAGCAGAGTCCACCAATCGAGCGACCAGCAATCTCTAGCATCCAACATCCTTGCTCATTCCCACGTAACTCGGCGTGCACTGGTCCGTCACGTAAACCGAGTGAGGCGGAGGCGACAGCCACACAACGCTCGATCTCCTTCTGAAAAAGTTCTGACAGACGCGAAGGAGTTGTGTAAATTGTCTCCTCAAAGAAGGGTCCATCTAGCGGATCGGGCTTATCAAAAAGGGCCAGAACCTTCAGCTTGCCAGCAGTCAAAATGCCCTCCAGAGCCACCTCAAAACCAGGAATAAAGTCCTCTACCAGGATCGAGGTTTCATCCTCTTTATAGCCCTCGCTCAGAAGCAACCTCTTTAAACGCTGAAAGGATGCAACGAACTCATCTGCATTGTCGGCCCGGATAACCCCTCGACTACCCGAAAGGCGTAGAGGCTTGACCACACAGGGATAATCGACTTGAAGCGCGACTTTACGCGGGTCCAAGGAGAGCAAGAAAGGTCGAAAAACGGGACAGGGAGCGCCTCCCTGTGACATTAAAGTACGCATCAAAAGTTTATCGCGGGCAGCCTCCGCAGCCTGCGGCGAATTGTGTGGCAGACCCAGAGTAGCACTGGCGCGTGCTGCCAGTTCACTGGCGCTATCATCAACCGAGAGAATGGCATCCAGTGGATGCTCACGGGCGTACTCCACAATGGTCTGGAATGAGGCTGCCGGATCGTTAAAATCCAGTCCCAACGGAACGTGCCAGTACTCAGAGAGGGTCTCTGGCATATCCATCCCTATGACAATCTCTAATCCAAGCTGACGGGCAGCGTTTAAAAATGCCCCCGCCCGGTAGGTGGCTGGCGACATAAGAAGTAAAATGCGTTTCGTTCTCTGTTCTCTATGCATAAAAAGCTCGACTCATTGTTCTATTCCAGTCTCGGACTCGGCGCTATCCTGCGACACATCAACCTCCAAACCCTTACTTTTCAGGGCAGCAGCCAGGAGAAACAGACGTTCATCACCCAGTACGGTCCAATGCAGGACAGGACCTTCCCAGTGACAGGTAAAGCTCCCTTGCCAATCACGATGCTGCACGCGACCCTGAAAATGCCATGAAGCAGACATGGGACGCATGTTGTTAAAACCCAGGCCTCCACCGTTGATACTGGCAAAATCTCGACTGCGGAAATTGACTTTCATAAAACCCATATAATCCTGTTGCTAAAAGACGAAAGAAGTTATTCTGAAAAAGTTATTCTATTGTATCAAACCATGTATAGTTTTGAAAACTTCCCCAGGGTTTCGCAAAAGTCGCTTCTTTCCCCACCCACCCTTTTTGGATGAACGGTGGGTAGGGGGCCATTCGCGAAACGCATTCGGCAACAAAGTCCCGGGCGAAGAAGAGCAGATTGCAGGAGCGCCGCGGCGCTCCTGCAATCTGCTCTTCTTCTTACTGTTAGGGCGGGTGGGCGGGGAGAAAACGACTTTTGAGAAACCTTGAAAACTTCCCCGGCAAACTTGACATTGTCCACCCTCATAGCTTAGCATAAAATTCGGTTATTGGCTCTGTAGTTTGAACATTTCCCTCCTGACGAGGAGTTGCCACACAATGGTCCAACTTGTATTTTTACTGGACGTTGATAATACCCTGATAGCAAATGACGACGTGAAAGAGACTCTGGATCAACACCTCCAGGTCGAAATGGGAGACGAACTGACCGGGCGCTTCTGGGAAATCTATGAACAGGTGCGCCTGGAAGAAAGTGTCGTTAATATCCCACGTTCGCTGAAACTTCTACGCAGTGAGATTCCAGAGGACAAACTCGACGACATGACCTATCAGCACGTCCGCTCCCTTTTTGAGAATTTTCCTTTTATGAACTATGTCTACCCGCAGGTGCTTGAAACCCTCCAGCATCTCAGTAACCTTGGATTAACCGTCATAGTCTCCGATGGCGATCAGTTTTTTCAGGCAGAAAAAATCGTTAATAGTAACCTGGCAAACGCCGTAAATGGCCGCATCCTTCTCTACATTCATAAGCAGCGGCATCTGGACGAGATACTCCAACGCTATCCTGCTGACCATTATGCAATGGTTGACGATAAACCACAGATTCTGGTCGATAGCAAAGCCATTCTAGACAAAAAACTCACCACCGTCTTTGTTCGACAGGGAAAATATGCCCGTGAACCCTGGCCTGCCAACTTTGTCCCAGACTTGAACGTAGAACATATTGGAGAACTGCTGAATTTCTCGCAGGAGCAGTTTTTGCAGAGTTGACCAATCAATTGAGCTATTCTAGAAAGGTGTCCTGACGTGAAATTTCACATCAAAGAGCGAGCTTGGACCCTGCGCGAAGAATTTCTTGTGCGCGATCAAGGTGGAACACCTATCTTTCTGGTGAAAGGCAAGTTTTTCCACGTCGGAGATAATTTGATTATCCACGATCTGGCCTCACGCACCGATTTAGCGCAGATTAAACAGCGCATGCTAGCCGTAACTCCCCACTACGAAATCTACCGCGGTGGGCAACACTGGGCAAGCGTGCATGAAAAAATGCTCTCATTTTTCGGTGAACAATTTAAAATAAAACTCGAAAACGGTGAGACCTATCATATCCAGGGCAATATCTGGAACTGGAACTTCGCGGTGAAAGACGATAACGGATACCGCCTGGCAGAGATCGGACGACATATCTCTCTCTTTCGAGATAGCTATGGCGTCGATATCGCTCAAGGCGTCGATGTCCCCTTTATCATTGCCCTGGCAATCGTGATCGAAATGGTTCGCATCCACCAGGAAGAAAAGAGAAATAAGTAGATCTATGAGAAAAAAAAGCGAGGTCAAAGTGCTGCTCAGCACAGATGCCTGGAAAACAATCTTGCTGGACGCATATGGACGACTGGGGATAGAGGCCTGCGGAGCTCTTCTCGGGACAATAGATAGAGCTGGCAACTGGTGTGTTGAAGTGGCCTATCCCTTGCGCAATACCTACGCTTCTCCGGTCTATTTTGAATTTGATCCACTCGATCTGCTTACCATCGATCAAGATCACCCGGGACGCATGATCGGAGTCTATCACAGCCATCCCACGGGTCCAGCCCTTGCTAGCGCCACCGATCGCCGAAACATGAAACGCGTCAATGCAGATCAACATATTCCCTGGGTCTGGCTGATTATCAGCGGCCCCTTTCACAGCCGTGAACCCTCCCAACCATCTGCCGAGTCACCAAATATCTCAGCACAGGGTATTGTGGCCTATTATCACTATCCTGATCAGGGCCTTAAACGCATTGAACTCCTACATACTCCAAAAGAGCAGATTTAATGTATGAAGTATCCCTGAGTTTGCATAGCAGGCCAAAAGCTTTCGGCCTGCTATGCAGGCCGCCCCACTCCCTCTTCTTTTTCTTATGAGTCATCCAGCTATACCGCCACATCTCAAGGAGAAAAGGCTGAGTTTGCAAGCAGGGTTTCTCAAAAGTCGCTTTTCTCGCCACCCACCCACCCTTTTTCGATGGATGGAGGCAGCGCGGTCGGGCTGCCTCCATCCATCTTCTTCCCTTGGAGAGGGGTCTGGCCACTGCTGCGCAGTGACTTTTGTGAAACCCTGGGCTTCGTCAGGAGATAGGCTAGCCAGCGTCCTGTAAATGCGCTATAATGGCGTTGTTCACAACATAACCTATTGGATCATTTAGACATGTCTCATCAGTTCTCTATTATGTTTTATTCCTTGATTACCTGCTCTCAATTAGCGAAGTTAGATCAGACCTTCCGGTCAAAAAAACTGGAGACGGGAGAGAGTATATTCCCGATCCTGGAGAATAGTCCAGCAACAACTATCTGAGCGAGTGTTACTGACAAAAACACCCCAGGAGGTCGTCTCTGCCTTTGGTAACTGAAGCACAGAGATATCGCAGGCGGAGGTTTCATGAAGTGCCAAAAATGTGGGAATGAGCTAGGTCAGAAAGAGGTGTTTTGCGGCCAATGCGGCACCCCTGTTATCATGCCTTCTCAGCAAACGGAGATGACTCAGGTTCCACCTGGAACTGGTCTGCTCGGCAATACGTATCGCGCTATGCCAACTTCCGTACCAGGCTCATTCCCCAACAGACCGTCTGGTCAAATTTTTACACCCGAGAATACTTCGATGCCTGGTCAAACGCCATCGCATCAGAGTGATAGCTTCTATGAGGGTATGACAGAGGCTGTCTCACTCGTACCGGGAACACCTCCCGGCTATACGCCCTCTTCATACTCACAGCAGGGTTTCAATAGTGGGTATAACACGGTGGGTCAGTTTGGAGCACCCCAGCAGTCGCAACAACAACCACCATTTCTTACTGGAAACGTTTCACCTACCCAGGCGAACTTCCCCACGGGACAGTATGGTCAGGGCTATGGTGTCTCTTCGCCCACCCACATGGGAAGTAGTTACCAAAAAAGCCATAGCAACGCGTTAATCATCGTCGGAATCATCTGCCTGGTCTTTGTGATAATTGCAGTTGGAGCCTTTGGCGCAGTCATCGCGCTACGAGGTGGACAGAGCCAGCCAACACCAGTACCCTCCGTTGTTGCAGCTCCCACACCTACGCCCACAGCGACCCCCAGTCCCACGCCCACACCTACGCCTTCACCCACACCTTCACCAACGCTCGCACCCACACCTGTACCAGATGCAAACTTTAGCTGGTGCGATACTACCTGCGTACAGAATGGCTATCAGGTCGAATTTCCCCTGGGTTGGGTTCAGGGAGGAACCGCCGATAACCTGGGGGTACAGTTCACTGATCCAACGCAAAGTGATGTTTACGCCGCCTTTAAAACGCCTACCCAGAGCGTTACATCTGCCAATGATCTGCTCAACCTCGATGTTGCCGAATTCAGCGCAAAGCCGGGCGTTACACCACCTCAACCCGCGCAGAGCACAACTATCGGCGGGGAAAACTGGAGCTTCGAGACTATCTACTGGCAAAACAATGGCGCAGTTGAGCAAGTAACCATTTATGCCACAATTCATCAGGCGAAAGGGTATATCATTGAATTAGAGGCACAGCAGCCCCAATTTCCAACCGTCAATAGCACCTACTTCGGAGCCATGATCGCACGTTTCCAATTCGTTTCGCCGGGCTAGAAACATTCAAAGCATGCATTATAGCATTTGACAATGGGGGGAGTCGTGGGGTAATGTAACTCATGACTGTTCAACTAGCGATATTTGCAAGCACAAAAACATTTCCTGTACTGTGGTGTGCAGTAAAGAGGGGTCCAGGCGTACCCACCAATAACGCTCTCCTATGAGGGATTGTCTGATAGTCTACGAAAAAACGGATGAGGCACTTCTTTCCATACCTGAAGCACTGAGAAGAAGCTTGCCAGAATTTGGCGGAAAAGGAACGAGCACTATGTCTGTACTGGCTATCATTGGAGCACAATGGGGAGACGAAGGTAAAGGTAAAATTGTCGATGAACTGTCAATGAGTGTAGACTTTGTAGTACGTTATCAAGGTGGAGGCAATGCGGGTCATCGTGTTGTCCATGAAAACGGAGAATTTACCTTTCACCTTATTCCATCCGGGATTCTCTTTCCTAACACAACCTGTATTATCGGAAATGGCGCTGTAGTTGACCCTCGCGGACTCTTAGATGAAATTGAGACGTTGCAGAAACAGGGCATTGATACCTCACACCTCTATATCAGTGACCGCGCTCATGTGGTAATGCCCTATCATTTCCTGCTCGATCGTCTGGAAGATGAGGCCCTCACCGGAGCCACCGAGAAAACCAGTATGTTGCTACCTGGTGTCTCGCCAGCGAATGTCGATAAACATGCACGCATCGGCATTCGCATGATCGATCTACTCGATGTCGATGCCTTCCGCGCAAAACTCTCTACGATCCTCCAACAAAAGAACCGGATGATTACACAGATTTATGGACAACCCTCTCTCTCGCTCGAAGAAATTCACGGCGAATATTTCGGCTATGGACAACGCCTGGCATCCCATATTGCCGATACGCAGACAATGCTGCGTAATGCTCTCTTCGAGCACAAGACGATTCTGCTAGAGGGCGCTCAGGGCGCTCTGCTCGACCTCGATTTTGGAACCTATCCGTTTGTGACTGCCTCCTCAACTATGGTTGCTTACGCTTCCAGTGGTGCTGGTCTTCCACCTCACTCGATCGACAGCGTAATCGGTATCTATAAAGCCTCTATCACTCGCGTGGGTAGCGGCCCTATGCCAACTGAGTTGTTCGATGTGAATGGCAGTGTATTGAGGAAACGCGGTCGTGAGTATAACCATGTCAATGGACAGGAACGCCGTTGTGGCTGGTTTGATGCTGTAGCTGGCCGCTTTGTGGCACAGTTAAACGGGATGACTTCGGCTGTGATTACAAAGCTGGATGTGCTCGATACTCTCCCTGTGATTAAAATCTGTATTGCTTACCAGTTGCGCGGAAAGGTTATCCATAATTTGCCCGCAACTCAGAACGATCTGGCTGCTTGCGAACCGATCTATGAGGAGGTCGCGGGCTGGCAACAGGATACTAGCTATGTACGTAGCTACGATGAATTGCCCGTTGCTGCGAAAAATTATTTGAAACGACTGGAAGAACTCCTGGAGACCCCTATTTCACTGGTCTCGCTGAGTCCCCAACGCGGTTGCACTATTCGCGTGCAAGATGTCCTGGATCTCCATGATCAAGACCCGC
>DAOTTL010000318.1:0-13110 GCA_034438135.1 Ktedonobacteraceae bacterium | reverse complement strand
CCCCCCGAAAAAAGAAGAAGTGAGGCTGGTTGGCAGGGCACATGCCCCGCCAACCAGCCTCACTTCTTCTTAAGAAATTTTTAAAATCAGAGCCACCTCGCAAAACTAGAGGCACAGCTTTGATGAAGCTGCCTGGCTACCAGAGGGACAATGCTTGATATCAAAGGTTCCTGGCGATGAGGAAGTGTGCGAGATAGGAGCATAATAGATCCGCTTTGTCAGATCAGGATTGGGAATAAAAGGAGTGCCTGTCTCCTCAGTTATCAAAAAGATATTGCTGGCAGTAAACAGATCCGTGTAGCGCGGATTACTCTCATAGATCGCATGTAGATTGCCATTGGTAGGAACAGCTACCTGCCAGTATTGGATACTGGCATCATCTTGCAGAGTCTCCAGCCAGGCATAGTAAGTTGTGCCAGGTGCTGGAGAAGCCATAGTTGTCAGATCCACCTGCAACTGGTCAAACGTATTGGCTGGCGCGTTCACACTATGTGCAAAAGCAATGTGACCTAGAACTGCATTACTATTAACTGGTGTAGGGGTCACGGAGGAAGTGGAAGACGAGAGCAGTGGACGCACAAACACGACCCCCAGAAGGATGCACAGGAGCACTATTCCGGCAACTGACCCTGGGACGAGCCATTTGCGTCTGGCACGCGGTGGTTTCGCAGCTTTCGCCGACGACAATGGCGGTAGAGGTCGTGCCTGAGCAGCAGCATCGACCATAACTGTTCCGGTGGACCCATTCTGGGCAGATGGAAATGATGGAACTGTGCGCACTGGTGGGGTGTAACCTGATACGGTGGCAGGAAATGTCACAGTACCAGGTTGGAGGGGATTATAGGTCGATGACTGGTATCCCTCGCCAGGTTCAAGCAGACTTGCGGGCAGCGGCACCTCCAGTGCATGGGCCAGAGCAGCCGTCATAGCTCGCGCACTGCTGAAACGCTCCTGAGGCTTTTTGGCAATACTCTTAAGTACAACAGCTGAAAGGGCCGGAGTGATGCGTGGATTGAGCTGAGAAGGGGATGTTGGCTCATCATGAACATGGTGCATCATCACCGCCAGCGGACTCGCGCCCTGAAAAGGCGTGGTTCCGGTCAGTACTTCATACAGTACAATTCCCAATGAATAGAGATCGGAGCGATCATCGACCGCATGACCTTCCGCCTGTTCAGGTGATATATAGAGAGGAGTCCCGATAAAAGAGTGAGTCAGCACTGAGGTACCTGCATCCTGCAATTTGGCAATTCCGAAATCAGTCAGTACTGGCTCTCCAATCGGAGAACCAGCCGCTTTATCCAGCAAAATATTTGCCGGTTTGATATCGCGATGCACCATTGCCTTCTCATGAGCATAGTCCAGGGCAAGGCTGATCGAGGTAAAAAGCGCCACAAGTAGAGGTGCCGTGGGAAAATTTCCCTGGCGTATCGTCGTACTGATATAGTCTGCCAGGGTACCACCCTCAACATAGTCCATCACCATATAGGCTTTGGCACCACGGCCTGGCGTATCAGTAAACTGAAAATCGTGAACCTGCACGATATTGGGATGGCGCAACGAGGCCACAAGACGGGCCTCGTGCATAAACTGAGCGACAAAGTCAGGATTCTGACGATCAGCATGTAAAACCTTGATAGCGACATAGCGATGGAGCTGCGTGTCAAAAGCCTTCCAGACCTCACCCATGCCACCGTGTCCAAGACTCTCACGCAGTTCATATTTTCCAAACCGTTCCTGTTGCATAGTCGCTTCACCTTATAGAGTTTTTGGCAACTGGGACGTAACCGTCAAAGCCGCCAATTGCTGTACATCGTAGTGCACCTGGAGCACGCCTGAGATGCTCTGGTTGGTATTCGGATCAAGCTGACCAATATAGGCGTAGGTGGCGTAGGTCAGCATATTATTGAGCATGGTCAGCGTACTCGGCTGTGATAGTTGGGCAGCATTCATTAAGACAAGTTGCTGAGCATACGCTCTGACCTGTTGCAGCCAGGTCTTTGCATGATTGAGTGATTGAATAATCTGAACACTAATCGCACGCATGCGAGGGGTCGCATCGGGTGCCTGGACCACGCCGTTCAAGTGGAGCGCCATATGGTCCACATAGCCAGGAGGGTCATTCGGCAGATCGGTCTTATTCACCTGAGTTGGCACGACCGAGAGAAGCGCCACTCTGGCAGCGGGATCTGCATCCGTAAAGCCACCTGGCACATCGATCGATACATTTGGCGCTCCATCCAGATAGCCAAGCATATCAAGGAAGAGACCATGGAGAACAGACGAATTGGTAAGATCGGTGCGATAATCATCTCGCGCACTGATCGACCATTCCATAACCTTCTCCGTATTTCTATAGAGCCAGATATCCAGTCCACCGCCAAGTCCCAGAGCAGAAGTTCGGGCCTCTTTATAGAAAAGATGGCGAATATGGTCCAGCGCACTCAGTGGGTTGGAGCCAGCGCCATAGGGTGTCTGAGGAATCTCCGCATAGTACTGCCACGCGCTGCGATCAGCCGTGGGTCCAAGCTGCGTGCCATTAGTATCCTCCTCAGTGATCAGCAAGCGACTGGCCAGCGAGATCAGATTATCCTCTTGCGAGGTACCTTGATACAAATAGCTAATCGTGCCATGGCTAAAGGGCAGAGGACCCATCTTCAGCGGCAGCGAAAACTCTGGCGGCGGTTGCAGGGGGTCCGGCTCTGAATAGGGATGTCTATCAGGCAGTAGCCAGGCATAATAGCTCTTCCCGGACGCGGGCGCAGGAATGTTATGCAATTCAATTTGCAGTTCGTCAGCAATCCCCTGGGCCGAGCCAGTTCTCAACTGCTCACTACTCACAAAAAATGCCTGGCCGCCCGGTACAGCCGCAGGAGCCACATGTCCTGGCGAAAGAATAAAGTATGCGCCCAGCCCTGATCCGAGGAGTACCAGTAGCACCAGGGCCACCAGAACCGTATATAAACCTCGCCAGCTTCTGCGTTGAGGTCCATTCGGTGGGAGCAGAACGGTTGTACCCGTTGTAGAAATCCCTGGATCCTCTGGAGCTTGTGGCTCCTGAACGACACCAGTTGAACCACCAGTCGTCGCAGGTCCCGCCGATGGAGCACCAGACGAAGGCTGCCAGAAAACTGGCGTAAGCGGCAGTGAAACCTGCTTCTCCGATAAGGCCTGGTTGGCTCCTCCGCTGGAGGCCACTAACGGCTGAGCAGTACCGCTGACCGGAGAAGAGAAAAGCGGAGAAGAGAGTCCTAAAAACGGCGTGGCCATGCTTCCCGCCGCGGACGGAGGAAACCCTGGCTGAGACTGGGATATCGAGGTAGAGGCGTTGCGGGCATCGACCTGATGAGCCAGGTGACCCAGGCTCTCAGGAACCGGAACATTCAACGACTCAGCCATAGCCGCAGTCATCACCGAGGCGCGTGAGAAGCGTGCGTTTGGATCTTTAGCCAGGGCAGTCATAATCACAATAGTTAAGGCCGGTGGGATATTTGGATTAAAAAGGGCCGGAGGAGGTGGGGTAGCATGCAAGTGCTGGGCAAGCACCGCAGTCGGGTTTTCGCCTCTGAAAGGCGGGACACCAGTTACCATCTCATAGAGAATTACCCCCAGCGAATAGAGGTCGCTGCGCTCATTGCCAATATAACCCTGCGCCTGCTCAGGAGACGTATAAATCGGTGTCCCCAATGCGGTTCCCGTCATCGTACTGGCTGACACGCCAAGCAGTTTGGCCAGGCCAAAATCGGTGAGAATAGGCTCACCCATGATATTTCGTGTTCGATTGTGTGCATCCAGTAGAATATTGGCCGGTTTGATATCGCGGTGAATCATGCCCTTCTCATGGGCATAATCGACGGCGAGACTGATTGAGGTAAAGAGATTGACCATCTCAATGGGTGAAGGGATCTTTCGTTGCGCAGAGGTAGCAGAGATATAAGTCGCCAGGGTGGACCCCTCTATATAGGACATCACCATATAGAAAATTTGTGTCTCCGACTCAGGGGGTTCAGATACCTGAAAATCATGGATCTGCACAATGTTTGGATGATGAAGCGAGGCGATGACCTGTGCCTCTCGCTGAAAACGAGTCACAAAATTGGGATCAGCCTGGAGATTCGCATGTAGCAGTTTGATAGCCACATAGCGCTGTAGCTGAGTATCCAGAGCTTTCCATACTTCGGCCATACCACCATGGCCCAGACGTTGTTGCAACTCATATTTTCCCAGCCGCTTGTGCGGTTCTAAGCTCATGTTGTCACCTCCTCTTTCATAATTAGATATAGGTACCAGGTCACATCGGCGAACCCGGCGGCTCTTTGCTCAGAACCTTCTGAATGCCGGGACGCGAACACCTATATCATTCCCGTTTATCGTCACAAAAAGGTGACGACAAGGGCATTTACCGACTAACTCATCTCTCCATCAGTGGAGTCAGACACAGTCAACTCGCCAGCGAGCAAGAGAGTCGCTATCCCTCTCGCTCACTCATACCAGCGCGGGACAGGGATGCGCGGATGTACATTCCTGGAGATCAAACGTTGCCAGGCGTTGAATGAGATAATGTATCTGAGCAACGCCTGGTGTGACCTGACCCTCCGGGCTGCGCTGTCCAACCAGTGCCCGATTCGCAAGAGTTGCCACTCTATTGAGCAGCGTCAGACCCTGACTCCCCGTCAACTTTGCTTGATCCATCTGATACATTTGATAGAGTTGCAGAACATCGGTGCGCATCTCTTCATCCCAGGCCTTCACCGCATTAAACGCTTCGTACACCTGATTCGCAATAGCTCGCTGCTCTGGATCAGTCTGAGGCAGCAAACTGATCTCGTGCAGATGCTTCTGAATATGAGAGAGATAGCCAGGGGGATTCTGGTTCACTGGATCAAAGGTCAGCAGACCAATCTTCGCGGTCGTTGGATCATCGACGTATAGAGGCTCGTTCGGCAAATCATGCGTGTTATAATACGTCCCATCCAGGTAATCGATTATGCGCACCAGTTGACGATGAATAAGCCCTACATTAAGAGTTCCTGGCGAATCAGCATCCCGGGCACTGCCAGCCCATTCCAGAATCTTCTCCGTATTTCTATAGAGCCAGATATCCAGTCCACCGGAGAGACCGCTCGCCTTGACCTTGGGATCATCGGCCAGCAGATGCCGAATATGGTCATACAGACTATAGTGATCAGGATCCGCTGGATTGGGAACCTGCGAAAACTCTCCATAGTAACGCAAATCAGATGAAGGATTATCCGGTATTGATCCGACAGTCTCCAACGTAACCAGGAAACGACTATTAGTCGCCAGCAGATCCGAGTGCGTACTATTGCCCTGAAAGGCAAAAGAGATCGTGCCATTATTCACAGTTAACGCACCCAACGGAATAGGGAGCCAGCTCTGAGTTTTATCGTTCAACAGCCAGGCGTAATAGTTCTCGCCGGTCGGAGGAAGAGGCACATGCTCCAGACGAAGCTCCAGCTGGTCCGTAATCCCCTGGCCACTCTCCGTAGTCGAACTTAAGAGGCCACTACTTACAAAATAAGCATGGCCAGCCATGGTCACCGGTTCAGCAGCATTTCGCGCGAAAAAGAGCAGGTATGTACCCAAGGCAGAGCCAACGACAAGCAGAACCAGCAGAACGCTCAGTACAACCCACAATCTCCGTCTCCTGGGCCTCGAAGCTCCTGGTGGAGAAGAATTGGGAGCGACGAACGACCTTTGTGCTGACTGACCAGAGGGCAAGGGAGTAGCTGGTTCACCTGGCACAAAGACCGGATAAGACTGTGATGGTCCCGCCACGCCCGGATAAGAGGAGATGGGATTATACCCTCCATGTATCCCACTGGAGGAGAAAGCTGGCGAAGACGAAGCACCACTTATCTCCGTCAGCGAGGGCATAGCAGACGAGGACTGTGTCTCAGGGATCGGAGAAATATGTCCCATACTTACCATAGTTGGCAAATCAACCGAGTTCGCCAGGGCATCAGGCATTCTCGCAGTCAGAGCATCAGAAAAACCTCCGGCTTCCTGCATCCTCTGTCCCCCCACCTGCGCAAGTTCAGCTACCATCGCAGAGACGGTCGGGAAGCGCAGAGACGGTTCTTTGGCGATAGAACGCATGATAATCGCCACAAGAGTGAGAGGAAGATGAGGGTTTATCAATGCGGGAGAAGCCGGGATAGTATTAATTTGCTGCATCATAATAGTAGCAGGATTATTCCCTGGAAAAGGAGGTGTACCAGTACAAACTTCATAGAGCATCACGCCCAACGAATAAATATCGCTACGCGCATCGCCAGGAGAACCCATAATCTGTTCGGGGGAAGTATAGAGTGGTGTTCCCAACCACCAGCCATTGCCACCCTCCACTGTTGTAGACAGCAATCTCATCATCCCGAAATCAGTAATGACCGGCTCGCCCATAGGATTGCGAGACGTGTTGCGTTTATCAAACAAGATATTCGTGGGCTTGAGTTGACCATGAAACACTCCAAGCTGATGAGCATAATCGACGCCCGCACAGATTGAAGTAAAGAGACGCACAATATCAGCGGTCGCCAGAAACTTTCCCTGACGAGAAGTATTGCGAATATAATCGACCAGCGTACCACCCTCAACATAATCCATAACGACATAGGCAGTGGTACTCCCCATACCTGGAGGCTGCGAGACAAAAAAGTTCTGGCATGGCACAATATTGGGGTGGCGCAAAGAGAGCAGAAGCTGTCCCTCACGCTGAAAACGCGGCACAAAATCGGGATCAGTTCGGACATTAGCTCTCAGAAATTTAATAGCCACATAGCGGCTCGTCTGAGTATCAAAGGCTTTCCAAACCTCGATTGTTCCGCCCTGGCCCAGCAGTTCCTGTAACTCATATCTGTTGACACCACCTGGATTTACGTTCATCATATGCTAACCAACGCCTTTCTGCACACGTGTCACGATAAAATAAACGAGGCAGACGGAAAGAGAGAGATAAAAATGCTCAATTGTGTTTGTACTACTAGAAAATCTCTTATAAAAAAGCTCAAAGCGTAGTACCATTGGGCAGCACATAGAAATATCTATCACTAATGAAACGCTGAAAACCCCGCTTATTATAGCTAAGACTTTTCGCGCCAGCTAAGAAATTATCCTAAACCCGCCAGTACCTTTTAAAAGCTCGGCCTGCATCTTCTTCCTGGCCTCTCTGTCTACCCATGCCCATCCTTCACAATCTCAAGGCTGCCATTGCCGTTACTCACATTGGGCAGAGAATGGTTGCCATTACTCACATTGGGTAGCGACTGAAGAAGCACTTGCTGAGTCGGAAAAGGAAGCGTAATCCCATGGGCAATCAACTCTTCTTTGACAAGGGTGAGTACCTTATCCTGAAGAAGCTCTATATTATCCTGACGATGCTCTTTTGTCCAACAGGAGATGCGAATAGTCACACTAAAAGCACCCAGAGCTGTAACTCGCGCCTCGGCAGGCGGATCGCTGAGCACTCCATCCAGCGAATCGAGAACGGCCAGCATAACCGCTTTCGCCTTCGAGATCTCATCATTATAGCCAATGCCGATATCGTACTCCAGGCAACGCTTGTCAAAGGCAGTATTCACAATCACAGAATTGGTGAAAAGATCAGTATTGGGGATTACAACTCTGCGTCCATCATAGGTCTTAATCGTCGTGGCACGCATAGCAATATCCTCAACCGTTCCCTCAAAGGGTGTCACAACAATCTGATCGCCAATTTTGAACGGGGCAGTTAACAACAAAAGAAGGCCTGCCAGAAAGTTTTGAAAGAGATCATGGAAAGCAAAACCGATGGCCACACTACCAATGCCCAGCAATTGGATCAGAGCACGCGGCTGGAACGAGGGAAAAAGAATGGTCAGCACGACCAGCAAACCCGCAACAATCACTGCGCTCTGCGCCAGTTTTCCCAGGATCACACCTAGATTCTTCGCCCGGCGCTGCTTCTCCGTCAAACGCATCACAAAGAGACGCGTTCGCTTCGCTACGATATAAAAAATCAGCAGGATCAAGACCGCTAGAACAAAATCTGGCAGACCACCGATAATCCCATTGTACATGTTTTCCAGCGTTACTAGCGCCCGGTTGAAGCCCATTCCTATACCTCTTATTTATGTCATATCCAGCGATTTTTGCTCATCAACACTATACATGATTTCCGCCCTTAAAACAATTAAAAAGATCACAGTAACAGGGCTATTCATTCTCTTTTACTCGCCCCTGCGAGGCGAGTAAAAGAGAATGAATAGCGGTTTTTTCAGGGACACCCTGCTATCTGGCAAAGGGCAGCAGACCTTTGCAATCCCGCTTTTCCCAAGAATTGAATGAGATAGCCCTGAAAAGCCCCACCAAAATTTGACGTGTCATACTTCAACGTGCTACATTAGCAGGAAAATACTTAAATACACACCACCGTAGACAACACTTGTTTTCGTGAGGATTGGATGTCGCTTATTGTAAGGTGGGAGGCCTGGCTCGCCCTGTTGCGTGTCCAGGCTTTTTTGTAAAGAGGAGAAACCCCGTCATGTCATCGGATTTTGAACATAAATTTGCGCCAGAAGGACTGACATTTGATGATGTCTTGATCATACCGGCAGCCTCGTCAGTCCTGCCACGTGATGTCTCGACCAGTACTCGTGTAACCCGTACCATCTCTATCAATATTCCTATACTTAGCGCCGCAATGGACACCGTCACGGAAGCGCGTTTAGCGATTGCCCTGGCTCGCGAGGGAGGCATTGGCATCGTTCACCGCAATCTCTCCATCGAGGACCAGGCTCAAGAGGTTGATAAGGTTAAACGCTCTGAATCAGGGATGATCACTGATCCAATCACTCTGGAGGCTCAGCAATCTTTGAGCGAAGCCTTGACTGTAATGAAACGCTTTCATATATCGGGTATTCCCATTACTGAGAACGGTCGATTAGTTGGTATTCTCACTAACCGCGATATTCGCTTTGCAAACGAGGTCGATCGTCCCATCTCAGAACTGATGACTCGCGATAACCTGGTGACAGCTCCTGTGGGCACAACCCTGGAGGAGGCCCGCGCCAACCTGCATCGCTATAAGATCGAGAAGCTGCCCGTAGTAGATGAGCACGGCATGCTCAAGGGTCTGATCACCATGAAGGATATTCAGAAGAAGATCCTTTATCCTAACGCCTCCAAAGATGAATTTGGTCGCTTGCGCGTCGGGGCTGCCGTTGGAGTGGGACCCGATACGAACCAGCGCTGTGATGCGCTGATCGAGGAGGGGGTCGATCTGCTGGTAGTAGATACCTCACATGCACACTCACGAATGGTCCTGGAGACCGTGGCGCGGGTGAAAGATCTCTTCGGCAAAAAAGTACAAATTATGGCGGGAAACGTAGTCACATCCGAAGCCACTGAGGCCTTGATCCAGGCCGGAGTAGATGCCGTGAAGGTTGGTGTAGGGCCGGGCTGTTTCGCGGCTGGCACTCGCGTTCTCATGGCAGACACCACCTATAAAAACATCGCAGAGATCCACGCAGGCGATCGCGTGATTAATATGAACGGTGAACCGGTTACTGTAGTTAAAGCATGGTGTACCGGGAGACGCGAAGTAATGAAGCTTCAACATACTGCCTCGTACCGTCAAACATATGTCACACCAGATCACCGTTACCTTGTAGGCAATCTCACCGCCGTCAGTACCGCCGCACCTGCGACAAAAGGGTCTATCAGCGTACTGGAACGTCCAACGAGACCACTTCTCTCTAACCTCCGCTGGCAAGAGATCAGCGCAAGTGCACACGAAAGTATGCTCCTGCCCAGGCATATCACCTTCGAACTTCCTCAAAGCTTTGAGATCGATCTGGACCACTTCGCCAGTCACCAGCAACAGCAGCAGATCTCTTCCCAGAACACCATCTCGGACAGCTATGAACTGGGCTACATCTTCGGGACCTTCCTGGGTGACGATCATACCTTGATGTTACCCTCACACAATGCGGTCACAGGAAACGTTTCATGGAACGTTGCACAGACCCAACAAAATCAGGAGATGACGGAAAAGCTCGTTCGCTGTCTAAAAACGGCAACTGGACTGAACGTGGAACCAACTGCCAGTCAGCAGGTCATCACTATTCAGCTACCGTCACACAAGTGGACAAAACTCCTGGCTCAGTTTGGCACACACAATGAAAAGCAGCTACCCACGAAATACCTGAGCACGAACCGCAGCTATCTTCAGGGTCTCTTTGATGGTCTCATGGACAGCAACGGTCATAGGAACTCGGATAGCCACCTCCACTTCCAGAGTGCCTCGCAAAAACTCATTGAACTGTTCAACATACTCTGTTATCTCCTGACGGGCAGCTTTCCATATAGTGAAACGCAGGAAACTTCTCTAGCAGGCACAACCAGAGAAAGCTACTGTTCGCGCCTTCCCGCTTCCCATGAGCTGCATCCTGTGGCGAATTACCAGATAGTGAAACACCTCAAAGAAAATCATTCAGGTAACAACGTGCCTGTCTACGATATCGAGGTTGACTGTCCAACGCATAGCTTCATTGCCGACAACGCCATTGTGCACAACTCAATCTGTACAACACGCGTCATTGCAGGAGTGGGCATGCCGCAAATCACCGCCATCTACGAATGCGCAAACGTCGCACACAAATACGACGTGCCAATCGTGGGTGATGGTGGCATCCAATACTCTGGTGACATCGCCAAAGCCATCGCAGCCGGTGCAGACACAGTTATGCTCGGCAGCCTGCTGGCCGGAGTGGATGAAAGTCCCGGTGAACTGATCATCTCTCAGGGAGAACGCTTCAAAGATTATCGCGGCATGGGTTCAGTAGCTGCCATGAAACAGCGCAGTTACAGCAAAGATCGCTACTTCCAGGCAGATGTGGCCGAGGATAACCGCGTCATCGCCGAAGGAATAGAAGCACGTGTGCCCTATAAGGGTATGCTGGGTCCCCTGGTCTATCAATTGATCGGAGGGTTACGTCAATCCATGGGCTATGCGGGCTGCGGCACAATCCAGGCCATGCAGGAAGAGACGCGCTTTATACGCATCACAGGCGCTGGCCTGCGTGAAAGCCATCCTCATGATGTTCTGCCCGCGGGACTACAGGGACCGGAACGCTGGAGACAGTTCTAGTGAGATGGCTGAGATTGGAAGCATCTTTGCTGCGTCTAATCTCAGCCATCTCTTCCTAAAGATGGTCTGTGGCAGCACAACTGCGCTGCCACAGACCATCTCAAAAAAAGGGTGGGCAGGGGGAAAAACGACTTTTGAGAAACCTTGAAATTCCTGCAAGATTCCCTTTTTTTGTGGCACGAATTATGGTAAAGTAAATGCCAGACAATCTCCGGGTCGTGGAATACATGACTGCTGCACGTTTATCTATTTGTCACAAGGACAAAACCTGGCAATGGAACAGGTATTCAAGCGGGTCTCACGCAAGGCTATTAGCCAAGATGTCCCATGAAGATTGCATCGCATAGTAGCATGGGATACAATAGCAGCAGTCCATACTGAACTCAACAATTACATAACCCGTGAGCTACGGAGGAAAAGATGGTCGAGCTTAAGCAGACACTCAGCCGCTTTCTCGCTATTCCCGGCGTCCGGCTGGCGGTCCTTGTAGGGCGAGATGGCCTGTTGATCGAGGGTCTGACACGCGATGGGAAAGAGGACATGGAGGCAGTTGGAGCGCTTATGACTTCTGGCCTCAACACAGCAGAAGCCCTTGGACATGAAATCTCCCGTGGGAATGTGGTGGGTACGTTGATGGAATATGAACACGGACTGGTGAGTGTCGATCCATTGGGCGACTTTGCCCTGGTTGTGACCTTATTTGATACTGCCTCTAGCATTGGCCGAGTGCGTCACCTGGTCAAAGCTAGCCGCAACGAAATTCTTGAAGCATTGGATATCGCATAACATTGTATATGTGGCATATGGAGCGTCGTATCTCGGCAGGGTGTGTACACAGAGGGCGGCACGTACATGGAGCAACTGACTAATCTTATTATCTCGGATCGTGAACTCACTATCATCTCAACCTTATTGAACAAGATGATGAATGATACCAGTGCCACGTCAGTGATGTTGCTGGACAAAAGCGGCCAGGTGATTGCGACACAGGGCGCAAGCACCAGGCAAAACGCAACGGCTCTGGGTGCATTGTTGGCTGGTGCATTCTCATCTTCACGTCATGTTGCTGAGCTGCTGGGGGAAAAAGATTTTCGCACTATTTTTCAGCAAGGTGTGAATGAGAATATTTTTACAACTATGGTTGGGGAACAATGGTTGCTGGTCATTGTCTTCGATAAACTTACCCACATCGGCCTGGTAAAAGTGCTCTCGAAAAAGGCTTCAGACGAATTGGGACGCACCCTGGAACGAGTGCGCAGTGATACTACTCGCCAGAAATCCTCGGTCCTCAATATTAATTTCCGTTCCTCGGTGGAGGATACCATCGATTTGCTTTTCCGCGATTAGAGGAACCACAGGATATGGCGCTTATTAATATCGCTGCTCAGGAGATCCACTGCAAGATCGTTTACTATGGCATTGGCTACTGCGGTAAAACGACGAATCTCCGATATGTTTTTAAAAGCATTAATCCGAGTGTGCGCGGAGATTTACTCTCCATTGCAACCGAAACGGAACGCACACTCTTCTTTGATTTTCTCCCCCTTGATCTCGGATCGGTCCACGGTTTTCGCACCCGCTTCCATCTCTACACGGTGCCTGGTCAGAGCCTCTATGAGCGCACTCGTCTGGCTGTCCTCGATGGGGCCGATGGCATTGTTTTTGTGGTCGATTCACAGTCAGATAAGTTTGAGGAGAACGTACAAAGTATTAATGAACTGGAGATGAATCTACGCCGACTCAACAGAGATCTGGGAAATTTCCCCTTTGTGATCCAGTGGAATAAACGCGACCTGCCCAACTCACTCCCCATCCATGTTCTGGAACGCTACCTGAATCGCCGACGTGCCCCCAGCTTTGAGGCGGTTGCTGCCGATGGAAAAGGCGTCTATGCAACGCTGCGCTGCATCAATAAACGCGTCATGGCCAATCTGTGAGTAAGGGAATACAAACAGTAGAGG
>DAOTTL010000317.1:0-6751 GCA_034438135.1 Ktedonobacteraceae bacterium | reverse complement strand
GAGTAGTTACTCGGGATGACTCATAATCTTTTGGGGGAGAGGCAACCTTTGCAGGCCGTAGAAAAATGGGGATGACTTACAGCCTGCAGCGACCAATTTTGCAAAAGCTCAGTCAAGAATACATAAGGCCAGCGCCTACCAGCTTACTATTAGTACTATTTTCATGATACAATGGTCCTATAAAAACACAACCCTTGCAGGAGAAACAAAATCATGCGTACAAAGAAACGGGTAGATTGTTAGATAGTGAGTGAGGGCCAGGATCAGAGACAAACGACAGCAGATCAGCGGTCGCCCTTACTTCTCCTGGCAAAACCAATCAGGAAGGAGATGCGGTGGTGCTGATCCTTTAGTATCGGTTCCCCGCAAGCAAAGCATGAGCGAACAACCATTACGAGTGATGGTCGTCGTGCAGCAGCCCATTTTTCTTCGGGGAGTTCTGTGCATTCTAAAAGAGATGACAAACTGTGAAGTAATTGGAAATCCCGAAAGCGCAAGTGAGGCACTTGAGCTGGCGCGTACAAACGAGCCAGAGGTGGCGTTGCTGGACACCTTTTTTGACACGATCGACATTATGGAAATTGCACGGCAGATGCGTACCTACTCACCTAAAACCGCTGTGATTATGTTATCCGAGCTTGATGGAGAAGAATGGTTGTTCCAGGCGGTCAAGGTTGGCGCAGCAGCTTATTTCACCCGTAACATCACGGCGGCAGAACTCATCGCAGCGATCCAGAAGGTCAGTCAAGGAGAATACTTAATTAACGATGATGTCCTGGCCCAGCCCAATCTGGCCAATCGGGTACTCCAATCGTTCCGCGAACTAACAGGAGGAACCGACGAGGAGTTACGTCCTCAGGAACCCTGTCCACTCTCTGGACGCGAGGTCGAGATCCTGGAGCATATTGCGAGAGGAAATAGCAATAAGGAAATTGCTAAACTTCTTGATATCAGCGATCAAACTGTGAAGAATCATATCACTTCGATCCTGCGTAAATTGGAGGTAAATGACCGTACAGCCGCCGTAGTTTATGCTATTAAACAGCATTGGATTAAAATGGAGTAGGAAAAAGGTCTTAGAGGACGCCATGAACGATGTAGCCTATTTAGCGCAAGGCCACATCGTTTTATCGGCGCACGCCCCCCTTATCCAGTAAGAAATAGCTAAAGGTGCTTGCTGAAGGCTAAAAAGGCTGCTATTTTCCCTTTACTTTCCTTGACCTTTATGCTATCATGTGACTCATTCAGGGGATGTAGCTCAGCTGGAAGAGCGCGACAATCGCACTGTCGAGGTCAGGGGTTCGAGCCCCCTCATCTCCACTTCACTTACCACAGGTGACGCCTGAAAAGCTTCTTGCAAATCAGAGGAAGTTGTGGTATAGTGCAAAACAATAGAAACGATGAGCAGGAGTAGTAAGCCAGATTCCTGATAGAGAGCAGTCGGTTGGTGTAAGGCTGCGATATTGGCCGAACTCGCCTGTGAGTAGCAAACCCGAACGTGCGGCAGTCAGAAGTACTGTTCAGTCTTTAAAGGTTTGCCGGGACGCCCGATACAGCGTACAATGAGTGTGCATTACAATATTATGGGCCTGTAGCGCAGCTGGAAGAGCGCATCCATGGCATGGATGAGGTCAGGGGTTCGAGCCCCCTCAGGTCCACCAGCTTGTTTGAAATGCAAATTCGGGTGGTAACACGGAAAAACCTTTCGTCCCGCGAGGATGAAAGGTTTTTGTATTATCAACCCTTAAGAAGAGGTGAAAATTGTGATCATACGCATAGCTGCCACTCACTCTCCGCGCTGGTTCACGCCTGACGGCCCTCTACTTACCTGTTTGTAAAGTCTGAAACTTGTTCATACCATATCTCGCCGCTAACTCTTGAAAAAACCAATAGATCACTTTGCCTGCGCTTCAGGTGAAGAGAGGAATAGACAATGATTACACGCATAAAGTACAACCCCAGAGAGATCGAAGGAAAATGGCAAGCACATTGGGAAGCTGAACAGTTGTATCACGCATCTGATGATTCGCCCAGACCAAAATTCTATAATCTGGTGATGCTGCCTTATCCTTCTGGTGATCTGCATATGGGCCACTGGTACAACTTCACGCCAGCAGATGCCTATGGTCGCTTCAAACGTATGAATGGCTTTAATGTTATGCAGCCCATTGGCTTTGATGCCTTCGGTCTGCCAGCCGAGAATGCGGCCATCTCACGTGGTATCCAGGCTCGCACATGGACTCTGGCGAACATCGCTCAGATGCGCCAGCAACTGAAAGTGATGGGCGCACAGTGGGACTGGGAGCGCGAGGTCGTCTCCTGTCTGCCTGACTATTACAAATGGACTCAATGGCTGTTCTTACAGTTTTATAAACATGGTCTGGCCTATCGAACCAAGGCCCCGGCCAACTGGTGTCCACATTGTAATACAACCCTGGCCAATGAACAGGTGCTGGCAGATGGAACCTGTGAGCGCTGTGGCACAATCGTTATTCGCAAAGAGATCGATCAATGGCTGCTGCGCATCACAAATTATGCTGAAGAACTGCTGGACTTTTCAAAGGTTATCTGGCCTGAAAAAACCATGACCATGCAGCATAACTGGATCGGTCGTAGCGAAGGGGCAGAGATGCGCTTCTATGCTGAGATCGAGGGTCAGAAAGAAGAGATCCCGGTCTTTACCACTCGACCGGATACGATCTACGGCGTGACCTTCTTTGTTCTGGCCCCGGAGCATCCCTGGGTCGATAAGCTGACCACGCCTGAGCAACGCGCTGTGGTCGATGAGTATATCAAACAAACACAGCGGATGACCGAGATCGAACGCATGAGCACAGAGAAAGAGAAGACGGGTGTCTTCACTGGTAGTTATGTAACAAATCCAGTGAACAATGAACAGGTACCAGTGTGGATCGCGGACTATGTCCTGATGGGCTACGGTGCAGGTGCAATTATGGGTGTGCCGGCGCATGACAAGCGTGACTTTGAATTTGCTCGCAAGTTCAATATTCCCATTGTCGAAGTCATTCGACCCAACGACGACGAAGAGTCCGGTGATCCCGCCACCTGG
Source organism: Ktedonobacteraceae bacterium (assembly GCA_034438135.1). GTDB lineage: Bacteria > Chloroflexota > Ktedonobacteria > Ktedonobacterales > Ktedonobacteraceae > Paraktedonobacter. The sequence goes on along the minus strand of DAOTTL010000317.1, from coordinate 3,681 downwards.
CATGGAGCAAAAATTGCTATCGGCAATCTGGTCAATTCAGGCCCATTTAACGGGGTATCCGGTTCAGAGGCCAAAAGCGCAATCATTAAACACATTGAAGAAAACGGTATTGGAAAAGCGACGGTGACGTACCGTCTGCGCGACTGGCTGATCAGTCGTCAACGCTACTGGGGTGCGCCAATCCCAATTATCTACTGTCCAACGGACGGTATGGTACCAGTACCTGAGGATCAACTGCCGGTCTACCTGCCAGAGAATGTGGAGTTTAAACCAACAGGCGAGTCTCCACTGCGCTATGAACCGGACTTTGTAAACACAACCTGTCCAACCTGTGGAGGCCCCGCCACACGCGAGACAGATACGATGGATACGTTTATGTGCTCGTCCTGGTACTTCCTGCGCTATGCTGATCCACACAATGATCAGGAGGCCTGGAGTGCTGAGGCTATGCAGCGCTGGCTGCCAGTCGATCAATATATCGGTGGGGCGGAACACGCAGTCCTGCATCTGCTGTACGCCCGGTTCTTTATCAAAGCACTGCGTGACATGGGTCATCTGCAATTCAACGAACCCTTTACCCATCTGTTCCACCAGGGCATCGTGTTAGGACCTGATGGACAGAAAATGTCAAAGTCGCGTGGCAATGTTGTAGCACCTGATGAGTATGTTGCGAAATACGGCAGCGATACGGTGCGCTGCTATATGATGTTTATGGGACCCTTCGATCAGGGAGGAACGTTTAAAGCCGAGAATCTGGAAGGGGTCTGGCGCTTCCTGAACCGCTTCTGGAGTCTGGTGAACGAGAGTTGGATCGAGCATCCCAGTGATGCGGTTACCAACGAAAGCCGCGCCGTTGAACGTCTGCGCCATAAGACCGTGAAACGCTTCACCGAAGAGATCGCGAATATGCGCTTCAATACGGCACTGGCAGTTCTGATGGAATGCAATAATGCCCTGATTAAACTGCAAAATGAGGAAGTTGTTCACAGCAAGGCCTATCAGGATGTACTGGAGACAATGATGCAACTGCTGGCCCCTCAGGCCCCACATATTGCTGAAGAGCTGTGGCACCTGACCGGACACGAACAGAGCATCCATACCACCGATTGGCCTGTATATGATGAGAGTCTGACCAGGGATGAGACCTTTACGCTGGTCGTACAGGTCAATGGCAAAATGCGCGAACGCATCGAGGTGCCTGCGGAAACGAGCGAACATATTATTCGAGCCATCGTCCTGGAAAACACTCGCGTGGCCTCCTTCATCGGCGAGTCAACGGTGCAAAAGATCATTTATATTCCTGGGAAACTGATCAACATCGTCGTTCGCAAGTAAAAGATTAAAAAAAGAAGCTGGTCTGCTCTAAACACCAGGCCAGCTTCTTTTTTTAATTTGCCCCTTTTTTGTGCTCTCACACCCAACTTTTTGCAACTTTTTTGCGTTTATATACTTATATATGGAAGTAGCAATATGTTCGCTGACTCAATCGTGGCACAAGGCAAATCTAAAGCACTTTCTATGGAACTTATCGAACACGTAATTCGTATATGTGACATGCACTGGTATCCCTTGGATATTCATGAAATTACCAGAAGTGAGGAAGTTCACAATGGAACCGTTATTTTACAGATAGCCGACGCTCACGTTTCCGCTTACACTTTTGTTTGTAAGAAAATAGGAATATGTGGTAGTCAAATGTGGTTATTTCTGATACAAGCAAAAAGTTATTGTATTTTCTATTGCGTAGGGGCTCTCCTATTCAATGTAACCAACTCTCTGAATAGAGTATAGTCCAACCAACAATACATTCTAAAAAGCGGGATAAAAATGCGGGCAAAACCGATTATGAAGGTGGAGGAAATTTATGACAAATCCGCAAATCCAGTCTGAAGAGGCCCTCGCCAGGCAAAGCCTGGTGGAAGTCACGACAACCGAAACTGAAACACTGGCCCAGTACGGCTTCAACGACGACGAAGTTATGTCGCTACTCTGGCTGCGTCAGTGGTATCAACATGGTGGCAGTGACCGGGTTGAAATTATCCGACGCCTGGAGTTCTTGAAACAATTGATTTTAGAAGGTCAAATCGAACTGTAAATCCGAAAATATTCGTAGGCGTTCCTCAAACCGTATCGCAGTTCTCGCATTGATAAATGCAAACATTCATATCTTTAAGAAAAATCTTCCGAGCCATACATTTCACTCGGAAGATTTTTTTGTCTCTCGCAAAAAAAAATTGTTAAAAAAATGGAAGGCAAAACATAACCAGAACGGGGAATCTTTCGTACATAAAGATGAGATCATCTGTTATCGTTTTCAAATCATTGATAACGGTCGAGATCAAGATGCACTTTTGTGCAGAAAAGAACTGTAGCAAAAGAACAGGAATCACAGAAATTCTATGCGCATTATTCTCTATCTCGGCAAAGGCGGTGTCGGAAAAACGACTATCTCCGCCGCTACAGCAGTTCGATCTGCTGCCCTGGGCAAACGAACCCTGGTCGTGAGTACTGACCTGGCCCATAGCCTGGCCGATTGTTTTACTCTACCTTTGACCTCTGAACCCACCGAACTGGTTCCTAATCTCTGGGCTCAAGAGGTAAATGTTCTTGACGAGATGCGCCACAGTTGGGGCAAACTGCAAGACAAAATGAGCGATCTACTGCGCAAACGCGGCATTGATCCGGTTATAGCAGAGGAACTGGCTCTGATTCCTGGCATGGATGAGATCGTAAGCTTGCTCAATATCTATCGCAATGCCCGCGATGGCGATTTCGACACTGTGATCATCGATGCCGCTCCAACCGGAGAAACGGTTCGCCTTTTGAGCATGCCCGATACCTTTGAATGGTACGCGGGACGCCTGGGCAGTCTGAATCTGAAAAGCACCGCGTTTAATCTGGCTCGCCCTTTCCTCAAAGCCTTTATTCCGTCCGGCGAGGTCATGGATGCGGTCAAACAACTCAGCGAACGCGTCCAGAACTTGCGCAATGTGCTCAGTGACCCTGAGATTAGTTCGTACCGACCAGTCGTTAATCCCGAACGTATGGTGATTAAGGAAGCACTACGCGCTGAAACATATCTCTCGCTCTTCGGCTATCCTATCGATGCGGTTATCTGTAATCGCGTCCTGCAACCTGCTGCATACCAGGATAGCTTTATGCAAGATATGTTCCAGACTCAGGAAAAGCTGCGCAAACAGATCCATACGACGTTCGCTCCTCTCCCCATCTGGGAGGTTCCCTATCGCTCACGAGAGATTCTGGGCGTGGAAGCACTCGGAGAACTGGCTTCGGTAATCTTTGGCGATCAGGACCCCACGAAGGTCTTCTATCGCGGTCCTGTACAGGAGGTGACTCGGGAAGGCGACCGCTATGTGCTGAGACTCCCTCTACCACATGTGGAGATGGATAAGGTGGTGATGACTAAAAAAGGTGATGAGATGATCGTAGAGATCGGCAATTTCAAACGCGACATTTCACTCCCCGCTGTACTGATCAAACATGAGGCAGTTCGTGCCCGCTTTGTCAATAAAGCCCTGGAGATCGAATTTGCCGCACCCGATGAGGGAACTATCAGCTTAAAAAGCTGACTCATAGATGAGTCATTCCTGCTTTTGCAAAAGCAGCACAAAAGGCTTTCGGCCTGCAAAGCAGGCCGCCCCACCCCCTTTTCCTAAGAAG
>DAOTTL010000316.1:0-8825 GCA_034438135.1 Ktedonobacteraceae bacterium | reverse complement strand
TGATCGATGACGTACATACCCCGGAAGATACCACTTTCCTGAAGCAATATGCCCTCTATGAACAGCAGATTCAGGAGAAGATGTTTGAGTGTTTACGGACCAATAAACATGCCTTTTCAACCTCGCTCATTCGAGAGGTTGAGCAGGTCCAGATTCTCATTCATGACGACCCGAACGCCGCTATCCAGGAAGTACCCTGGCAGTGGGAGAGCTTTGGACTCCATCCAGGCTCATTGCTCTCGTCTGAACGCTGGAAGGCCTTGCAGGAACGTGCCTCCCAGTCTGAGACTCCTATTCCTGTCTGCTGGGAAGCTGTCCCCATCGTTAAAGAGCAAAAGGATGACGAAGATCTGGATAACCACGAGAAGACGCTTTACCAATGGGTGCCAGTTGACACAAGTAGCGCTATTCCACGTGCATTGATGCTGACGTTTTCCCCGTTTATTGCCCGCTACGATAAACATCTGGGTTTTTTACTTTTGGATGAGGAGCTTGCTCAGGAATTAGAGCCGACTGACTATCGTAGCACAAAACAAGACGTTCCCCATCGTCCGGGGGAATACGGCTCTCATCAGCAAAGCTATCAGGAGCATATTGCTGGCCTGGTAGGAGCATATAACTTCCATATCAGGCGCGAGATCTCCTATGTGACGGTACGCTTAGAGAACGCAATGGGTCTGGAGCGCGGAACGATTGATCATGCAATCGGACTGGCCATCGCCTGCCACGACATTGGAAAACTCAATCAGAGTTGGCAACAATGGGCGCTGGAATGGCAACAACTGGTCTATCAAAAACAGAACCGTGTCTACCAACTGCCCCATGCAGCCTATTGTTTTGCAAAAACGGACTATAGATCTTCACGTGAACAACGTGAGTGGCAAAAAGAGGTGAAGGCGAAACGCCCCAACCATGCCTGTGAAAGCGTTGTCCTTGGGCGCAAGCTGATTGGCACCAGTTTCGGGATTACACAAACAAGTCTTCGAGAATATGCACCTGTGCTGCGGGCAATTTGCGGTGCTATTGCCCGTCACCATACCGCTCAAGCCAGCAAGTATCACGCGGCCAGACTCTCATTCCAGGCTATGCAAGCTGCGACTGAGGCTTTGAAGCAGACCTGCGAAAATTCGTATGGAGCCTGGCACTATGATCCAGCACATCTTCTCAACCAGATTGCCCCCGGTGGTGATTTGGATCTGATAGAAGCGGACACTCCCAAACTCACCCGACCTGGCTGCGAGACGACCCAGAATGAGCTGGAGACATGGCTCTATTTCTTGATCGTCCGTGCCCTTCGCCTGTCAGATCAACGTGCAGGGTAACCTTTAGTATCCTCAGCGGATAGGAAAAAAGAAAGGAGGAACCGTTATAAACATTTAACAGGCACCCTTGCAGTATCCTCGGTGGATAACTAAGATGCATTGTAGCATCAATGCTTTTTTTTCGCAACACTCATCTCAAATTCAATTTTTATACCCGGTGCTGTTAAATGTTATAACGTTTATATTGACATCGATGTTACAATCAGGCTTAAGAAAACTGGAGGCCTTATGGTAAAGGAGCTAGTGAAGAATATGTTGCCTGATTGGTTTCGCACGCTGCATCCATTTATTCAAGCATTGGGGATGATTTGTTGTAGTGGCCTTATAGCAATTTTGCTTATTAATCACGATGCTACAACAAATCTCGTCAGTATTCTGACGTTGTTACTCTATTTTTTCAGCAAACATCCCAAAGATCCCAAATAATAAACAGGTGAGTTGAATGAAATCCTACTATATCGAAAAAACGAATGACAACTCGGCAGATATCCTGCTTGCTGCAGGCTTTGCCGAGTTGCTGAGGGGTGTGATCCCGAAGGGAAAACGAGTTGCAGCGGGTATCGTGATCAGGGATGGTGGGCCATACTATCAGATAGAAACAGCCATAGAGCTTGAAGCCTCTGATCTTCAGCAACTTACTCCGTCCATCCTTTTGAGACCTCTAAAGACAGAGAAATATACAGACAAGTATGCCATGAACGACGGACTACGCCTCAGTAATTGCTTTGAGTATCAGAAGGAGCGAGAGAAGAGCACAGCTTTCTACGAAAAGCTCAGAAAGTTGCCGCCCGAGTTACGGCGTCCCGGGGCACTGGCCAGGATGGATGATAATCCTGTGCTGGCCGGGTTGTTCCCACCAGACGAACAATTGGGACACTACCAGGCCATTAACCAGATGAAGATCGCCAGTACATTCAACGAACTGGCACAACGCTGGTTTTACCTGGGAGAACTCCAGGGGCAACATACACAGATTTTACTCGATCTCTTCAGCGAATTGCCAAACAATCTGGCGCGAGCTGTGCAAATGTGTCAGGATCTGGCAAAGAAGCATAACTTGAAAAAAGATGTCTTTGTCACTGCGCTGCAAATTCTTAATCCAACGGCAGGCAAAGGAGCCAACGCTCCCAAGGCCAGAGATGTCAGCCGCTCGATTGGCAATCAGGACAGCTTCTGGCTGTTTGAACTACTCAAATTTGTCGGCTTTATGGACATCACCGCCCCCTATATCATTCAGGGCAGCAAAGATCGCAAAACATATGTCTTACAGCCGGTCAATGCCGAACTGACTGCCCTGAAACGCATCATGAAGGATTTTCGAGCCGTGTGCTGGTCCTCGACTGCGGTCAAACTGGACGTGATGGCGGGCTTGCGCTTTACCATGGCTTATGTAGAGCATCGTGAGCGCGTCTTCAAGGGCGAAGCGGAAGCGGATCCCTTTGAGCCGGACCAACTGTACAGTCTGGCGCAGGGCTTTGAAGTCACATCCTACAAGGACATGGGAAGCGCCTATGCCACCATCAATATCGCCTCGCTCAACCTGCCGCGCTGGCTGCCGCGTCTGCAAACAGCGGAGGAGGCTCAAAGAGCCGGGGAATTTCTGGAAGAACACCTCCAGGTCATGCAGTCGGTGCGCAGCGGACGACCCAATAACGAGGAGGGTGCTGAGGAATATGCCTTGCTGCGTGCGTACCGCGATTTTCTTTCCGGGAACACGCTCCAGCCGTTCTGGACGTTTACGACGGCGTACAGCGGCTATTATCTCAGTAAACGAGAAGACGGCAAATATGCCCAACAACTTACACTATCTGGATTGGAGTATCTGATTGCTATGAGCAAACAAACGCATTACGCCACTATTGGGCAGAACGAAGGCTTTCAGCGTATTGCTTCGGCCATTCGTCAGTCCACCGTGATTGCGCAGTATCGGCGTTCCCAGCAACGCGACCGCACATACGATGTGCGCTATGGCCTCGGCCAGGAACTGATGCGCGAAGTCCATTATCCCGACAAATTTATTCTGGCGATCTCAACCTTTCTCCAGCAATATAACGCGGAAACAGCACGCGAAGAAGAAAAAGCTGCCAATCGTCTGGGACGTGCCCTGACCAGCCAGGATAGGCGAACGCACAAATTACGAGGAAGCGTTGCCAGAACTGACATTGATCACTTACTCAAGCTGATCGATGAATTTGGTGCAGAGCCAGTCTGCTCGCTACTCGTCGCCTATGGTTATGCCCGTGATAGCAGATCCACCTCTCCTGACGAGGCGACAGTTGTACCAGTCCAACAGAATGATGAAGATCTTCCGGCAGAGAGCGACTCGGCCAGGTAGTTTTTTTAAGAAGCTGAAGAACAGAAAGGGAACCTTTGATGTCAAATACGATCGCCTCGCTTTCACTTGCGCTTCGCGCAACACTCGATATGCATAGCCTGAACAACGAAGGTGGTGAGGGCAATCAGATTCAGACGCGTATGGTCGATATCATCGATCATGACGGACAGGCGCATAATGTTAACGCTATTTCTGGCGATATGCTCAAGCATGTGTTAATGGAACATTTTTACAGGCAGGCCCGCGATCGACGGATGTCATTGTGTCAGAGCTGTCAAAGTTTTAACACGAACCGTATCAATGCAGACCGAGAGTTTATCAAACGCACCGAGGCTGAGAAGGTCAGCGATGCCGATTTCCTGGATCAGATGCTTCAAACCTGTGCCATTGATGATGTTGCGGGTGTACTGGTAACTGAAAAACGCTCCCTTCCACGCAAGTCGATCAGCGAATTTGGATGGGTTCTGGGTCTGCCTCACAGCGTCAGCACCGGCAGCTATTTCCACGCTAAATATGCCTCTGAAAGGAGTTCGGAGAAACGAGCCGAGGACGCCGAAGGGCAGAAGACTGGCGCGAATCTGGGACAGAGCATCTTCCATCGTCCAGCCTCCAGCGGCATTTATGCGATCGTATGCCATCTGGAACTGGCCCGCATCGGGTATAACGATATCAAACAGCGCTATGCCATCGATGAAAAGGAGCGTCAACTGCGTGCGACGGTGCTTCTGGAAAGTCTGCTGTATACCTTTATTGAACTCAATGGGGCCATGCGCTCGACGCAACTTCCTCACCTGGTCACGCTGGAGGGTGTTATGACAACCAGCGCAGGGACGCTTCCTGCTCCGCTGGTCAGTCCACTCATGGGTGGGAGTGAAGACAGGCAGCGCTATCGTGACCAGACCCAGGAGATTGTACAGGCGCTCAATGGGACATCGGGTGAAAGCGTTCATCAGGACATATTTGATACCGTTGGTGAATTCGCGACTCGTATGCGTGAACTTATTGATGCAAGTGCTCCCACCTCCTGGTCAGTTCATCGTTAAATCAGCAAAGGGGAGTCTATCATGTGGATCACGGCACGCTACTTACCAGTAGCACCGTTCTCTCTCAAGCCTGCCAATTCAACGTCATCCGGTGGTAAAACGCTGCTGGCTCCTACTCCATATGCGATTAAAATGGCGCTGCTCGATACTGCGCTGCGGTCCAGAGGACTGGAGGAAGGCGAGCGTCTTTTTCCCTTTTTGCGTGATCTGACCATCGCGATAGCTTTGCCTGATGATCTCATGGTAATGAAAGGTTTCAGCAAAATTCGGCGTCCGGTCGAATCCAAGGACTCGAAAAAACCTGACGAGACACGTGAGGCTTTTGAGTCCCGTCTCTCCGAGAAACAGGCGGAACGCCTTGAGCGAGGTCAATATCCTCTCTATTCTACGATTGCCTATCGGGAATACGTCTATTATCGTGACCCATTGACGCTGGCCTTTGCGCTGTCAGATAATGCTGAACAGCAAGAGCAACTCTCGTATCTGTTGCCACGGATCAACTATCTCGGGAAGCGTGGAGGTTTTGTCCAGTTGTTGACCGCGCCTGAAAGGATAGAGGAACTCAGGCCAGAGCAGTTTGTTGCATTGACTGCGGCAGAACCACGCGCCTTTTATCGGACGGGAACGTTACAGGTGCTTGACGATTGTGCAAGCAGCTTATCGTTTCAGCAAGCAAACATCTATAGCGCCGAGCGTATTACGCTTTCAAAAGAGCGCGTATTGCGGCATGTTGTGTTCCCATATCGTCTCTGGCAGTCGAGTCGGAGTTATAGTTGGTACAAGCGTATTATTGAGGAGGAGTAGGGATATGGGAACGCTGGTAACACATCATTTTTTATTCACAACACATGTTGTTCGTCCTCTGGAACTAGATGAGCATAGCGGCTCTGCATTGCGTGGAAACCTTTTCGAGGCAGTCTGGCAACGTTTCTGTACCAATAAGGCGGCACCATCGTGTGCCGCCTGTCCTCTGCATACGATGTGTCCGGTCAGTGCACTGGTTGCGCCTTTACGTGAGGAGAACGTGCGAGGTCGTGATATTCCGCGCCCTTACGTGATTCTTCCGCCGTTAGAAGGCTCACATCGGTTCGCACCGGGTGAGCGATTGACCTTTGGCCTGACGCTTTTCGGCAAAATCATTGAGCTGTTTCCCTATCTCGTCCTGGTGACCGACGCGCTGGAGGCAGCAGGCCTGGGTAAACCTCTCGCAGACAATCGTGGGCAGAGAGGGACCTTCAGTATTCAACAGATCGAAGCCTACCATCCCATTGATGGAACGCGTCAGGTCCTCACCCAGGCGGGAAAGTTGCAGGTGAATGTCCCGATGGTCTCAGTGACCCATGAGGACGTGAAGCAACGAGCCGCCGCGTTAGCAGAAAAGCAGATAACGCTCAATTTTCTGACCCCAACACGTTTGATCCAGGAGAAGCAGCCGATCGTTCGTCCAGCCTTCCAACCCCTCGTTGCGCGGCTCCTGGAGCGTCTGGCATTACTTGAAGGAGAATATGGTCAGGGAGATGAGTTGAGTCCGAGTGAACAGTGGAAAGAACTGAAGCAACTGGCCAGTGAGATTCGCTGCAAGGATGATCAGACCCATTGGGAAGATGTCAGCAGCTACTCCAGACGTACTCATCATGAGTCGCAAATAGGAGGCATCTGTGGCAAAGCCACATTTACGGGTAATCTGGCACCTTTTCTCGAATTGTTAGTCTGGGGTGAGTTGGTCCACGTTGGGAAAAATGCAGTCAAGGGCAGTGGCTGGTATCACATCGAGTCATAAGAGGCTGAAAAACAACGTTGTACTGCTGTAAAGGCATGCGCCAGTTTTCTGTATGTAGACAGTATCACTGGAAAATCCGTCCAGCCATCGGAATCTTTTTCTATACTCTCTTTCTAGGAGATCTTTCGGTGATTTCCTGAATACTTAAACGAAATGGAAGAAAGAGTCGATGGAGCTTATTGTAGAGGGTCACGGAGCTTTCATTGGAAAGCATCAGGGGAGATTACGGGTGACGCGTGACCAGAAGACGGTCACTGAGGTTCCGCTACTTCACCTGAAGCAGGTCATTATTATGGATAGCGGGGTTGCGATCTCCAGTGATGTTGTGCGTGCCTGTTGTGAAGAGGGCATTCCCATCCATTTTTTGCGGCACAATGGTCAGGCCGTAGCTGGTCTCTATGCGGCTGGCTTAGTCGGGACAGTCCAGACGCGCCGGGCACAATTACGCGCCTACGAACGGGCGTCAGGAGTGGCTCTGGCCAAAGCGTGCATCAGAGGAAAACTGGAAAATCAAGCCAACCTGTTGCGCTATATGGCCAAATATCGCAAAGAGACACATCCCGACCTGTATACAGAAATGATGTTGGTTGCAGTCGAAATGCGTGACTTTCTCGCTCGTCTGGAGCACCTGCAAGGGGAGACGGTGACAGAGATTCGAGAGCGTCTGCTTGCTATCGAGGGAAATGCAGCACAGCGCTATTGGAGAACGATCGCACAGGTTATCCCGCCTGAACTCAACTGGCCAGGACGGGAGACGCAGGGGGCGATTGACCCCTTTAACTCCGCACTCAATTATGGCTACGGTATTCTGTATTGTCAGATTGAACAGGCATTGATCCTGGCAGGGCTTGATTGTTATGGAGGCTTTCTGCATACAGATCGACCAGGGAAACCGAGTCTTGTCTTAGATTCTATTGAAGAATTCCGTCAGACAGTCGTTGACCGGACAGTGATTGGTCTGGTCAATAAACGTACTCCATTGGAACAGGATGATAATCATCGCCTGACCGAGACGACGCGTCGAAAGTTGGCGGAAAAGATTCTGGAACGGTTAAGCGGAACCGAACTCTACGAGGGCAAAAGGCAGGTTCTGCGCTTTATCATCCAGAATCAGGCACGGCACCTGGCTCTGTTCTTGCGTGAAGAACGGGAGCAGTATGAACCATTTATCGCGGGCTGGTGAAGGTCATGCGTTGTTTATTGATCTATGATATCTCCCATGACGGCGCTCGTGCGAAGGTGGCGGATGCCTGTCTTGACTATGGTTTGGAAAGGGTCCAATATAGTGCCTTTTTGGGGGAAATCAGTGCTATCCATCAGCGTGAACTGCTTTTGCGCATCAAACGCAGAATCGGCAAACATGCAGCCAATATTCAACTCTTTCCGCTGGATGAAAAAAGCTGGTCAGGAAGGCGCGTCATAGAACAAACCTGTTCCAATGAGGAGGAGAGTCATGTCTGAGTGGTATCTGGAAGTCACGGATCTCAAGCAATATACCTGCTGTCCTCGCATCGTGTTTTATCGCTACTGCCTGCCGCGTATCAGGCCGATAACCTATACGATGGCGGAAGGTATACGGACCCATCAAGAGGAAGATGAGCGCGAGGAAAGGCGTAGTCTGCGCACGTTTGGCCTCAAAGAGGGCGAAAGAACGTTTCATCTTGCCTTGCGCTCTGAACGGTTAGGTCTGACAGGGTGCCTGGATCTGGCGATTGCCACGCCATCGAAAAGTGATCCAACTGCATCAGCGATTGTCGTTGAGTACAAACTTTCCGAGCAGAAAGCCGGATCGCATTTTAAGCTTCAACTGGCTGCCTATGCGCTTCTGCTGGAAGAAGCCTGGCAGTTACCGGTCAGGCAAAGTTTTCTGTACGCTATTCCATTGCGTCGTGCAGAAAGTATCGCCATCACCCCTGGATTACGCCAGAAAGTAAGCCAGACGATTACATCTCTACGTCGGATGATTGAAGAGGAAAGAATGCCACCGCCGCCGACATCACAATATCGTTGTGTGACGTGCGAGTTCCGCCGCTTTTGCAACGATGTAGTATAAGCGTACACCCAAACCTGGCACGGACTCTTTAACACTCGACATGTTCCATAAAAAAGCATCTCTTCAGCGATGAAGCAGGTGCTTTTTTTATGGAAAGAACTGCTGTTGCTGTCCTCGTAGATGCTGCTAATGAAACGCCCTTCCTTAATAAAAGCTATCCCAGGATTGAGATTACCTTTTTACTGCACGTTGTAGAAGAGAGACTCTGTATACCTTGCCTCATACGAAAGGGCATCATCAGAAGAAGAGCGGCACCTGTCCCTCCGAGAAAAAAGGACCTGATATGGTCCTT
>DAOTTL010000315.1:0-14834 GCA_034438135.1 Ktedonobacteraceae bacterium | reverse complement strand
TTGAATACAAAAGACTCCAAGACAGGAGGCTATATCTTGCGAAAGCAGGTAAAACCAAAAGTGAAGAGTATGAGGATTTAGGGAAACGCATGAGGCTTCTACCGTCAATGGATGTCAACGACCCGGATTTTGTGAGGATTAAATTCGTTCGATACGCCGATGATTGGATGATAGGGGTAATTGGACCGATCGTACTCGCAGAGGAAATTAAGCAAAAAGTGAGGGACTTCTTAAGGACCGAGCTTATGCTAACCCTCAGCGAAGAAAAGACCATTATCACTAACGCCAGAACCCAGGAGGCAAAATTCTTGGGATATCGGTTAAGGTTGGGCAGAAGTCAGAAATCACAAAAACAAACAGTAACGACTAACGGCTCAGGAAAGGCTTTCAAACGAAGGTCAACTGGCAGTGAAATCATACTGAAAGCCCCGATGGACGAGCTAATAAAACGGCTTCAAGTCAAAGGCTTCTGTGATAAAGACGGAAACCCGATACATCGAGCGCCCTGGGAGACGTTGGATGAAGACCAAATAATATTACTGTACTCTTCCATTAACAGAGGAATGCAACAATATTACAGGCCAGCAGACAATTATGCCAGAGTACAAAGAGTCCAATACATACTAAAGTTTAGCCTAGCGAAAACTTTAGCCGGGAAACGCAAAGGCAAGATCACCGACGTAATCGACGGACAGGACATCAAGATTAGGGTAAAAGGCCATAAAAGAGAAAGGGAAGTCATATTCTGGCAAAATCACGACTGGACGGCTCAACGCGATGCCTTTGCGCGAAGCGAAAGAGTCGATATAGTTAGGATGAATGTCAGACTGAGGACCCGATCAAAATTGGACTGGCCCTGCTGCATTTGTGGAGACGACGACAAAGTACAGATGCATCATGTTCGTCACATTCGGAAGATGTCCGATAAGCAAACAAAAGGCTTCACAAGAGTCCTAGCAATGCTTAACAGGAAACAAATTCCAGTGTGCGAAAGATGTCACAGGCTGATCCATGCTGGGGAGTACGACGGGATGTCGTTAAGAGACTTTACCTATGACCCAAGGAGAGCCGTCCTTCAAAAGATGGCCGACCCAAAGTAATAGAATGTGTAGCGACGAACGTATTGGACGAGTCAAAGCATCACCAGAACAATCTGGAACAGGTTAGAGAACAGTTTAAAACTGAACAACAACTCAGAGATGAAGAGGTCGAATGGCTAAATCATCTATGGGATGTAGTAGAAAACTTACTGGAACAACTCGAAGAGGGTTGGAAAAGTTTAGAAGGCTACTCCTTATCAGAAGCCGAGAGCAATCGCCGTAGGGGGGCTGCTCCAAGCAACGAATTTCGTAATTTCGAGAGATATTACTGGGATGTCGTAGATAGGAAATTCAGGGTTGAACGACGGCTACACGACCTCAAACGAGAGGAACGTGACGATCTGGACCGGATAGGCAGGCTCGAAGGACGCATACGTGCGAGAGAGCGAGCAAGTCGCGGAGATGATCCAAGACAAAACCGAAACGAATACGACAGAAACCGGACTAACAGGACTGTCAATAAAAATCGCCAACACAAAAACAGAGCCTCAAAACGGCACGACAGCGCACCGAACGCAAGTTCGACCCAGTGATTAAGGTGACAGCAAAACCTTAGACAACTTAATACAGAACGCCGGAAGGCGTCATGTACGAGTCTGAAGAACTCCCTTGACCAAGGTTGAGGTCCAGAGTAAGACACTTACACGACGCTGAAAGGCCGGAGTGTAAGTTGCTACTCGGTTGTTTAAGGTGGGTTAGGGTTCACAGCCGATGCACTTGGAGAGCCGGATGCCATGAAAGTGGCCCGTCCGGTTCGGTGGGGGCTTGTTGGAAAAGTACCGATGGTCTGGAGTAATCCAGATTTAAGCTTCGGCTTCCTCGGCAACTCGCTGACATTCTACCCAACTGTGGTGGTCGGAGGTTCAAATCCTCTCACCCCGACTATACAGAAGGCGAGAAGCAAGTCTGTAAACTGGCTTCTCGCCTTGCTTTATGCCATCAACACAAAAACCACAAAAACGAAAATGTAGCAACTGAGAGCAAAAGTGAGAGCATATTGCTACATGAGAGCAGAAAAACCTCCTTTATCTTCTCCTGTCTCATCCTTGCTCTCATCAAAGCCACCTTTCCAGGTATCCATAACATCACCTTGCATTGACGGAAGCAAATGACCATATGTTCTGAGCGTAATCACAATATCACTATGACCAAGCAGTTCCGAAACCACTTTGATATTGACACCCCTTGCTAACAGTATGGTCGCTGCACTATGCCTTAGATCATGAAAACGCATCGGAGGTAAACCCGCCTCTTTCAAGAGTTCCCTAAACGACTCAGCCATATGAGTAGGGTGAAGATATCCCCCTTTTAGGTTCGGAAACACAAGGTCACGATCTTCCCAATCGGTAACAGTCGTACGCAGTTCCAACTGCTGAATATGATGCTTTTTCAACATCTCAGCAAGAAAAACCGGCAGGCTAACCAGCCACTTCCCTGATGCTGTTTTCGGCTTGCCCTCAACATACCCATGACCTGCAATGAAATCTACTGAATGCAGGACCAGCAACTGACCCCGATCAAAATCAACATTTGACCAACGCAAGGCCAGCAACTCACCACGCCTCATACCTGTTGTGATTGCCAGAGTGAGCAACGCTTCTAATTTATGGGCCTTGACCTCTTTTAGCAACGTGTGCGCTTGTTCCTGGGTCAGAAAGTTCAACTCCTTACGTGACACTCTTTCTTGGAGGCGTTACAGCATTGCATACGTTACGAGTAAGGATATTCCACCTCACAGCGTTGTCTAAAGCCTTGTGCAAGACCCCATGAACGTTTGTAACGGTTTTCGGTGAAAGCCCATCATTCAGTTTTTGGAGTAAAACGCTTGTACCTGTTGTGCAGTAAGTTTCTGTAGCTTCACTTTTCCTAACCCTGGTACGAGGTAGTTTCTCAATAGCTTGCTATAGTTCAGATAGGTACTCAAGCGTACCGTATGCTTGTGGGTGTCCTCAAGCCAGCTTTCAAGGTATACTTGCACGGTGATATCTGGAGTGGTTGGAAGTGTCCCGCGTTGCTGCTCATACAGTGCCTCGTTTAGTTTATCCTGGACCTCTTTTTGCGTTTTGCCATAGAACACTTTCCGCTTGTTATTGTCCAGGGTGATACTTCCGACCCACTTGCCATCAGATTTACGCCGATAGATCGAACCGGCTCCGTTCCCTCTTTTTGCCATACGTCGCCTCCTTACATTTAAGAAGCAGAAAGCTTCTGCTCTGTCTGCTGTTCAACCCATCGATGCAAACCAGCCGCAGGGACACGGACCGAGCGACCAATCCTGATAACTGGAACTTCTCCCGAAGCAATCAAGGCATACATTTTTGTGCGTCCAAGGCTCAATAATGCTGCCGCAGCTTCCACTCTCAACAAAAGTGGAAGCCCTATATTTTCATGATCTTGTTTCCTTTCCATAAGCAACACCTCTCTTTCACTAATGGCTTGCCAACCATTCCAATATTCAGGCTGATAACCCCTCCTTTCGTCGCCTCAGGTACTTGTGTGACTTGTTCTTATAAGAGTCAAGTAAAGACTCTTCTCAGGTGCGACGCCTTTTCTCTTTTTTTGTACTTATTTGGGCGCGGTCTACTCAGTTCGCGCCCCAGGCAGCCATGTTTCAGACTGCCTTGACGCCAAAGGCGGCGAGCGGCTACGCCGCCGCCCGCTAACGCGGGCGCACCGCCCGAATATCTAGCAGACCCACACCACACCTCCCTAGACATGCGCGGTTACTCGTGCCAGTGTAGCCGGGTGATGCCGCTCTTGACTGGCGTGGGTGAGCGCTTCGCGCCGAGAGTGACCGGGTTCTGCATTGATGCGTTGACAGAAGGCGGTCACTCTCGCTCTGACGAGTCTACCCACTGGTCAAGAGTGCCAGGCGGCATCACTTGTCCCGGTACACTGACAACGTCCCAGGATCAACGCCTCACGGCTGCCTCAAGCTCCCAGGATGCTTGATGAAGCCTGACGGCTCCCACCACACCACCCCTGAACGCTCTCACGGCTTGCCATTGACACGTTACTCGTCTCCCCTTTCCAGTTTGGGAAGATGCAGGACATACAGAGGAGCATCATTACCCCCATCAATCGGGTACATCTCAGCCCCGAAGAGTTCGTACCCATCAGGAAAAACGATTTTTAGAGACGCTGTTCGGTGCAGACGATAGCCATACTCTAAGGTTGTCCCCGCAGGAAAATCGATGGTGTATTCACTGAACATCGCTGGAACCATCTTCCCATCCGACCCAGGCTTGTGATACTCCTGGGTCGCCGTCTGCGTGCAACTTGCGCCATGCGTCTCTAAGAGCGGGATCAGAACGCTGGTAAACTCGTGGTCGATGGGGACATTCGCGAGAGACGCCAATGCCCTGCGTGTTTCTGGAATCGTTGAGATAGTCGTGCCTCCATTCCTCTCTTGCTACCCCTAACGGTGCTTGCTCAATCTCAAACTGATTTGGGATGGTTTCTTTTGCATCAATCAATTTCAATTGGAAGTCCAGACGAGCGAGAACGCGGTCATCTGGTCCAAGGAAGAGATACTCCCGTTCTCTCCCTGTGTGTCAGTCCAGGTCGCGACCCATCTCATCTCGTTGCTCATGTCAGCCTCCCACTAGTCGAAATGGCTCAACTTCCTTTCGGCCCTCCTGTGAAGCCCTTTCAGCACTCTTGCTGATTGAGGCCAAAATGGCTATAATATGTCTATGCATCATATATATTGTGCGGCTAAACGCTTGAGGATTGAAGGACACGCTTCGCCTATTCTGTAGCAGGAAGCGAGAACAGAGGACATTTACATGAAAAGAAGAGAACAGAGGCCACGTCCTCCCTCGAACCTGCGCAACGAGCTACGCACCTACCGGAATGAGCATGATCTGACTCAGGAGCAGCTTTCAGAACTTCTGGAAGTGGAAGCGCGTACCCTGCGACGATGGGAGAATGGAGAAACGCTCGTTTCAGATGTGTATGAACTGAACCGTATCGCCGACTGCTTAGGAATACCGCACGAACGTTTAGGGATTGTTCCGCCCATAACCGTGAGCAGAGAAGATCTTGAGACTGGTATGCAGCACTCCTGGGAGTTGATTCAGGCAGGGTATATCAGTGAAGCGCGAAAGGTTGCTGAGACACTGGTACGCAGGTCGCAGCTTTCACCTCTTTGGGAGAAGAAAGAAAATCTTTTTGTACTGGCCCGACTCTATTACGCAGCGGCCCATGCAACAAACCTGAGCGTCCGTACTGAGGACGTAGACCAGGCCATCTACCACTACAAACAGATGGAGTACTTTGCACGTGCAAGCGGCGATCCCTCGTTAATGAATACGGCCCTCGTGTATTTGGGAGATATGTATAGACGCAAAGGAGATGTTCAGCGAGCTATAGACTATCTGGAAGGTGCTCAAACTATTCCCCTTCTCTCCCCTTCCGCGTTGGGAAACAATCTGCAACTCCTGGCACGTGCCTACTTACGTGCTGAACGGCTTCAGGAGTTTGATACAGCCTTGAAACAGTCCGAAGCTATCGCCCAGGAGATTACCCAGGTTGACCCCGAAATGCAGTATCATCTCACCCACGTCTATGAGGAGTACGCAAAAAGCTTTGTCGCCCTTGGAAAGATGCAGCAGGCATTAGACGCCGTAGAGCTTGCAGAAAAGTATTCCCCCAAACGAAATCAGTCGAGATGCTTTTGAAGGTTGCTCGCGCTGAAGCCCTCATTTATGGCGGAGATATCCGTAATGGTGAGCCACTAGCGGTAGAAGCAGCCATCTATACAAGAGAACACGGCCATAATCGCAGGCTTGAACGCATTTATGCTTTGAAGCGACATATTAGTCAAAGGATGATGCAGTATGAGAAGTTTGAGCGCTCATTGAGCGAGGCATTGGAGGGACCTCTTGAGATTTAGGCAATGAATACAAGGATAAAGTTGTTCCCTAAAGAAATTGAAAATGTAGCAACCGTGTAGCAACCACAACGAACAACAACGATTTCCACGCTTGAGCGCCTTTCCGAAAGCACTATCCCATTGCTCCGTTGCATCGCTTTGCATCGAAGGCATGGCGTGAGAATAGATGTTCATAGTGGTTGTGATCTGACTGTGCCCTAAAATCTCCTGCACCACGTTCGGATGGACTTTCATCGTGAGCAGAATAGTTGCTGCACTATGCCTGAGATCATGAAAACGCATATGCGGCAGCCCAATACTCACTAAGAATCGCTTGAATACTTTCACAAGCGTACTAGGGATGTAGAAATCTCCTGTAGCATTCGTAAACACCAAGTTTTTATCGGCCCAGTCTCCACTAACTGCACACTTTTGCTCTTCTTGTTGCTTCTGATGTTTTGTCAGAATATCAACAACAAAAGCAGCAAGCATGATTTCACGTCGGCTTCTGGCTGTCTTTGGCTCAGATTCGACATAGCCATACACCTGATGATAACTGACCGCTCGCTTCACCTGGATTGTTCCCAACTCGAAATTGATATCCTGCCAGCGTAGAGCCACGAAAAAGCGCAGGAAACCCTTCGTCTGTGTGGAGATGAGGCAACCCAGGTCCGCCTCGTTAAGGCGGATGTGAGCGTGAAAGCGGATGTGGAGCGATTAATGCAGACAGCGGTTGAGACCTTTGGCACGTTGGATGGACTCATTAACAATGCAGCAGTGGTGCGCGACAAGCCGATCCTGGAAATGGATGAGGAAGACTGGGACCAGGTGGTTGATGTGAATATGAAAGGAACCTTTCTGTGCTCACAAACGGCGGCCCGGTCTATGATGCAACAGACAACGGGAGGCGTTATTCTGAATATCGTAGCCAGCACCGGCATCAAAGGACGCCCCAATGGTATCAATACCTGTGCTTCAAAGGCGTGTATTCTGGTGATGACGAAATGTTTAGCCTTGGAATTGGGGCCAAAGATTCGGGTGAACAATGTGATCCCTGGTCTCACACTGACCGAGGAAACGGGTGAGCGCTATCATCTCAATGATGAAGAAGTCTTGCGCTCCAGAGCGGAAAGTATTCCTCTCAAACGGGTCACGACGCCAGAAGACATCGCTGGGGCAGTCCTTTTCCTGCTCGGAGAGCAAGCGGCGTTTATCAATGGCTCGAAACTGGTCGTTGATGGTGGTCAGTACATGTGGTAGAGTTCCCGGCGCGCTCACTTCAGCTCACGCCTTTTCGACTCGACTAACTAACCCTCTATAAGGGGTGCTCAAGCATTCCTATGCAGCAGTTCCATGCCTCATTTTTAGGCTGCCTTGCAGAAGCCATCAGTGATACGGTGGCTTTACTCACCACCACTGTTGTTTGCCTTCAAGGAGTTAGCACGAAGCAAAACGAACGTTCCATCGTCAGGTACTCTGCAAGCTCGACAATATCTGTAAAAGCGACCTGTTTCACTTGCCATAGCTCTTCATTGAAAGGTAGCCAGTTCTTCAAAGCTGTCCATTGGGAACAGGTCCCTGACCATATGGGCGGCGTATTCCAGTTCGGTCGTGATGCGTGCATCGATGAAACCAGTCGCCAGGTCATGCGGTGAGGGGAAGACGTTGCAATGCCGCTTCGACAAAGCGGAGCACGGTGGCTCGAAACATCCAGGGAGCGTTACTTCTTCCAAAGAACAACGGCACTGATATCATCGCGTTTGGCACGCAGATGGTGTTCCAGTGATCGTGCGTGTGCTGCTGTCACCAAACGATGAGCACTTGCTTCTGGGTATTCCCATAGGCACTGCTCGATTTCCCCATCGGTGAGATTGTCATGCACTCCATCCCTACACAACAGCACACCATCTCCCGGAAGCAACACCTGGGAACTGATAGGGATATGCGAAAAATCCGACCACAAGGGGGCAAGATGGCCGATATCCCGACCAGGGACTCTCGTCATGCAGAGATGTTCACTATAGGTGCGTTCGTCAGATAGGAAATCCATTTCATGCTCTGCAGATAGGCTGGCTCCAGTGGCATGACTGATCCAATGGATAAATCGACGCCATGCGGAATCACGGGGAACAGGGTGCAGAGTTCTTCCAAGGACGCACGTGCGCCTGGTTCCCGCATATAATTGTCAGCGATAATTTCCAAAAAGTCAATGTGCTCTCGGTTCGTCAGGATATCTGCTCGCCATGCGGAGCGATATCCCAGACCCACACCCAGGTTGGGAAGGGATTGCCTTATGGACATGGAGACCTTCTTTTCTGTGCTGATGGCTCGGCTGGTCTTCTCTCAGCAGAATCAGGCAGGAGTGCAACCTGTTGCCATCGTCGCATGAAGCAGTGCTGACAACGTTGGCATCCCGGATCGCTCTGGTGGCGAGGCGGGCTCGTCAGGACGTTGGCTTGTTGTAAAGCGAGGACTGCTTCAGCCTGGCTTCGGCAGTAAACGTATTTTCTCTTTCCAGATCCCAGGGTAAGAGCTGCGACCCAATATCTGTCTTTGCGTCGATAGATCGATCCTTCTCTGTTTGCGCGTCTTCCCATTCATTTTCCTTTCAGAAGGTGATTGTCTGATCATAGAAGAGACAGACCTCTATGAGCCCGCAGGGTTCGTTTCGTATGTATAAATCCCACAACGGTGCTTCTACTTTCTATAATAACAATGTATGCAAATGCATATATATGGAAGGAGAAGAGGGGATTAAAGGGCTGAAATGTTACTCGTCTTCGACGAAATAGAAGCAGATAGAAAAATAGAATATAGGTGAAATATAACTCATGCAGCACGGAGTAGCCAAAGGTGATAGAATGAGGATGACGAGAATGGGTCCAACTCCTATCCCTTGAAGAAAAAATCCATGTCTTTTACATTGTTTGCTCTCCCAGCCCCTGTTGCTGGAAGATATTCAGATCGAGAACGATTCCTTAATTATTCTGAACGGAGATGTGTTTTCCGTTCCCGGATGTCGTTAACGTGATGTGCAAGTTTCTTTGAAAACAAGCTCAAATCAGTTCACATTTGCACAATCACAGGTCACACTGAGAGCCAATTGACGCTCAGGAAAAAACTTGCCCACGGCGTTAGTTAAGCACCAGAGAGCGATTGGCATCACGCATCGAACGTTGATCCGTTCCCCTGCTCTTTGCGCCAGAGATCATACTATTCCTCTGTTGTCTTTCAGAAAACACGTCCTGAACCAATTTTGCATAGACCTCCCTTATAAATGTGATTAAATGTTCCATATACGAAACTGAGAAAATGCTACATCCGCTGTGACGTGGACGCCAGTTGCAAACACGCCAAGAAAACCTGTGGAAGGAGATGAGGCTGGGGCTTCGGCTTGATCAATAAAGATGCCATTGGCATAGAAATATACCTGCGAGCCGAAGATAATAACAGTGATCGTATTTGTTGCACCAAGACCGTAGGTGATGGTTCCCAGCGGCGAATGGCAATAGTTCGGATTGCTTGCATCCTTGGAAAGATGGCAGGGAACGTTCGTACTGGCCAGGTAAAAGTTATACTGTCCCCAAATATCAATTGGAAGACGAGAGGTGATCACATCCCAGTTTGGAGAAGGGTGTTCGGCCCGGAAGACCAGACCCCCAGAGTAGCCTTTGAGCACGGTAATTGCTACCTGGAGAGCGAAATTCCGCAAGAAGGGAGCCGCATGAGCAAAACATTCGGTAACATACGTGGTTGATGATAAAAGCACATGATACTCGCCGTGTGTAAAGAAACACTGACTGTTCTCATCCCATTGCAGCGCATCCTGCCTGTCCAGCGCCGAAGAGAGCAGGGCGTGTGTACACATCACCTGCGCATAGATCGCGGCGGCACTCTCATGGGAGGAAGGGATCTGGCAGGAAGGTCTGTGAGTCGATGAGGAAAGGGTATATTGTCTGGCAAACCAGAAGACGCTGCTGAGAAGGAGCAAAATGCTCAGGCCCGCCATTACGAAGAACAAACTTCTCCGCTGCCACAACACGTATTTTCTGGGAATGTGCGCAGGTTTGAGCGATGGAGAGGAAACAGGTGACTGGAAGAGAGCACTGCTTCCTGTCGCCTCGGGTAGCCTTGTGCTATCTCGCTGGCCTAGCTCCGTCTCTTGATCCTGGCGTTTTTCTTCCAGAGCTTCATTGGGCCTGGGCTCTTGCTCGAACTCCATTTCGGGCAAAAAGCCAAATTCCTCAGGTGATTTTCCGAAGAGGTCGCATAATTGTTGCTGAAAGTGAAGACTTGGCCGTGTAATATTGTTCTCCCAGCGACCTACACTCGTGGTAGTGGTTTCTAAGCGACTCGCGAGTTTCGCCTGGGTCCAGAGTTTCTCCTGTCGAAGGTGTTTGATGGTTTCGCCGATGGTTCTTTTTTTATCATTTAAAACGTCGCGTGCCACTGTTGACCTCCTTGTTCATCCATCCTTAGAACGATGGACACCGCTCACGCTGCATTGCATCACCACACGGCCAGAAGCTCTCGTAGCTTCCAGCCACGAAGAGGAAGAACCATTCATGCTTATTTCTTCCTCTCCAAGGAGAAGGATATAGAGGAAGTATAGAGCTCAAACGGCTATTTGTCAACTATGTTGACAAATAGCCGTTTGAGCTTCCCTCTCAGTATGAGTCATCCCCAATTTTTTTGCATCCGCTCAAGTTGGGTGATGAAAGAGGCAATGGAGTGTGGATCATCCGAAGGAGGGATGAAACAGGTCAACCTTGGGCGGTAATCGTTCCCCAGACGACTCAGTGCCCAGCGCAGTCGATAGAGTGGTGCCGAAGTGTTCTGGCACCGCTTTCCTGTTCGATGACATTTGAAACGGAAAAGGGCCTGGATCAGTTCTGTATGGGCAGGATCGAGCAAGGAAAGCAAAAAGGCATACATGAGCATGACCATGCCTAACAGTTTGAGACACGCCTCCAGCGACCCCAAACGTGGGCATTCCAGTGCCAGTTCACATTTGCCATACCGAAAACTCGTTTCAATCTGCCAACGCCGTCGATAGGAGAAAAAAATCTCCCATGCTTGTTAAAACGAGCACGATACTTCTCTAAGGTTTTGAGCCAAGATCCCGAGGCATACCCGCGATCAAACACATGAACCAGCAGAGGACCCCATTTCCTGATGCACACTCGGAAGGCTTCTTCTTGTGCATCTCACAAGCGGATGGCAAACACCCCTTTGGTTGTCCACCAGCGGCTGAGCGCCAGGTGTGGGAGCCCTTGCATCCCCACGATTACCGCTGCCGTCCATTGCATGCCAATGACGCGCACCGGGCCAATTGAAGATGACCCCACGTTTGGTCCGTCCACGCCGCTTCGCTTTGCTTGAAAGGACGGGACCCAATCCTTCTCCTTTTTCGCTTTCCGCTTTTTCCACCACACTGTCATCCCAGATGCACACTATCCTCTGTTTGAGTCCTCTGAGCCTTTGGACCTCTTTATCGGCTTTTTTCAACAGATACGGCTCTATCAGATCAGCAGTCCATTTCACGCTCCGCAACAATTTCCCCACGCGTTTGGTCCCTGCTGCGGCGCTGCAAGCCTCTTTGCCATATCCATCCAGGTACGATCCCAGTTCACTTAACCACAAGACCTGGGTATTATTGCGGCCACGAATGATCGCAACCAAGCATTGCTGGAATGTGCGCACCAACCGCTTATCCAGTGCTTCATCCAACACCAGCAAAAGAGGCATCAGAAATGTTTCGAGAAGCGAGAGCATATGTTGCGACCCACCTTGCGGATCGTCTTTCAGGTGTTTGAACGTTTCGGATACTTCTGGCATAATAACCATAGATCTCCTTGTTTCGGTCTTGATTGGTTTTTTGCTTCACCACTCGAAATAAAGAGATCCGTTCTTTTTCACCCGTTTTTTCTTTCTCTAGACTCAATAATGTCTCATTTCAGAAAATTTCGGGATGACTCATATCCCTCTCAGGAGTCACCGCTCCCCAAATGCGCCACCCACTTGACAATCGTCCTCCGGAAAAATGGGGAAGGACGAGGAGATGATGGGTTCCTGTGGGGGAAAAGACTGGTTGGTGTTCTGGTCCTATTCGCCTTTTTCAGGTATTCTTTTCCAGAACCTTCCTCACTGACAGCGGTGGGTATTGTCTCCCCATGGAGGAGAACTATGATGCGAGGAGATGCTCATGAAAAGCAAAGGACGCTTTCAACGTCTGGCCATCCCTCTTGTTCTCGTGCTCATCAGCGTTACTGCATTGGGCATGGCTGTGCGAACGGCTACGGCGGCAAAAGCAGCAAACACGCAAGCGGCGAGTGCTGCAACGGGATTGCACGTCATTGGAAATCGCATTGAAGAT
The DNA here is from genome assembly GCA_034438135.1 of Ktedonobacteraceae bacterium. Classification (GTDB taxonomy): domain Bacteria; phylum Chloroflexota; class Ktedonobacteria; order Ktedonobacterales; family Ktedonobacteraceae; genus Paraktedonobacter. Next base: position 2,482 of record DAOTTL010000315.1, on the reverse strand, counting down.
GGGAGTGGCCATGTCATTACGCCTCATGGCGTAGACCGCATGGGGAGCGAATACTCCTGTCCTTCTGGTAATACGTTCGATGGACCTGTTGATCAGGCATCGGTCAATGCCATGTTGGGCTGGGGTATTAACATCGTACGCCTGCCTCTTAACGAGGATTGCTGGCTCGGCATTAACGGCTATCCTGCTAGTGGTCTGTCGGTCAGTCAGTATCACCAGGCGCTTACCAGCTATGTGAATTTGCTCAACCAGAATGGCATGATTGTCATCCTGGATTTGCACTGGAACAACTCCGGGGATAATCAAGCCACCGGTCAGGAACCCATGCCAGATCTGGATCACGCGCCCGCCTTCTGGACCTCGGTTGCCAACACCTTTAAGGGAAACTCTTCGGTCATCTTCGACCTGTACAACGAACCGTATACGACCAGTTGGTCCTGCTGGAAGAACGGTAGCACTTCAGCAGGGGCCAGCCCATGCAATAATGTCGGCTTCGCGGTTGCCGGTATGCAGACGTTGGTCAATACGGTACGCGCAGCCGGAGCAACAAACATCCTCATGCTGGGCGGTCTGGCGTATTCTAATAACCTGAGCGGCTGGCTGGCGAATGAGCCGAGCGATCCCGATCATAATCTGGTCGCTTCAACCCATATCTACAATTTCAACGCGTGTAACACGACCAGTTGTTGGAACTCACAAATTGCTCCTGTAGCGGCGAGCGTACCCGTGATTGCTGGCGAACTGGGCGAGAATGATTGTGCCAATAATTTCATCAACGGTCTGATGAGCTGGCTGGACCAACATAGTATCGGCTACTTGGCCTGGACCTGGACACCGTATAACTGTTCTTCTACACCAGCGCTGATCACCAACTACACAGGTACCCCGACTGCTTTTGGTCAGGGATACAAAAATCACCTGCTCTCACTTGGCAGTGGGAGCACACCAACGCCGACGCCGACGGCTGGCGGCAACGGCAGCTACTACAAGATAGTCAACCGCAACAGCGGACTGGTACTGGACATCAGTGGCGCTTCCACGGCCAACGGTGGCCAGGCGATCCAGTGGCCCTATTCCGGTGGCGCCAATCAACAGTGGCAGGAAGTCGCGGTCAACGGGGGCTATAAGCTGGTCAATCGCAACAGTGGCCTACTACTCGACGATCCGGGGTTCTCCAAGACCGCTGGCACCCAACTGGATCAATGGTCGGACACCAATGGCTCCAACCAGCAGTGGAACCTGGTTTCGGCAGGTGGCGGCTACTACTACCTGGTCAATCAGGCCAGTGATCTCTACACCGATGTCTCCGGCGCCTCAACCACCCAGGGAGCCGCTGTCATCCAGTGGTCATCGGATGGGGGAAGCAATCAGCAATGGAGCCTGGTCCAGGTCTAGAATAGGCGAGAGTAGCGCTGATTACTGCTCTGCACCCATCGCTACTCTCAACAGATGAGTGTTTACTCCACTGAAGAGAAGGACAAGGAATTCCATGAAAAGAAACAGGACCACTTTTCTCCTGTCAAGTGATAAACGCAGACCTTTTACAAAGCGTGTTTCATTTTCAATGATGATGGTGGAACTATCCCACCATTCTAACGGAGCATAAACGATGCAAGGAAAGCAAAGAATTGTGTTGCGTAGCGGCATGATAGCCATGTTGCTGGTTACTCTTACCATAGCGCTCTGGGGCATCAGTGGAAAAAATGCTTCCCTGGCGCATGCGGAAAACAATGGAGTCGCGACAACGCCATTCATGGGTTGGAGTACTTGGAGCTTTGACGGAGGCTATCCAACCCAGGCTAACGTTGAGGCGCAAGCCAATGTCGAGGCGAGCAAGTTAAAAGCGTATGGTTACAACTACGTCCTGCTGGACGATCATTATTACCTCAATCCCGGAACGACCGTTGATCAATATGGGCGCTGGCAAATCAATTCAGCGCAGTTTCCCAATGGGATTGCCGCTGTGGCCAGTTACGTCCATAGCCTGGGCCTCAAATTTGGCATCTATGTGACGCCGGGTATTCCAGTAGCCGCCGTCAACCAGAATACCTCCATTCAAGGCACAAGCTATCATGCCAGAGATGCCGCCAATACCAGCAAGTACCAGAACAATTATGGTGGCTTTGGCAACGTCATGTACTATCTCAATTACAGCACTGCCTCGCAGGATTTTCTCAACTCCTGGGCCGATTTGTACGCCTCCTGGGGGGTTGATTTCCTCAAAATCGACGCGGTTGGGGACTGGAATCAGCAGGATGTTCAGGAGTGGTCAACCGCGCTCCAGCAGAGTGGACGACCAATCTTATTCGATCTCTCGAATTCCCTGGATCGCAGTAACATCAACTTCTGGCGTCAGTATTCCAATGCGTGGCGTATTGAAGGCGATGTCCAATGTTATTCCGCCTGCTCAACCCTGGTCGATTGGAGCACGGTGTCCGCGCGTTTCAACGATGCGCCCGCCTGGGCTCCGCTGGCGGCTCCC
>DAOTTL010000314.1:0-11324 GCA_034438135.1 Ktedonobacteraceae bacterium | reverse complement strand
TTACAGGTAAATGTACTATTTTAGGGGAACTAGATATGAGAAAAATCATATTCTATTAAGTAAGCCTCTTGAATGAAATGTTACTCAAAGAAAAGGGCAAGGTCTATGACAGAGATCGATCAGACAACGCTGGCTATGCTCGATGCCATCGCGAAAAAAGTACGTAGTGCTCAGCATATTGTTGTCCTTACTGGCGCGGGTATCTCGGCTGAAAGCGGGATGCCCACTTTCCGCAACGCTCAGACTGGTCTGTGGTCCAATTTTCGCGTTGAAGATCTTGCGACGGTTGACGGCTTTCGACGTGATGCCGCATCTGTCTGGAACTGGTATGCCGAACGCCATGCACAGGCTCTCCAGAATTATCCCAATCCTGGCCATCTGGCTCTGGCCGAGATAGAGCGACGAGTGCCCGCCTTTGATTTGATTACGCAAAATATTGACGGTCTGCATCAGCGAGCGGGGAGTCAACGCGTCATTGAGATCCATGGCAGTCTGGCTCGCGTCAAGTGTTTCGATCATCAGCATATGCTTGAGTACTGGCCAGAGCCGGAGCCTGGAGCAGAGGTTCCTCCTCGCTGTCCACGTTGCCAGAGCAAGCTGCGACCCGATGTTGTCTGGTTCGGCGAGATGCTAGATGAGGAGGTCTGGCTCAGGGCCATTCAAGCTATGAGTACCTGCGATCTGTTTTTCTCGATTGGCACCTCCGGCGTGGTAGAGCCTGCCGCCTCGCTTGTTAAAAAGGCGGAACGTCTGAGAGCCGCTGTTGTGATTAATAATTTGGAGGTCAAAACGCTGTCCACTCATCGGCGCTATCAACTCAATGGGTCAGCAGGGGTGCTTTTTCCGCTGATTGTGGAGGCTGCGTGGCCTGAGAAAGGGACTTGAAATCCCTTTCTGATTCAGGCACTGGTCGCCGATAGATCTGCTCCACCTCCTCGAAAAAGCCCTGCGAATCGTCACTACTACCCGTCACCCTCCGTCATCATGCTCTTTTCACAAGGGCAAGCCCGCGCCAGATCCGCGCCGCCTTGGTTCGGTCAGGGCGGTAGCCGTGCGCTTTCAACTGCGCGATAAAGGCTCTTCGGGAGAGAGGAAAACGCTCCTGATGTTCCTGTACCCAGTGTTCATAGGTCTGCCAGAGTTCGGCAGAACGGCACCAGGCGCGAGGATGCTGTTCGCAGCAGACATCCAGGAACGCCTGTAAAGGATCCTCGTGGGATTGGGAAGCATTGGCCGTTTTCTGAAAAAGTATTGGCGTTCCCGCCAGCTTGTGCTCTTGCTCTTCCCCGATTCTATCCGCGCTCTTTTCTATCCACTGTTCAGGAGACTGCTCTTGCGTCTGCCATTCCCGTGCCTGTCCAAGCCGAGTAGAGAGCGTTCGCGAGGTGATTGTTTTGGGATGCGTCTCTCCCAGTGACCGAGAACGGATCGCGAGCGAGCGTTCTGCAAAGGAGAGCGCCTCGTTAAGATGGCCCAGCTTCTGATGGAATGAGGCCAGATCATACAAGGTCTGGGCCGTCTCTGGATGAGATTGACCAAGGTGCTGTTCCCGGATGAGGAGTGCCCGTTTGTAGAGTAGCTCGGCTCGTTTCTGTTTTCCCTGCAAGGCATAAAGGTTTGCGAGTCCGTTCAGCGAAAAGGCCAGATCAGGATGCTCTCTTTCCAGGGATTGTTCTCGGATCTGCAAGGCACGCGTATACAACGGCTGCGCCTGGTCGTACTTTCCCTGCTCAGCGTAGAGTTCTGCCAGGCCATTGAGTGGATGAGCCAGATTAGGATGCTCTGGTCCCAACGCCTGTTCTGCAATGTGGAGGGATTGTTGAAGCAAATATTCTGCCTGCTCGTACTTCCTTTGCCTTTGAGAAAGGATCGCCAGGTTGTAGAGTGGATAGGCCAGGAGCATATGCTCCGCCCCTAATGCTTGCTCCCAGAGATGGAGCGCTCGCTGAGATAATGCCTCCGCCTGTGCGTCCTTTCCCTGTTCCAGGTAGAGGCTGGCCAGGCCATTGAGTGGATGAGCCAGATTAGGATGCTCTGAACCCCAGACCTGTTCTCCTAGCCTCAAAGATTGGTGAAACAAGGGTTCGGCTTGCTCATATTTCCCTTGCTCTTCATAAAGGAGTGCCAGATTGTAGAGTAAACGCACTATCTGAGGATGCTCCGGCCCAAGCGCCTGAGTCTGAATGGAGAGCGCTCGCTCATGCAGCAATTCTGCCTGCTCATACTTTCCCTGTCTCTTATAAAGAATAGCCAGGCCGTTGAGTGGACGGGTTACCAGAGGATGCATGGGTCCCAGGGCCTGTTCCCAGATGGCTAAGGCTTGCAGAAACAGTGGCTCGGCCTGCTCGGAACTCCCCTGTTTCTGATAGAGAATGGCCAATCCGTTAAGAGGATGAGCGACCAATGGATGCTCTAAACCCAATGCCTGCCCTCTGATGAGCAGTGCTCGCTGATATAGCGCCTCGGCCTGGGCAAATTTCCCCTGCTCTTGATAGAGATTTGCCAGTCCGGTCAGTGGATACGCCATATCGGGATGCATAGGTCCCAATATCTGTTCTCCAAGCTGCAAGGCTCGCTCGTACAGGGGTTCGGCCCGCTCGTATTGGACTCGCTCACATAGATAATCCGCAGCTTTTCCCGCTACCCTCACCAACTCTTGATCTTCTCCCTGCTCCGTAACGGTGGTCACTGCGGCTAACACGTGAGCCAGCAGGCGTTCACACTGCTTCCAGGTAGTAGCAGTGCCTTCGGAGGTGACTTCAGGAAACAGTGCACTGAGCGCATGGATTACGCGTCGCTGCCATGTGGTTCGTTCCTGCTCGCTCATTTCCTCTCGTAAGACGACCTGCACCAGCCTGTGGAGCGAGAGCGTCTCTGTCTCAGGATGTCGCCGCACCAACGACAAGCTCCGCAAGATGGCAAGGGCCTGATCGAACTGAGAGGGATCGGAGGCCAGGCACTCAAGCGACGGTCCCAGATGCGCAGCTCCTGCGAGAAACAACTCTTCGGGTATCGCCTCCGCGTGCAACAGGGCGCACACGCGCAATATGTCCGCCGCTACACCCATTTCTTGCTCCACCCGTTCCATTGAAAGGCGAAAGGTAGTGGTCACAGACTGAGGATGCTCATTTCCTGAACCACCACGTCGAGCGAGCAAGCGAGTGTGCTGTTGCCGATAGCGTTGCAGATAGCCCACAAGGCTGCATCCGGTTTCCTCAATGTAGGCTCCCGCCTGGTCAAGAGCGAGCGGGAGCGCTGCCATGGCTGCGACAAGCTCTGCTGCCGCTGCATATTCACCAGGTTCGCTGACAGCAAACCGCTGCATATGCTCATAGGTAGCTTTTTGTTGAGTAGCTTTTTGTTGAGTAGCTTTTTGTTGGAGCACTTTGGCCCGTCGTAACACAAACAAGATGCCTTCCTCCCATCCCATAGGGTCCAGATCTATCCCCTGTGAGAGCGTCCCAAGCGCCTGGCGGCGTGTTGTAATCAAAATCGCCCCCTGTCGAGTCGAGGGCAGGAAGTGATCGAGCAGAGTCAGGTCTTCCACATTATCCCAGATTAAAAGCCACTGATCGTGAGTTGAGAGCCAGCGTTGGACAGCAACAATGACTCGTTTGTGGTCCTCGTCATCTCGTTCCGATAAATGAAGTACCTCAGCAATGTACAGGAAACTGGCGACAATACTCTCAGCGATCTCCGCTCCAATCCAGAAGATGGCACAGTACTCCAGGGCGTAGCGGTAGGCATATTCCAGGGCGATCTGCGTTTTCCCAACCCCACCTAATCCATGCAGTGCAGAGGACTGCGTAAGTGCGACCATCTGATTGGTCCCGAGGCGGATGTGGAGCGCCTCCAGGATCTTCTCGCGTCCAGTAAACAAGGGATTACGTTTCAATGGAACCAGCCAGCGCGGCGAGATGGCAGTCAAGCTGGCTTCCAGAAACTGGCGTGTTTCTGGCTCGCTCAGAGTCAGACAGCGGGCCAGCTCCAGCACCAGTCCGCGAGTAGCTGGCAAATAGGTGCCCACTTCCCAGGAGGAGATAGTGTTCATATGTACCCCGAGTTGCTGCGCCAATTGCGTTTGCGTCAGGCGTCGGCGCTTACGAAAGGTTTTGAGCAGTTCCCCGAAATTCTCAGGGAGGGATTGCCGGTTTTCCATATATACCCTCTCATTGCCTGCAAAAGGTGATCGTGGTAGAGAGAAAAGGGAGCGTCCATCCGATCTTTTTACACCCGGTTCGTGCGATACGTTTTGCTAAGGTTCATCTATATTACGGGAAAAGCAGGTAGAGATTCACAGCCGAACGGTGAATCCGGCATGATAGATTTCTAGTAGCATATCAGAAAGAAGTAGGCAGGAAACATGATCTATCTGCTGGCATTCTGTCGCGTAGCTATCGGGCTGGTTTTCGTTCTTTCAAGTTTCAGCAAGGTTCGCAATATTGCTCAGTTTCAACAGGCCGTTTTTGACTTTCATCTTTTCTCTCGACGACTGAGTACTCTTGCGGCCCTCCTGTTTCTCGGTGGAGAATTTGCCGTTGTGCTGCTCATCGCTATCGGCGGACCACTTCTCCTCCCTGGCTTTGCCCTGGCCATTCTGCTTCTCTGCATTTTCTGCGTGGCTCTGGTGTCAGTGCTCGTCAGAAAACTCCATACCTCCTGCAATTGCTTTGGCGTGAGCGAAAAGCCCGTGACTGCTGCTGACCTCTGGCGCAACGTGGGATTTTTGCTTTGCGCTGGCGGTGGGTGTGAAGCAGAAATCTGGACGCGAGGGGGACAGGGGGGCCTGGAGTGGATAGCATGGCTGCTCATCGCCCTGGGCGCAGGAGTATTCGTCATGCTCTGGATACAGCTAGGAGAGATAGTGCAACTCTTGCGCTCGTGAAGACGCTGCTTGAAGGAGGAAAGATGTATGTCCTGGGACGGAACGCTTGTTGTGTCTGGAGGAGTGTTCCTTCTCCTGTGCGGAGGCTGCTGGCTGTTGATGCGCACCTGCCTGATCATCATCACGATCCAGGGTCAGAGTATGTCGCCGACCCTCGAAAATGGGGACCGCGTTCTGGCTATGCGTCCTATCTGGTCGCATCGGGTGCGGAAAGGACAGATCGTGCTCTTCAGGCAGGGAGATCTCGTCGAGGCAGCAGATGATTCGGCCCTCTCGCTGCACATCAAACGGGTCGTTGCGCTGGCTGGCGAACACTATCTTTCCTCCGCCAAACCTGGTATTTACAGCGAGTATGTCACGCGGGGAAGCCAGGGCGACATCTGGCATATCCCCCGGGATCACGTTTTTGTCTGTGGCGATAACCGCGAGCAGAGCGTCGATTCGCGTATCTGGGGTCCGCTCCCGCTGCGGAACGTGCGCGGTATCGTGGTGAAGAGATTAGCTCTTTCACCTGTTTCTCTTTCTACTCACGTTGCAATAGCCCAAAGGAAAACACCTCATGAAACACCTGACCGATTTCACGTTGAGTGCGATTGATCGCACCACCTCAAAGTCTGGCCTGTTCAGCGCTTTGCTGGATAAACTTATCGAGCGAGTGGTTCCCATGACGACCGGTGCCGCGTGCGGCGGATCGTTCTGTCAAACCGTCTGTGGCGCACGTTGCGGCCATGGCTTCGCGTCAACTTCCTACTATTCTACCGCTCCACGTGGATGCGAACAAGGCATTTACACATGCTCCGTAAAAGCCTGTGTCTGCTAAACAGAGCATCTCTTGCGTGGATCTCTGGTAGAACGAAGAAAGGAAAATTTCGTTGGAAACAGCCCTTGTCATCAGTTCGATCTTCCTCTGGTTGATTGTGCTGGCTAACGTTTTTTTAACCCTGGCGCTTATTCGACGGCTCAATCGGGCAGGACAGAATACCCTGGATGTTGGCCTGAAAACCGGCACAACGGCTCCCGATTTCACCGCTCAGACGTTACAGGGAGTCACAAAGACGCTGACCGACTATAAAGGCCGGGCCGCAGTTTTGATCTTTGCCTCTCCCTCCTGCCAGCCCTGCCGGGAGCGTTTGCCCATGTTGCAGATGACTGCTGTTGAAGCCAGGGCTGACGGCGTTGAATTTGTGCTTGTGAGCGGCGGCACGCTGGAGGACACGCGAGCCTGGAATCAGGAAGCAGAGATCCAACTCCCGCTACTGGTCGCAACTCAAGACCAGAATCCCTTCTTTAAAGACTATCAGATTACCGGTACTCCTGCTTACTGTCTGCTCGGAGCGGATGGGAAAGTGCATGGCTCGAATCACGTTGGTGTAAACCTTGACGACTGGAAAAAACTCCTGGCTAGTTCGCGCACGCCGGTAAGGCTCTAGTCTGTGCCGGTGGAAATGAGCGCCAGAGAGGAGGTGATCTGCCAACAGAAGTGTTCGGTCAACACACCTGGCAAGCTTGCCAGCAGCATTGCTGCATGTAGGTAGACGGGACTGCCACCGTCACATCACATAGAGAAGAGAAAGGAAAATATTCTATGGATGCCCTCTTTGAGAGACTGGATCGACTGAGTCGCCCGCTTGGCACACTGCTCGACTCCGTTCTGAACCGTCTGACTCCTCAAGTCACTGCCTCCGCTCTGGTTTGTGGTGGCTATTACTTATGCTACACCACCTGTGATGGCGTATGCGGACCCTGTTGTGGTCATCAGGTCGAAACACTTCACTATTCTACCTCGTCAGCGTGCACTCACATTACGGGATCGTGTCCCAATGGCTGCCGCTGTTATTAATTGGTAGTACTCCTGTAGCTCAATAGTTGGTAGTACTCCTTCCTGTCGCCCAATAGCCAGAAAGGAAGCACAGACTGACCCGGACGAAGCTGTGCTTCCTTTCCTTTCCTATCTAAAGCCAGCGTTCCTGCCCTTACAAGCAAGGACGTTGGCAGCCAGGGACGATCACAAGGATCATTCTGATCGCCAGACAGACCAAAAAGAAGTTCTGATGAAAAACATCTCTCTCAAACTTAAAGAGAAAGGGAGCGCACTCGGGGATGCTCTGCGCACGCTGCCGCAGATGGCGCTGCTGCTGCTGCGTGCTCAACCCTGGTATGTTCTGGCGCTCATCGTGACTCAGGCTATACAGGGACTCGTCCCGCTTCTGACTGCCTGGATCGCGAAAGAACTCTTCGACTTGCTGGCCCACACCATCCAGCAGAGACAGACAGCCGCGAGTTCCCTGCCTTTCCTCCTCTTCCTCCTGGGAGCGCAGGCCGGGACGTTTCTGCTGAGTCAGATTCTGACCGCTCCCAGTCAATATTTCCAGAGCCGACTCAATCTCAAGTTGTCTCTCACCCTCAAAACCAGCATATACGAGAAAATCGCCGGTTTTGTTGGATTGGCATATTTTGAAGATCCTGACTTTTATGACAGTATTGAGGTCATCACCAACAATATGCAAATAGGGCCGCAACAACTCTTGAGCACATCGATCACGCTCTTTGAAAGCGGTGTGACTCTCGGCTCCTTTCTGGGTGTTCTACTGGCGTTTCAGCCAGTGCTGGCGCTGATTATTTTGGTGGCCGTTCTGCCACAACTCTACGCCCTGCTGCGTCTGGGCAACCAGCGCTTTCAACTTATCCTCACAAACACCTTCAAGGAGCGTCTGGCAGCCTACTATGGACAGGTATTGAGCTGGATCACCTTTGCCAAAGAGGTACGCCTCTTTGCCCTGGGTCCCTACTTTCTGCGCAAATATATTCGTACGGTTGAAGAGATCAATCAGGTTCGGGTGATACAGCAGAAGCGCGAACTGCGCTGGAATGTTCTGCTTGCAACATTGGCGGCTCTGGTCTCCGGCGGAGCGTCTCTCTACGTGACGCTCCAGACCTTCTCTGGCTACCTCAGTTTAGGCGATCTGGCACTCTATACCAGCGCCGTCGCCAGCCTTCAGATGACGCTGTTTAGTCTGGTACTGGCGCTGACCAGTCTGCCCGAGAGCGTGCGTTTCTTCCGCAAATATACCTCGCTGCTCGCTCTGCCACAGCCTCTGCCGGTCAGTCCCACGCCCCGACCGGTTGAGTCCCTGTGCAAGGGGATCGAATTGCGCGATGTCTCCTTCCGCTATAATGAGCAACACCCCTGGATCTTGCGCCATGTCAATCTTTTCCTGCCCGCGCATCAGTGTCTGGCTCTGGTCGGCCTCAACGGCGCAGGAAAGACCACCCTGGTCAAACTACTGACGCGCCTCTATGATCCCATCGAGGGTCAGATCCTCTGGGATGGAACCGATATTCGCGAGTTCGAGCCAGGGGAACTGCGTCAGCATTTGGGAACGATCTTGCAAGATTTTGTCCATTATGATCTCTCTGTGCGGGAAAACATCGGCCTGGGAGATATCTCGCAGATAGAAAACCGTGTTAGTATCGAGGAAGCTGCCGAGAAAGCGGGCATCCGTGAACGGATCGAGCGCCTGCCTTTGGGGTATGAGAGTATTCTCAGTCGCATGCTGGCCAATCCAGAGGAGAGCGTGGATTTTTCTGGCGGCGAATGGCAGAAGCTGGCTCTGGCACGCATGTTCCTGCGCCGTGCTGACCTGCTCATTCTGGATGAACCTACTGCCTCTCTAGATGCCCAGGCGGAATATGAACTCTATCAGCAGTTTCGCCAGTTGATGTATGGTCGCACCTGCTGGTTGATTACGCATCGCTTTAGCACTGTGCGTATGGCTGATCATATAGCAGTGCTGGAGAATGGTTCTATTAGCGAGTATGGCACACATACAGAACTCCTCGCACACCAGGGGACATATGCAAAGCTCTATACGATGCAAGCAGAAAGCTATGCAGATGGACAGAGTGTCTTTCAGTGAACGAAAGCAAGTCACGTTATCAGGGTTTCAGGCCACCCGACGTCTTTGCGCATCTAAAATGGGACGCACCCCTGCATTAGTCTGCATTGCTGGTCTCATAGGCCTTCCATTGTCGCTGCTGATACTCCTCAATTTCAGCGTCAGCGGTGGCCTTCTCCTCTTTGATGGTGAAGTCCTACCGTTGCAGCAGCCTTGTGCCAGGCATTGTCAAAAGAAGAATAAATGCTGTGGAAACAGAACATTCTTAATGGATTCATCAATATGAATATACACATGTTAAAAATATATTTTCTTGTGCTTCTCTTGACATATACGTATACGCTTATTATGATTATATCAGGATTGCCCGGAGTGTAGGAGAGTTATTACGCTCTATGAGGGCACTTGAAAGGATAAATAAGGTGAGAGAAATGCCAAGTAAGACAATCTATGTTTCCGAAGCTGATCTTCCTCTTTTTGAAGAAGCACAGAGGTTGATAGGAGATAATCTTTCGTCAACGATTATCCGCGCATTGCGCCATCTCATTCTCTCGGAAGAAGCAAAACGTGAGGGTTTCGAGGAGATCACTGTGAAGGTTGGGAAGGATCAACCTTATCAGGTGAAGCAGTTTAAGGGACGTCTTCTGGGGAAGAGGCAGTTCCTCACGCATGACAGAATGCGTTTGCAAATTATTACCGTCTATCTGACGATGAGAAACAAATTTGTCGTGAGGTCTAAAAACACCCCCAATTGGTCAGGTTTTTCGGGTCGATCAGAGCAAGAGTGGTCAGATCTCGATTGGTCATCTTACTCTCAAAATAAGGAACTTACTCTTGATGTGTATGACACCCTGGAAGAACTGCAAGGCCACATTCCCGACGATTTCTACGAGGCAATGGTCCATGCGCTGAGTGGAGAAGAGATAGAGATCTTAGACATTTGAGAAAGGATATGAAATGGGTAAAGCAGACAGAGCAGCGAGCGTTTCATCTACTATAAACAAAGGCTATGTAGAGAGTAGCATTGACGAGAGCAGTGCTATAGATGTTCATAAACTTGTCAAGCGGTACCCAAAAGTTCCGGTCAATGCCGTTGATGAGATTTCATTTTCTGTCAGGCGAGGAGAAATTTTTGGTTTACTGGGACCAAATGGCGCGGGCAAGACGACGACGATTAGCATGCTGACCTCGAATATGCTTCCCACAAGCGGCACAATTACTATAATGGGCATTGATATGTTAAAAAATCCAGCCGCAGCAAAGCGCCATATATCAGTTGTCCCTCAAAGAAGTAATCTGGACCAAAGTTTAAACGCACGAGATATTCTCCTTTTTCACGCTGCTTATCACAATGTTCCTCGCTCGATCCGAGAGGCCCGTGCTGACAAATTGCTGGAAGAGTTAGGGCTGAGATATCAAGCGAAACAAAAATTGAACTACTACTCTGGTGGTATGGCACAACGCCTCATGCTTGCCCGTGCGTTGATGCATTCACCTGATGCTCTTTTTTTAGATGAACCGACAAATAGTCTTGATCCACAATCACGGCTCTTTTTATGGGAGCGGATGCGCATTCTTAGAGAGAATGGCATGTCGGTTCTTCTGACAACGCACGATATGGTAGAAGCTGAGCAGCTTTGTGATCGCATCGCAATTATGGACCATGGACGTATTCTTGTCCTTAATACTGCTTCAGAATTAAAAAAGCTCGTACCTGGCGGTACGGCCCTTGAAGTAGGTCTTCGCATACCTGAGCGCTTCTCAGAGAACAATTCGGGAGATGCACGTTTTCACTCTTCCATGCTAGAAGTATTACGTGGAGCATTACCAGATACGGCAAAAATAGAAGAGGTTTCTCCTGAAGCGCGAACGCAGCAGGGCCTCTACATGTTTCGTGTGCGCAGTGAGGATAGTGGAGCTCTCATCAATAAGATAACGCGAGCTATCGCGGATGCAGGAGTTGAGTTGTGTGATCTACATCTTACCCACCCTGGTTTAGAGGATGTGTTCATTCATCTTACAGGAAGGAATTTACGATCGTGAGTATCTCCGCCGAAAGAAATACAAGGCAGCCTAAAAATGGAGCGCTAGAAACCCTGGGTACCTTCATGGCAATTCTTTCCCGTGATATTAGAGTCACTTTGAATGATTTCATTTCTTTCTTGATTCAAGTGTTATTACAGCCTTTGTTTTTCCTGTTTATCTTTGGGAAGCTACTTCCAGGTATTGGCGTTGCTGAACAAGGCTTTGCAACATTACTTTTCCCAGGCATCGTGGCATTTACGATTGTTTCGACATCGTTTCAGGGGGTTTCTCTTTCTCTGTCTCTCGATTTAGGGTATGCACGTGAGATTGAGGACAGATTACTTGCGCCTATACCAGTGGCTCTTGTTGCGGTTGAGAAAGTTGTTTTCGCGGCGCTTCGTGGATTGCTGGCAGGCGTGCTTATATTTCCTTTAGGTTTTTTGATTTTAGGCAATGATTTTCAAGTAAATGCAGGCGCAGTGGGGGTTCTCATTAGCGTTATGGTACTTGCGGCTTTT
>DAOTTL010000313.1:0-8854 GCA_034438135.1 Ktedonobacteraceae bacterium | reverse complement strand
AAATTTAGCCAACCCGAGAAGGCTCTCGCCTCGTAGGCTTTGTGGGGAAGGGTCCCCTTACAGGTAGAGGGTTCTTGCCGCTCTGCTGCATTGGCCTGGCAGGGCACCCCACCCCCTTTTCTTAAGAAGAAGTGAGGCTGGTTGGCGGGACGCATGCCCCGCCAACCAGCCTCACTTCTTCTTTTTTTGGGGAGAGGAGGGGCTTTGCAAGCCCCAGAAAAGTGTAGCTCTTCTGACTGGAAGAATTTTTGCCCCAAAGCTATGGATACGTTTTCAGCAGGCCTGGTATTCCTGAATGAAAGCGAGTTAGAGGATCTGTCTTCCAGGGGGATCGCTACCCAAAATTTGGAGGAATTAACCTATCTCAGGCTTCAGGGGCAGAGCATGTTCTTCCGTTCACCCGCGACGATTTAGAGGGTTTGTCTACAGCCATAAAAAGGGACTTTCTATAGTCTGTGAGTCATCTCTATGGGGTTTCATCTATGTTAACAGGGTTTCAGATCTTCAACCATAGATATCGGTCAGGCCATACATACCGAGGGCTAAGGAAAGCTCGCCTCCATGGAGAATTTCGTGTTCGAGGACATGCCAGATAATCCATTGACGCGTGGATTGGGAGAATATTCGCCGCTCCTCTTCGCTGAGCGAAGGTGGTACCGGGATAATGTCTCCGAGATTGGCAGGGGTCCAGCGCTCAAGTGCTCCCTGAATCATTTGCCAGGTGGCTTCAAGCTTGACAACAATTTCAGCCGCCGAGCCTACAGGTCGATCTTCCTCCTCCCAGCCCCAGGTCGCGATGGAGGCAAGCGCGGGATCTCCCTCGCCCATCCACAGTTGGAACCACCAGACACGGTTCGCGAGGATATGCTGCATCACCATGCCTATCGACCAATGATGTCGTGCTGTGGGTAGTGCAAGTTGCTCAGGTGTAAGTGGTGTAATAACTTTGATCAGGTTGCGTTGAAAACCATTCCAACCGGCGTAGAAAGTAGTGAGCGGGAGTACCTGTTCGGTCATATCTGTCTGCTCCTTGTTTCTGATACTTTGTCACCAGGCCAGTAAAGTAAGCACAACTGCCACAATGGATGGTGATATATGGGCATCGTAACATAGAACACAGAGACAAAACTTCTCCTATCTTGCGCAAGTTTCTCAGGCTTCTCGCCTTCGTAATCTGGACAAGCACTCTTTCTCGCATGCATGACGGTAAAAGAGTGCGCTTGCAGAGAATGTATTGTTGTGCGAATTATGGACTCATGATGGATCGTGTTAGAGTAACAAATTATGCAGTTGATCGAGTAAGCACTTGATTACTACATCAATTTGACTTTGCCCCGTGAAGCCGAACACATGGCGCGAGTCAAACATCCTCATATTGTCCACGTGGAAGATCTGTGCGAAAGCAATAATACTCTCTTTCTTATAATGGAATATTGTCCCGAAGGAACGGTGCGTCTTCGTCACCCGGAGGGAAGTATACTTCCCATCAGCACTGTTCTCGTTTATGTAGAGCAGCTTGCTGGTGCATTGCAATATGCTCATGGTCAAGGTCTTATCCATCGGGATGTTAAACCAGAAAATGTTTTGCTTGCTTGGGACGCAGGGACAACTTTTACTCAGTGATTTTGACGCGGCTATAGCTGCTCACAGCACACTCTCAGCGAGAATCCATGTACGTCAAAGGAGACGCAGAATATGTTATGACTCAGGATGCCGATGAGCTTGCCAAAATTCTTATAGATGAGGAAATTCAGCGTGCCAACTTTCTTGTTGTCACATTGACGCCAACACTGACTCTGCTCGCTATTCCTGCTATATATAGCAGTAGTAGTCAGATCTTCAGCGTTATCGCCGGGTTGAGTATGCATGCTACATCTATTGGGTGCTATCCATTCTCTCCTGACCGGATACAAGAGATCCAAAAGAGCTTGCAGGGTCTCTCCTTCACCAACGCTCAACTGTTTTTACGCAGTCAGCCCGACATTGATCCCGCCTCCATTCAGCTTAAATTGCTTTCAGGTAGTGGACAGAAGATGCCTGAAGATGCCGCACAGATTCATATCACGAGCTACTATCCCAGGGATTGAGGAATAAGATTCTGGCAAGGTGCTCCTGGCGCATGCAGCATGGCCTATCTTGTATACTGCTCTGGGAAGCTGTCAATGCTGTGATGAACTAGAAGTGTGCGCAAGGAAAGAAAGGGTCAATTGTGATTGAGCATGATGGTCTTGAGGAGTTTCGCGATCCACAGACCTATGACCTGGAGGTGGAGAGCTACGATGAGGATCGCTCTCTGATTGGACAGTGGGCGCGTACGCTGGGAGGTCCTCTGCTGGATCTTGCCTGTGGGACCGGACGGATGGCTCTGCGGATGGCTGCCCAGGGCTATCAGGTCACGGGCGTAGATATCGTACCGGAAATGGTTGCGCTGGCACGTCAGAAAGCGGCTGAGCGTGGGCTCTCCGTTGAATGGGTGGTGGCCGATGGACGCACCTTCCAGCTTCAGAAACAATTTGCCTTCATTTTTATGGTCTGCAATGCCTGGCAATTCTTCTGGACACGCGCGGACCAGGAGGGACTGTTAGCTCGCGTGCGAGAACACCTGCTGCCGGAGGGATGTTTTCTCTTTGAGACACGCAATCCCACCCTGGCCAATCTCTCAGAGGTCTCCCATCCAGCGGGCCAGAGGTATGGGCTGCCCGATGGTGGACAACTCGTGACCGCTGAGCAGCAATACTACGATCCCATGACTCAGATCCAGCATTACACCCGTCACCTTACGTTTGACCATCCCGATGGTCAACGCGAGGTGAAGACGCTGCATACGGACCTGCGCTATGTTTATCCCCAGGAGATGGAGACCTTACTGCACTACAACGGGTTGCGGGTCCGCACCTGTTACGGCAATTGGCAGCAAGCGCCTCTGACCGCCACCTCTCCCTCGATGATCTATGTCTGCCAGAGAATGTGACTGGCTGGCTGGCTGGCTCTCATACGTCTAACCGCTGCTGTAGAGTAGGCGTTTTATGCTTTCTCACCTCATACGAGGAAGAAAAAACGATGGATGTCTTAACACCATTTTCTCTTCCTCTATGGTAAAATGAATCGTTATATTTTTAAATACTTCACGCTTTCTTCTATCTCATTTTGCAACATATACCCTTGCGCATAATCTAGCAATCACTCAGGATCATCTTGCAAAGTTACTTGCGGTGCTCATTGTCCATCGGAAGCTGCTTGAAAAAAAGCTTTTTTCCTCGCCAGATGCGAGCTATCAATGGCTCGTACTCGACCAATTGATAGCTCGCACGATAGCAGCAACTAGCAAACCAGTCCAGAAAGGAGAGCCGCTTGTCTTTTTGACAGTGGAAGATATATGTGTGATGAAACAAGCTCTGACAACTCAGCTTCATATGTTCAGGCAAAAGGTAGCATCGCTCGCAGTGAAGAAACGAGGGCTAAAAGAGCAAGTTGAGGCTGAGATCAAAAGCTTACTAGAACTTCAAAGCCTGATCAATCGCCATTTTTCAACCACGCAAGACTAAAGCATCTCTGTCAGTGTTGTTTCAACTATTCCTTCCTGGTGCCCACACCGAGCAGGAATTCTGCCGGAGCCACAAAGTCATGAGATCCCTCAAACTGACTCAATGCCTGCCTCAACTCCTCCAAAAGGTGTTGCTGCTCTTGTTGACTGAGCTTCTCCAGCACACTGTCTATCACCCTGCTGGCGGTCGATTGCAGGAAAGCATCGAGCGAAGGGTAATGAGACTGAAATGGCAGCGCACGGGTTAAGACCTCGTCAAAGCCAGCTTCCGTGAGTTCCCGCTCAAAGACGCTTGGATCAGAGAGTGCAAAGGGAGGAAGGAGTTGAGTGGGCGCTCCTCGCGCGTATTTTGACAGAGTGGCAAGCGGCAAAGCGAAGAGTGGATTGTTTTCAGGGACCGACCAGATCAGCGCCGCAAGTTTCCCGCCCGGTTTGAGGACTCTTCGTATCTCTCAACGCCAGCGTCAGGTGAGGGATGAGCATCAGACCAAGACGGCAGATGACAGCATCGAAAGTATTGTCTGCCAGATCAAGCTGTTCGGCATCCATGACGCGCGTGGTGATCGTGGTCAATCCCTCAAGCTGCGCGACTCGCGCCGTTATATTGAGCATTTCTGCCGAGATATCGGTTGCCAGAACGGAGCCGTTCGGTCCCACTCTTCGTGCCGCCAATAGACTCTGATCCCCGGTGCCTGCCGCGATATCAAGAACGTGATTTCCCGGCTTGAGTTCCGCCGCTGTTAGCATCCGCTCCGTTGCTTCTGCGAAATCTTGCCGACGCCGTTCGACATCCTGCTGCCAGTGCTCAGCTACCTCCGAGGAACTCCAGAAGGTCTTCTGTGGCATGTGTTCTTTTCTTTCTTCTGACATGTTTTTCTTTTCCTTTATGTGCTTTCAAGCATAGTAGAGAAACGTCGCACACAGTGGTCACAGATGAGCACACCGGGCGAGGGTGCCTCATTGATCTCTGCCGGGAAGAGACCGGTGACCTGGGAACCGCTGCGTCCGCAGAAGGAGCAGCTCTGATTGGCCGCGGGAGGGACGAGCGCGGTGCGCACCTGTAAAAGACTGACGCCCAGCGAGCGCAGCAGGCCCGCGCCGATCCCCTCGCCTTCATTCAACAGGCCAATTAGAAGATGCGTCGGACTGATGCTTTGCTCTCCCTGGCTTTTCATTTCTTCCGCTGCCAGAAAGATCACCTGTTTGGCGCGGGGTGTTAGCAGCTTGAGCGCATCGGCTGAGATGTCCGCAAGTGGTGGAGAACCCTGACCCGTCTGGCCTTGATGCGCCTGGCGGTCGAAGATAAATACAATGCCAGCATGAATACGCTTAGGCGTAATCCCCAATGGAGTGAGAAACGACGTGAGATGCTCCTCGTTCGCTAAACCCCAGAGCAAGTGTTCGGTGCCGATCCACCAGTGTGAAAGTGTGAGCATCTCCTTGCGGGCCAGATCGAGCACCCGGCGACTCTCCGGTGCCATGAGTGTGGCGAAGGAGTCGAAGGGCGATCTCTGTTCTTGCATATGGTACCTGTTCCTTTCTATGGTCTCCACTTGTGCCGCTCGCCTCAGTGCACGCAATTGTAGCACGCGAATATGACCTGCGCTGGTTCCCAAAGCTCTGGCAATCTCGGTAGCACTATACCCCTGAAGGTAGCGCAAGGTCAAAATGGTCCGATCTCGTTCAGGCAAGAGGCTGAGAAGGTATTGCACGCGCATCTCGATCTGCTGGTTCGCAGATGCAGGGTTATCGCTCTTGAGCAGGTGCTCCTCCAGGCCAGTCAGTGAATGCACCTCTGACTTCTTCTGCGCCTGCCAGTAATCGACGATGGTGGTACGAGCCGTGGCGTAGAGCCAACCATGGACGCTTTCGGCGCTCTGATCCTCTCTGAGCCAGCGCAACGCCTTGAGAAAGACCGTGCTGGTCAGGTCCTCGGCCATTGTGGGATCGCCGACCTTGCTGGAGATAAAACGGTGGAGACCGGCGGCATAGGTGCGGTAAATCTCCGTCAGCCAGTTTAAGCGATCCTCCCGGCGTGGGTGGTTGGAGAACTGCATCGCGAATGCGCTGCCTCCTTTCTCAGACTCTCAGGTTTTCACTGGAGTATACAGGAAGGCGTTACAGGAAACCGCCCATTCATTCCCGGCTTCAAATAAATCGTGAGAAAAGATAAAGATTGAGCCAGCAGCGAACCCCTCAATGGGCCGCTTCTGGCTCATTTCTTGCACAAACTGGCTGACTCACTGGAGCTGTTTTGGAGATCAGCCGATTTTTTCTTTTCATAAGAGCGAAGAACGTTGTCAGGAGGAGAGGAGAGCAGGTGAAAAAAATGAAATTGTATCTGGGCGTATCCTGGTTGCGTCTGATCGGTCGCTTATCACTCAAGCAGAGGCGCAAGATAGCGTTGCAGCACCATTTTCAGTTCATGCACGAGCAGTCCCCGCTCAGGCTCCTCTGCATGGAGCAGCAGTGGGAGGATAGCTTTAAAGAGATACAAACTTACGGTCGCGCTGAGGATGCCCTGGGTCTCAGAGAGCTGAGGTGCACGTCTTTGAAAGAATTCCTGAAAGCGCGTCTGGATCTCTTTCTGTAAAGCAGAGACAGACGCAGAAAACTGCAATAGCGACGGGCCTCTTGAGAAAAGCAGCAAGAAAGCTGGATGAGCGATATGAAACGTCACCAGTCTATCAATGCTCTGACTGAGCCAGTGAGAAAGGGGAAGCGATGCATCCTCAATGGCAAAGACTTCATCATAGACTTGCTGGAGTTCTGCGGTGTACCGCGCTGTCAGCGCCTGGACTATCTCCTCTTTATTGGCAAAGAATTGGTAGAGTGAGCCGGGCGAGATGGAGGCCCTGGCCGCAATATGATTGGTCGTTGCCTCGTCATATCCCATTTCAGTGAAGACGGTTTCAGCCGCGTTGAGAATGGAGGTGATGCGCTGAACTCCTCTTGCTCTCCTCCGAACCGCCTGTGTCTCCTTTTGCTGATCCATACACTCCCTCCAAACCGGTTTCCAGTTAGCTCCGGTCGGCTCCTTGACAATGCGAGTTTTTACTTGTATACTCTCTCTTGTGAATGCGAGTTTTTACTCGCATGGAAAGTATAGCGCAACATAAAGATTTTGTCTATCAGTTTAAAACAGGGACATATATTCCCAGAGAGGGATCGATTATGCGAGTCTTCGTGACTGGCGCGAGCGGATACATCGGCTCCGCCATTGTCCGTGAACTGATCGGGGCCGGGCATCAGGTTCTCGGCCTGGCTCGTTCTGAGGCAGGCGCTGAGAAGGTTGCCTCTGCCGGAGCGGAGGTGCACCGTGGAAACATTGATGATCTTGACTGTCTGCGCAGAGGAGCTGCGGCGGCGGACGGTGTGATTCATACCGCCTACATTCACGATTTTTCCGATATGGCGAGTGCCGCCCAGACGGATCTACGCGCTGTTGAGACGATCGGAGCTGTGCTTGAGGGTTCTGGCAAGCCGTTGGTGATTACTTCGGGCACGTTGATGCTTACCTACTTGCTCCCACCGGGACAGCCCGGAACGGAGGAGAACGTGGCCGAACCAGGATCGGTCCTACCCAGGATCGCCTCGGAGAACGCAGCAATCGCGCTGGCTGAGCGCGGTGTGCGCTCGGCGGTTGTGCGACTTCCTCCGACTGTGCATGGCGAGGGCGACCAAGGTTTTGTGCCGACCCTGATCGGTATTGCTCGCTCCAAAGGCGTGTCGGCGTATCCGGGGGACGGTTCCAATCACTGGCCCTCCGTGCACCGACTCGATGCGGCACATCTGTTCTGTCTGGCGCTTGAGAAGGCCCAGGCGGGCTCAGTCCTGCACGCGGTCGCCGACCAGGGGATACCGGTGCGCGAGATCGCAGGCGCTATTGGCCGTGGCCTCAACGTTCCGGTCGTCGCACTGCCTGTCGAGGAGGCCAGCGCACACTTCGGCTTCCTCGGACAACTCTTCTCAGCGGACAGTCCGGTATCGAGCGCACTGACTCAACAGCGTCTGGGGTGGTATCCCGCGCAACCCGGTCTCCTGGCAGATCTCGCCCAGGATCACTATTTCAAGGAAGAGGCATGGTCCAAATACCATTAAACTCGACTTGTGGAGACCCCTGCTATTTCAGGTATAGGGTCTGGTAACTGACCGCTTCACCTGAACAACTGCTGTCAGATCGCCACTGATACGACGTAACAGAAGACGTATCAGTGGCTATTACGAGGAGGATTTTATGCCTGAGATACAGGACGCGAATGAGTGGGATCGCCAGGTCATCGAAGCGTTCCGTGCCAACGGGGGCAATGTTGGCGGTCAATTCGCTGGCGTTCCCTTACTGCTGCTGACGACGACGGGAGCCAAAAGTGGTCAACAGCGTGTCAGCCCACTGGCATGTTTATTAGAAGGTGGTCGCGTCTACGTTTTCGCCGGGAATAGGGGTGCGCCAACCAATCCCGCTTGGTATCACAACCTGCTCGCGCATCCTGATGTGACGGTCGAACTTGGCACCGAGACGTTCGAGGCCAGAGCCATCGTCGTCGATAGCGCGGAGCGGGACCGTCTCGGGAATATCCAGGTTCAGAAGATACCTGCGCTCGCTGATCTTCAAGCGAAGATAACCCGCGAGATACCCGCTGTTCTGCTGGAACGCAAAAAGTGAGGCGCAAGCCCCATCCCCTTTTCCTGAGAAGAGGCGAGGCTATGTGGCGGGACATGCGCCTCGTCACATAGCCTCGCCTCTTCTCAGATCGCTTTCCAAGACTTAGCCTAATCCACGCAGAATGAAATCAAGCAGACGCTCAGCCTGCTTGAGACCAGTTTGATCCTGGGGAACGCGCCACAACGCACCAGCTAATAACAGAACGTCGTCAGGGAGGATGTTGGGCTGGATCTGTCCTGCATCCGCAGCCGCCTTGAGGAGGGCAGACAGTGCCTGGATGACTGGCTGGTACGTCTGCTGAACGGCGTTCCTTTCGGCGGCTCTGCTGAACGCCTCCCCGAGTCCGTGTTTCATGCGTGCATAGACGGCAAGTTGCTCCATCCACACCCGCAGCGCGGCGAGCGGCTCCATCTCCTGAAGAAGGTAGTCCACCGTGTCGGCGTGGCGCTGCACATCCTGGCAATACAGCTCAAGAATCAGCTCTTCCCGGCTTGCAAAATGCCGGTAGAGAGTTCCAGGGCCAACACTCGCCTTCCTGGCAATGGCGTTCATGGAGACGGTTTCATGGTTTGACAATAAGTCACGGGCCGCCGCCAAAATAGCTGCCCTGTTGTGCCTGGCATCCGCTCGCTGATCTTTTAGATTCA
>DAOTTL010000312.1:0-5018 GCA_034438135.1 Ktedonobacteraceae bacterium | reverse complement strand
GACGACCGTCAGCGGGCTGCTCCTTATTTGAGCGTGAATACTAGCTGTTCTTCTCTTTATTGATCCGCAAAATCTTCAACATGTACTGTTCAGAGTTCAGGTAGTAGGGGTTGCGCTTAATATATTTGCCAACCACAGCAATTGGATGTAACTTCAGCATTTCGACAACCAGGCTGGGCAATAACTTGCTATGATCGTAGTGCATCAGAGCAATAATCGGCGCATTTTGAAAAGTAAAAACCGCATCAGAGGCCGCTTCATACTTGAGAATCTGCTCAGGAGTAGCAATGTCTTTCGTGAGCCAGGTCATATCGATTGAAATACGCGCCGCCTGCCAGCCTTCGCGCAGAGCCTGAGCAATAAATGTCTGATGCGAAGAGAGAAGATAGTAGGGATCAAAGCGCTTACCACCAGCAAGCAAGGACTCACGTTCCTCGTACAACACCAATTGTCCCGCTGTGATCAGCGCATCCACATCGAGTTGTAGCTTTTGTAACTCCTCGCGAAATTCCTTTACCTGAGCAGGGGCAGCAGCAAACATACACTTCTCAGATAGGGATAAGCCCACACGCATCAAGCCCGCTGTCACTCTGGTGATATCATTAACTTTACTGTAGAGTTGACAGATATGTGAGCCGGGTGGGATACGCTCAGACTTACCCTCAACGCTAAGATCCATAGCAACCTCCACTGGTCATGATCGACCGTTCCTGGCCTTCCATGCCTGGCGAATACGAGCAGATCGATTGCTCATAACAACAACCAAAGAACTTAATATGCCAAAGATGAAAGCCCCGGAGAGAAATGCAAAAACAACACTGCTGATGACCCCCTGTAAACTATCACCTTCCATAAAAGTCAAGATCAGCACTATCAGGGCCATAGGAACTGAAAATAATAGCACCCAGGCCACTACCACGCGCAGACCTTGCATTGTAGAGAGAGAATTTTCCCCGCTATAGGGAAACAAAAGACGTCTCGCCAGTGAGAAACGCGCCAGATCCTGCATAGAGCTATTCGAGTCCTTCCTTCTGCTGATATTCCAACCAGTGCAGCAACACATCTTCGGCCTGGTAGAGTATATTAATCTCATTCTGATAGGTAAGGTGGCGACATGCCTCTGATAGAGAAAACCACTCTACCAGATCATATTCGTGATCGTGTAGAGCCATATCGCCTCCAACCGCCTCGAAGAGAAAATGGCGAACCTGCTTGTAGTACCGAACCTGTTCATGAATAAACGAATACGAAATACTGCCCACATAACTGATCAGGCGAACCTCAAGACCCGTTTCTTCCTGAACTTCACGTACAGCAACCTGTTCAATTGTCTCGCCTGCCTCTGGTGTCCCCTTCGGTAGAGACCAGATCCCGGCGCTACTCCTGCCCACCAGCACAACTTCTACACGTATCTCTTCGGCCCCGTCCTCACCCCACCAGTTATATGGCTCATCCGGCTCAGCAGAATGAGAAGGCACAAGTCGAAAAACGACACCGCCCGCTGAGTATGCTCGTATTGTTCGATATCGTTCCATAACCCGCAAAAAGTCCTCCTCCTATCGTGCCAGTTACCGTCGAGTATAGTCACCGCGCTCGTTACTGTCAAGAGAGAACCTTGCGTATGGCTTCCAGGTTTCTGGTTGGGGTCTCAGGGGCAATGGCATTCCCCGGAGACAGGAGGAAATGTCGTCCCCCCGTTTGTTCCAGGGCCAGGGAAACCTCTTCATAGACCTGGTCGGGCACCCCGTTCTTCAATACCTTCTCCTGGCTAATACCACCCATCACAGCCTTGCCAGAGCGCTTTTTCCCATCGGCCAGATTGGGATTACCTTCCTCGGTCGCGGACCAGCAGAGGGCGTGTACAGGATAGGAGGCAAGCTGATCAAAGTAGATGTGAGTGCCACCATTGTGCAAAATATTGAATTTTGCCCGACTCTTAATGGCATCCAGAAATTCCAGGTCGTACTGTTCACCAAATTCACGATACTGGTCGGGACTCAGCATGCTTTCTGAGGCCCAGCCGTTCGTAGAGTAGAAAATCCCACTCACACCGTACTCCAGGCAGGCAATGGCAAAGGTTGTAAAAGTCTCGGTGATTACCCGTAGAGCCGCATGCATTGCTGAGCGATCTTCGCGAATGGTCTGGAGCACCGCTTCGACCCCGCCATACGCGAGGTATCTCGCGATTCCCAGAGGACAGAAGATGGTCTGCACAAAATAGGCATCGTAACCCATAGAGTGGTTAATGAGTTGCAATGAACGCAACTGCTCCTCCAACACCCCCTGATCGGGTTCCAATGGCCGCAACCGCTTCCAGTCTGAGGCAGTTTTTACCGGGAAATTTTCAAAGACTGGCGGCTTATTTTTCTCATGAGAGGGCCGAACTTTCACTTTCCAACCTTCAACGTGATAGGAAGTGCGAGGTTGCACTTTTAGATAATCCCAATCATAGCGCGTGAAGTTCTCGACCATGGCCTCGGCCAATCCCTGAGCACTCCACTCACGTCCAAAATCATGCCCCCATACGCTGGCAGGGACACGATCCACAGGATCATCACGCAAAGCAGCGTCAACACGCTCTTTTTTATTCACAGCTCTCTCCTTTCAAGGAATCTACTTATTCTTGCTCAGCCAGTTCGGTAAAGCGATAGCCCAGCCCTCGTTCGGTCAGAATATAGCGAGGATGCGCCGGGTCCTTCTCCAATTTCTGACGCAGATAGGTGATATATAAGCGCAGATAATGGGATTCGTCACGATACTCATATCCCCAGACCTTTGATAGCAAGGTCTCATGGGTTAAAAAGCGACCAGCGTTACTTACCAGGTGATAGAGCAGGCGATACTCTGTAGGGCGCAGAGATACCTGCTGGCCTCGCACTATCACCTCACGACGAGAGAAATCGATAGTCAGGTCATCATCGACGACAATTTTAGTTTTGCGAGCGGGTGGTGCCATGAGAGAACGCCGCAAGAGCGCCCGGATACGTGAAAGCAATTCAGGTGGACTAAAAGGCTTGGCCAGATAATCATCAGCGCCCAGGTCAAGACCATGAATCTTATCGACCTCGCTCTGATGAACCGTTAACATAATCACAGGCACAGTCGAGACCTCGCGAATATATCGCAGCGTTTCAAAACCATCCATCTCAGGCATTGAGACATCGAGAATGATCAGGTCTGGGAGCATATCACGTAACTTCTCCAGTGCCTCCATGCCATTGCTAACCTCTTCTACACGATAGTGCTCCAACTCCAGATTCATACGCACAAGATCACGAATGCGCGGCTCATCATCGACAATTAGAAGCGTCATATCTCGCGCATCAAATGTTTCATTTGCCATTAAAACACCACCATTGGCAGCTGTGCCTTCTCTTCACGCGGTAAACTAAACGAAAACGTTGAGCCACTATGCAAGGTACTCTCAACCCGGATACGCCCTCCATGGGCCTCTACAATGGCGCGACAAATATAGAGACCCAGGCCAGCGCCCTGAATAGTACGGCTCACATCACCACCAGATCGGTGGAAACGATCAAAAATTTGTGACTGCTCTCGCAGTGGAATGCCCATACCATGATCGTTCACACTGACCACGACTTCATCACCCATGGCTCGACAGGTTACACTAATCTGTGCCTTGTCAGGCGAATATTTAATTGCATTGTCCAGTAAGTTTTGTAAGACTTCTTCGATCCTCTCACGGTCGGCCATAACCATTGGTAAATGAGCGGGAATATCTAATTGCATCTCTGTATCGGGATTTTTCACGCGCAGACGCTCTGCAACGCGCTCGATCAGAGGACCTGGCTCCAACGGGGTAATATCCATCTGCAACCCACCAGCCTGGATGCGAGAAGCATATAAAAGATTGACCACCAGCTTATTGAGTCGGTCGGCCTCTTCTTCTACAGCCTTCAGACGTGTACGCAAAGACTCACGGTCCAGCGTAGCGTCAGCGCGGGCCAGCGTCGAGGCATACCCTTTGATGATGGCGATTGGCGTCTGTAGTTCATGCGAAATCACTGAAATAAACGTGGAGCGCTGCTCTTCCTGCTCAAGTTCGCTGGTAATATCGCGCATGGTCAGAATGCCGATCGTGGGTTCGCCATGGACTGAATAGATACAAGAAGCTGTTCCTGAAACTGTCAATTGCTGCCCATCACGTGCAACTATGATCATTTCGCGTTCCACAACGCTTTTACCCGAAAAAACTTGCAAAATAGGCGAACCCTGTAAGCCAAGATCATGACCCTGACGATCTTTAGGACGTAAAACTTCAGAATAAAAACGCCCCAAAACTTCGGACTCGCGCCATCCGGTCAGATGCTCCATGGACGGGTTAAAATCGATAATGCGCAATGCGGCATCTACACAAAGAATACCCTCGGCACTCTGCCGAAAAATTGCGACCAGACGTTGCTGTTCTTTGACCAGCATCTGTGCTCGCAAAGCCGCACGAAGGCCAGCGGCAAATTGGGCGATTATGAGCGGCGTCTCATTGTCATCCTGATCGAACAAGTGCGCATGTATTCGTGCTGGCCGCAGATAGTGTAAAATACCCAGCACGCCACCTGCGTCTGAGACAAATACTGAGCACTGCTCCAGATCTGGCGTACATTCCGTTGCTATCTCTCCCTCAAGGATGGAGAGAAAGGTGCTTAATTGAGCGATCTGTTCTTTTGAAACTAGATCGCACAAAAACGGACGCGTCGGACCGGGCTGAGTCTGTTCGCGCATACTGCTTAACCATAAAGCGGCCTCTTCCTCACTTAGCTGATAGAGAGTATACTCTGAACTACTCTGAGGGTCAAATGCCTCATTGGCAAGTACAAATAGTCCGCCCAGGCCACACAATAAACGTACAGCACTCCCCACAAGGATTGTTTGTTGATCAGATAGGTCCTTAGAATGGTACATTTGGGACCACGACATGGTAGACTCCATTAGCCTTTGCTGGATTACAGGCACACCTGGCCTTTGCTGGATTATAGGCACAACCACTTGCCCATCTACTG
>DAOTTL010000311.1:0-5814 GCA_034438135.1 Ktedonobacteraceae bacterium | reverse complement strand
CGCCAGCTTTTCAATGAGTCATCCCTCATTTTTGTAAAATGAGCAAATGCTCCTGCTGGCGGCACAGCCGCCAGCTTTTCAAAGAGAAATGGCTGATTTTGGCAGCAGCTTCGCTGCTGCCAAAATCAGCCATTTCTCCTTTTCTCGGGGGGAGAGGCGGCTTTACAAGCCGCAGAAAAGTGAGGCATGACTCATATCCTCTACTGCTAAATCTGAGCTAGACGGCGTGCCTCATTAATCCGGTCGCGATACGTTTGGGCTACCTCGGCGGCGGCATGAGCGAACCTCACTCCAGTATCCGCATAGAGGATCGATCGCGAGGCCGAGAAAATGGCTCGTTCACCACACGCATCAATTGCTACAGGCACGGTAATCTCCAGATCACCGCCCTGTTCACCCACACCTGGTACCAGAATCGGCAAATCGGGACAAAGGGCGCGAATTGTTCTCAACTCGTGAGGATAGGTAGAGCCGACAACCAGGCTACAATTGCCGAGAGCATTCCAGGACTGAATACGCCGCGCAACTACTTCATAGAGCGGTCTTTGCTCGCCATCGGTATCTTTAACAGATAGATCCTGAAACTCTCTTGCACCAGGATTAGAGGTGCGACACAGAAAAAAAACACCCTTGTCACGATAGGCGAGAAAGGGCGCAACAGAATCATAACCCAGGTAGGGACTCACCGTCGCGGCATCAAACCCATAGATCTCGAAAAGGGCACTGGCATAGTGGCGTGCAGTATTGCCAATATCGCCCCGTTTGGCATCAGCAATAACAGGAATATGTGCAGGAATCGCACGTACGATCTCTTGTAAGGACCAAAGACCACCGGGTCCCAGAGCCTCAAAAAAAGCCAGATTGGGCTTAAAAGCCGAGACAAAGGGAGCAGTAGCCTCAATAATGGAGTGACAGAAACGCACAATGGCCTTCTCAACAGGGAGGGTACGCAATCCTTCGGGCAAACGATCCGGCTCAGGATCAAGACCAATGCAGAGCAGTGATTGGCTGCGCCGCTCAGCAGCAAGCAGCTTTTCAAGAAAATTCACGAAGCGCTCCCTTTCTACGAAGAGCCAGGCATCTTACGTGTGCCAGGTTTCACCAGTGGCTGTCTCCCTCGACAAAGCGGACAGTCAGTTGGATCATATGAGCGAGCCTCGACGCTGAATGCTGCCCAAAATGGGAGAGAGAACTGTACACCAGCCGTCCCTCCGCTGCGATCAATCAATACTTCCACGCCCAGAATTTTTGGCTGATAGATCTGCACAGCCTCTAAAGTCTCTCGCAAAGAAAGACCCGTGGTTAAAACGTCGTCAATAACTACTACGCGCTCCTCTGGATGCAATACAAAACCACGCCGCAATTCACGTCCACCCTGCGCCGCCGGTTCGGCAATCAGACAACGCGTACCAAGCTGCCGTCCAAGTTCCTGAGCTAATAGCGCTCCACCTGTCGTTGGACCAATCACGGCGGAAAGTTCGCTGGCACGATAGCGCTCGGCAATCCCCTGACAAAGCTTCTCTGTTACACGAGGCTGCTCAAGTAAACGAAATTTTTCCCAGTATTCGTCACTGTGTCGCCCTGAACTGAGTAAGAAATGACCCTGTGAAACAACTCCCAGCTCCTGCAATAGTTCTGGTATTTCTGTTGAACTCATATATACATACCTTCGCACGTTTTACAAATCAGTTCCGTACTAATTGTTCTGCTTTTATTAATTGTTTTACCTTTTCAGACAAAACCCACGATTGTAGATAAAAAAAAACCCGCACTCACCAATTTTATTTAAATGATAGAGTTGGGGTGCAGCGAGAAAGCGGTGTCTGGCGAGACCCGAAATGCCCGAAGATATCTCTGGACAAAACGCCTGCCCACCACAGCCCGATGCGCTGTTTTTCAGCCAGGAATAGCATAACGTCTTTTCTTACGAACTGCTCTTTTGGATACTCATCTAAAGCTCCTCTGAGAGGATACCCTTTGCCCTACCAAAAGTCAAGCAAAAGTGAAATCTCTGCCAGAATTTCGCAAAAGCTGCACACCTCACGCCTCCGGCACAAGGCGTGCTTGCGGCTGCGCTGCCACATCCTCAGGAGAGATGGATGAGTTTGCCAGCAGCGAAGCTGCCGGTAAACTCATCCATCTCTCCTTTCTTTTGGGGAGAGGCGGCTTTACAAGTCGCAGCAAAGTTAGAGATGACTCATATTTTGCTATGCTATTTCACAGAGACTATTTGAACATCAAAGATGAGGATAGAATTGGCAGGAATTGGTCCCTGAGCCTGAGCGCCATAGCCCAAACTAGACGGCAGGTAGAGACGGCGAATTCCGCCAGCCTTCATTCCCACAAGTCCCTCATCCCAACCGCTGATCACCTGGCCCTGGCCCAGAGTTACAGGAAAGGTTGCAGGTGGTGTTCCGCTATGACTATCATAAGAGCTGTCAAACTTCTGGCAGGTGCTATTTAACCAACCAGTATAATTGACTGTTACAAGGCTACCTTTTTTGGCGGCATTACCAGTTCCCGTTTTAATGTCCACATATTTCAGCCCATCTTTAAGAGTCACAGGGGTACCGGAAATAGCTGGAGCAGTGGTCGGGCCGGCGCTGGGGTTAGCGCTACTGTCATAAACAGAGGGAACTGCGGGAGCATTGGGAGTAATAAAACAGTTCTGTGTGACAACTGTAGCGGTCGCATGAGCGCTGACGCTGACAACAGTGGCGGTCGCATGAGCGCTGGCATTAGCGACAGTAGTTGCGTGTGCATTAGCAATCGCCGTCTGCTGAGTGCTATAGCTCTGGTACCAGATGGCAAAAGTGCTGCCTCCTACAATGAGTAGAACTGCAACAATAGAGCCGGCAACGATGCGCTGGCGCTTGCGACGACGAGCCAGCCGCTGAATACGTTCCTGTTGACGCTGGCCGGGACGATAATTTTTCTGAATCGGCGGCTTCAGAGCCTTTACTTCTTTATCTGATGCTTTTGCCTCTTTATTGGGAACATCGGCCTCTTTACCTGGTACTTTCGCCTCTTTATCAGAGACATCGGCCTCTTTATCCGGCATTTTCACCTCTTTATCCGGGACATTGACCTCTTTACCTGGTACTTTCGCCTCTTTATCGGAGACATTGGCCTCTTTATCCGGGACATTGACCTCTTTATTTAACGCTTTCGTGTCTTTATCCCGTCCATTAACAGTTTGCGACATATGCTAAGGCTCTCCTCTGATAAAAATGATCCTTGGGATGTTTACAATTGCAAGGGAGAGGGTACCATTACATACACATTCTGGCAAGTACCTGGAGTATCTTTTCAGAAGTC
The DNA here is from genome assembly GCA_034438135.1 of Ktedonobacteraceae bacterium. Classification (GTDB taxonomy): domain Bacteria; phylum Chloroflexota; class Ktedonobacteria; order Ktedonobacterales; family Ktedonobacteraceae; genus Paraktedonobacter. The sequence goes on along the minus strand of DAOTTL010000311.1, from coordinate 2,496 downwards.
ATTGTCCCATCCCTGGCAGTCCGCATGCGAACTGCCAGGGATGGGACAATGACTTCTGAGAAACAAACCCTATGTATCAGCCGCAAGGATACTAACTGTATCGCATAGTGCGTGACTGACGTGTTATGTTCAAGGATACAGGGTGTCGCAAAAGGCACGGCTCAAGAGTGGCCAGGCCGCTCCCCAGGAGAATAAAGTGGACGGGGAAAGAAACTACCCTGTTCAAGGATAGACGAGGCTTGACAGTCAAAGGAGGATTGACAATGGTTTCTCAAACAAAAAATTTTACTATAGGGATCGAAGAAGAATATCAAATCATTCATCCAGATACCTATGAACTTCATTCATCTTCAAGTAAGGTGTTACCTGGTGCCAAAGAAGTACTTGGGGCAAAGGCACAGCCAGAACTCCAGCTTTCTCAGATAGAGGCTGCTACTCCTGTTTGTCAGAACTTAGAGGATGCACGCTCAGCGTTGATCCATATGCGTCGCGCTATGGTTACTGCTGCCGAGCAGCAGAACAAGTTGCTGGCTGCGGCAGGTACTCACCCATTCTCACATTGGAAAAATCAGCATATTACTCCTAAAGCACACTATCGAGAAGTTGCAAAGAATTATCAGCAACTCGCACGCGATACAATCTTCGGATGTCATGTCCATGTTGGTCTGAACGAGCGGGAAATGGCCCTTCAGGTCATGAACCGCGCCCGTGTCTGGCTGGCTCCCCTCCTGGCGCTATCGGCAAACTCGCCGTTCTCGTTGGGAACTGATACTGGCTATGCCAGTTTTCGCAGCTTGATGTGGAGTCGCTGGCCTACTGCCGGTCAACCACAGTACTTTTCATCGCTGGCCGAGTACGATGAACTTCTCCAAACACTGATCAATACAGGCATGATAGAGGATGCGACTACTATCTATTGGGATATCCGTCTCTCTGAGCACTTTAATACGATCGAGTTCCGCGTAGCTGACTGTTGCATGACTGTGGATGAGACGATGATGCTGGTAGGTTTGATTCGAGCTATCGTTCAGACCTGCTATGAAGAGGTCCAGAGCAATGATCTCTCCCCGCAGGTTCGTCCAGAACTTTTACGGGCCGCTCACTGGCGAGCCTCTCGCTATGGCATTGATGAAAGGTTGATTGATGTGGTGAAACAACGCTCGCTCCCATCTCAGGAAATCATGGATGAGATGCTCTCAACCCTGCGTCCAGCACTGGAGGCTGAATCGTGCTGGCAGGAAGTTTCGTCACAGGTTCAGAAAGTTTTGCATGAGGGCAATGGGGCAACGCGTCAACGAGCTGTCTACCAGCGCAATGAGGACTTAAAAGAGGTAGTCGAGTATATTGTCGCGGAAACCCGCAAAGGAATTTTCTAAAAAGGGAGATCCTCTTTGTTGTAGAATGGAGACACTAACTTAGCTATGAGAAAATCATAGGTTTCGACAAAAAGGAATAAAAATGGAACTGAAGGACAAGGGTGTTCTGGTAACGGGCGGAGCCTCTGGACTCGGTGCAGCCTGCGTGCGTTTGCTGACAGAGAATGGAGCAAAGGTTGTCATTGCTGATCTGAATAGCGAGGGTGGAGAAAAGCTGGCAACTGAATTGCATGAGCGAGGCGCAAACGTCTCCTTTGCACAGACGAATGTGACCGGCGAAGAGTCGGTTCAAGCCGCCGTCCGAACTGTGGTAGAACAGTATGGCGGCTTGCATATTTTGATCAATTGCGCCGGCATCGGCATTGCTGAGAAGGTTATTGGCAGAAGTGGCGTCCACAGTCTGGAAAACTTCCAGAAGGTCATCGGCATCAATCTGATTGGAACATTCAATGCTATTCGTCTGGCCAGCATCGCTATGGCTGAGAACACACCCACCGATGGGGGCGAGCGCGGCGTCATCATCAATACGGCCTCGGTTGCGGCCTTCGATGGTCAGATCGGCCAGTCTGCTTACTCCGCCTCGAAGGGCGGCATCGTGAGTATGACATTACCGATTGCTCGCGAACTAGCCCGTCAGGGAATTCGTGTGATGACCATTGCTCCAGGACTCTTTGAAACGCCTCTGTTAGGAAACCTGCCCGAGGCAGCGCGAATTTCGCTTGGACAGCAGGTTCCCTTTCCACCGCGTCTGGGACAGCCCTCCGAGTATGCTGCGCTGGCGAAACATATCATCGAGAACGAGATGCTCAACGGAGAGGTGATCAGGCTGGATGGTGCTATAAGAATGGCTGCCCGCTGAGATCAGACAACGCTTCATGAACAAATTGTGAGTCATCTTCAATTTTGCAAAATGAGCAAGCGCTCTTGTTGGCGGCTGCGCCGCCATATTTTCAGGGAGAAAGGGCTGAGATTGGAAGCAGCGTTTCTGCTTCCAATCTCAGCCCTTTCTCCCCTTTCTCGGGGGAGGAGCGACTTTACAAGCCGCCGAAAAAACAGAGATGATAAAATTCCTAACCATCGGTCAGCAAAGCGTGCTCTGCGAGATGAAACAAAGCCTGAT
>DAOTTL010000310.1:0-6444 GCA_034438135.1 Ktedonobacteraceae bacterium | reverse complement strand
GCTGGTCATCGACGGCTGGTGGATTAGCGAGGTTTCCGGCCTGAAACCTCAACTGGGCAGCCATGCCATCCGGGTTGCGTATGCCAACGTTGAAGGTTCCGTAGGGTCTGGCCGAGGCGCTAATGGAGACGATCAACCGGGTCGCGCTGCTTTGACTCACCTGACCGATCGGCTGTCCATTGATAAACAGTTTAGCGTGCGGTGCAAAGTTGCCGCCCGTCACAGTGAGCAGGATCGCACCACCGCTCTGAGTACTGAGGTGGACCTCTTTGACCCAGATAACGGTGACTCCTACGACGCCCAGTTGTTGGGTAAAGGCTATTTGCAGCGACCAATTAACGTGCGGCAGGAGTACGCTCAGGGTCTGTTTCTCAGCGGTAAGGGTCTGATCGAGTTGTTGTTGCACCTTTACCTGCGCGGGACCTGCGGCGACGGTGGCGACGGTGGTCTTACACTCATGTGTCTGGGTCTCAACGATCTGCAAGGCCTGGTCAATGGTCTTAGTGTTTCTTCCTTCATTGACGACGCTATTGAGATTGGTAACTGAGCTATTGAGTTCGTTGATAGAGGCTGTGGCTCTATCGAGAGGGTCCTTCGTCATCGTGAGTAGGAGTTGATACTGAGCCTGGCGGACTCCGTACAGGGGATCACCAGGCAGGCTGCGCGAGGAGGCACCGAGTATACCTGCAACTAGTAGCAGCAGGAGGCCAGCGATACCAAGGAAAGCGATCCAACCGCGCTGGTTTCCGGTGAGTCCAGCGTTTGGACCGAAGCGCAGCGCTGTCCATCCAGACATCCTCTGGTTTCGCTGTGAGAAAAGCTGAGCATGGGCACGCACACGCGCCTCCACCTTTCTGGTCAGATCGGGAGAGGGCATCTTCACCTGTTGGGTTTGCCGCAGCGTGTCCGCAGCCTGCAAGCGGGTGTTCAGGTCATCCGTATCTTCAGGATGCCATAATGGACCCTGGCTACGCATCTCAACCAACTGCTCTAGCAGTTCTTCAGGGTTCATAACAATTCTCCTTTGTCCCCACGCCGTCTTCTACGTGTAAGTCCCAGGTGGTCGGCAAGTACTCCCAGGGCGCGGAACTGTAGTGCTCGCACGGCCCCAGGCTGTTTACCCATCGCACTCGCCAACTCATCGATGCTCTGACCAGCCAGGAAACGTCCAATCACGACCGTTTGCTGATCTATGCTCAGTTTTCCCAGAGCTTCACTCAACTCCTCAAGTGTTTCGCGCCACTCCTGCATGGAAACGGGATTGCTGACCAGGTCGGTTGCGATCGGATCGGTTGAGGCGATGTGACGGGTCCAGTCGGAGACATCTGGTAAGGGGAGATTGTTGCGTTCCTTCCGTGTCAAATGTCGTAAGGTTCGAGCGATTTTGCCCTGGGCAATCTGGATAAGCCAGGCGTAGAAGCCCGGCTCATGTTCAGCGCGTAATATTCCAATGGATTCAACCATAGTGAGAAAGACCTCAGAAACTATATCTTCTACGAGGTCGGGACGACCCAGACGTGCCATAACGTAGCGGTAGACAACGGGAAGCGCACGCCGGTAGAGCGTGACCAGCGCTTTTTCATCTCTGAGCCGCGCCCGTTCAAGTATCTCCGCGAAGAGCGCGGGAGGGACCGGCTCTGGTCTCTCTGTTGAAGACTCTCCGATGCAACTCACAAAATCTATCTACCTTCTTCACAGGGGATAGGAGATGAGACCTCATCTCCCGTCCTTGTTCTGGTAAAATTGAGCTGGTACTCTGTCCGTGGCCTGCGGACCTCTCATTGTGATTGCCCCAATCACTGCCAGCAGGTCAAGGATGGATCTGCCCAGCCTTGTTTTCGTCCATGACAGCATGCTTGTATTTTCTGCTCTCTATGATATACGTTAGTATGTTTCTATTTGGAGTGACCACTTGCTTTGCAACGTAGAGGTGCAAGGGTGCAACCCCTTAACCGTCTTCCAGGGCTGCGCCCTGGCTCTCTCTTCTTCTTCTTTGTATGCAATATCAAGAAAGGATTGTCATGGTATTGTCAGATCGCGTTATGCTGCGTTTGCATATTGAGGCAGTGTGGGGCGTACAACTCCCTCCACTTCTCATGGATACTGTTGAACTTTTGCCGGAAAGTGCTCGTCCATCCTGGAAACTGTACGTTGCCGAACTTGCGGACGCCCGTATCCATGTCTGGCGACCAGATGTTGACATAACAGAGCGTGAAGTATTACTTTAGCTGCCGCTGCCGGATATCGAGTTTTTGCCCGAGGAGCGAGTATAGAGTAATGAGTCTCGCAATGGAGTCGGGTATTTAGGGCGTGTTTCGGAAAGCAGCAAAGAGTATAATCTGAACGTAGCCAGGTGCCTGTGCGGCGATCTGAACATCAAGCCTGTCCACCGAACGGTGCGAATGTCTGGACGACTTCATACATCCCTGGCTCGAAACTGGCTATGCCTAACGCCTCCTGAAGAAATGGAAGAGGAGCAGGGTCCTGGCGCATAGCTTGATAATCTTCGATGCTTCGCCACTGGGCATACATCGTCACTTTTGTCCCGTCGATACTTCGATGGAGACTCGCCGAAACAAAGCCAGGGGCGTGACGTACTGAGACTTCCGTTGCACGGGTGAGTAACTCAACAAGCCGGAGCTGATTTGCGGGATCAACAGTGAAGACATTGATCAGCGTAACGACACTGTTCTGTGTGGATATGTGGGTCATGAGGTTTGCTCCTTTTTCATGGAAGACATGACGCTTTGGAAGCTGTCTATTTCCTCTCCATGACTGTTCAATTTTCTGAAGTGTTTTGTGGTCGTCTCACCAGGGAAAGCACACGAGACAAGGCGATGTTCGGTATGAGCGGAAGCGAGCGCAGTTGCGGTCTCGCAACGCGAAGATGCCATGTTGTGTTCCCTCCTTCAGAGTCGTTGCTTCACTGAGAGGTAGTCTACACCTTCGAGTACGCTCTCAGTCAAGGGGATCTGACCGACATTCATTCATTCATCGGAGAAAGAGCGTGCTCAGAGCGTGGTTTGGAAATGACCGCAGTGTGGGAGCTAAGGCCGGGTGGTCAGCGGACATGAGCGTGTGTCCGCCTTCCTCACTTTATCGGAGGTCAGCCTTCTTGCCAAAACACGCTTTTAGGAGGGGAACTCTGGTCTGTGGTCTTCTCGGGCGATGAACTGCATAAAATAGAGCATCTGGCTAACTTCCTGCGTATCTTGCTTGTAGGGGTGGTTAGTTAGATGCTCTGTTAAGAATGTTTTAGCGAACTACCAGTTGATTGTCTCTGTTCAACAGCTATTTACTGTAGAGTGTATCAGGCATGTAAGAAGAGGCTGAGGCCCACTCCGGCGAGTGTTCCGAGGGTTACCAGAATGAGAAACTCAAAACCGGCCCGAAATGGTCCTTTGTGGGTGTAGCGGGCTTTAATCGTACCCAGAGCAAAGGCCGTCAGGGCAGTGAGTCCATAGGCCCACCAGCGGGTCTGGGGCAACGAAAGTAGGACTGGTATGGAGGGAATAAGGCCTCCAACGACAAACGAGAGTCCGACCTGGGACCCTTGCCGCCAGGGATTGATACGTTTCTCCTCCACTACTCCCAGTTCATCATGGACCATCGCCTGGTGCCAGCGGTCCCGATCGGCGGTCAGATATCCGACGACACGATCCAGGAGCGGTTCTCGCAGACCCTTCTTGCGATAGATGTTCCGCAGTTCTGCCTGTTCTTCCTCAGGCTCGTGCTCAATCTCATAGCGTTCCATTGCGATGCGGTGCTCAAGGATTTCTAGCTCTGTGCGGGCCGAGAGGTAGCCACCCAGGGCCATAGAAATACCTCCTGCCAGCACCTCGCCGAGTACCACAATGAGCAAGTGGGTTGAAGCGATGCTACTGACAGCCATGATGAATACGAGGGTCGTGACCAATCCATCATTGAGTCCGAAAACCACATCCCGCAACCAGTCCCCGCCATGGGGGTGTTGTTCCTGGATTTCTTCTAACACAATATCCTTTTCCATTACTTTCTCAAGGTCAGGTTTCACGAATTCCTTACCTCCTTCTCTCTTAGTTACACGTTGCAAAGGGTGGATTAGCTCATGTCACATCGCACAGGCAGCGTTCTATCAGCGTTCATTTGATGGTTTGCCTCCCTGCCCCTGGAGAGGGGAGTGAGTCGGGACACAGCCCCGGACCCCAGTCAAGGGGTTGCACTCCTTGCATTCCTGCTTTTCTCTTCCATCAAATGAACGCTGACAGAACAATAGGAGTCCAGTCTCATTATGTCCGTCCCTTATCATACAACAACAATTATTTATGCGCTTTTGTTCTCCTTCTCCGCTCTGGCTTGACATTCTCAGCTCCAAATGTTATTCTGGTAACAAGGTAACAAAATAACATAGAGAGGGAGAGAGTGCAATCTTTTCTCTCTTTCTGGCAGAGCAGTGAGGAATAGTATGTCTCAAGCAGAGGATGGATCATCGGGTGCGCAAGAGCGCAATGTGCCGGTTGAGCGTGTGCAGATCGGGGTGCGTATGGAGAAGCGTATGGTGAAGGTTTTGAAGGGACTGGCCGAGTATCTCGATCTTTCGCTCGGTGATTTGCTGGAAGGGATTGTTCTGCACTCGTTCGAGAGTAAGACGCCTTTTAGCGAAGAGATTTTGCAGCGGATCGCCCAATTAAAGGCAGTGTATGGGATGGACTACGACGCGAGTGCGAGCCATCGTCTGACGGAGGCAGCGTCCCCGCGTCACGAGGGTTCATAGCTAGTGTAAAGGAGATTGTCATGTCATTTATTGCTCAGCGGGTGAGCCGTACACAGACCATTTGTCTGTCCGCGCTGCCCGAGCGGGTCTTTCCGCTCTTTGAGCCAATCGGTGAGAAGGCCTGGGCGGAAGGTTGGGAGCCACAGATGCTTTTTCCCGCCAGTGGCGTAGCGGAGCCGGGGACTGTCTTTACCACTCGGAACTCGGAGGGGAATGAGAGTATCTGGACGATGTCAGTCTATGATCCGGTCAACTTCCACCTGGCCTATCTGAGGACGACGCCGGGTTCGCTGGTGGGTCAAATCGATATTCACTGTCAGGAGGAGTCGGACGGAACAACGGGAGCCTCCGTCACCTACACCTTTACTGCACTCAGCGAAGACGGCAACGAGTTCACCGCCAGGTTTACCGAGGCCCACTACCAGGCGATGATGGCGGATTGGGAGCGAGCCATCAACCACTATTTAGCGCATGGGCAAGTGTTGCCGCATCACTAATTGTCTGTTGCATGAGCATCTGGACCGGACTGGACCTGGACCCGCAAGAATAAGACAGTACGTGCAAGTGAGCAGGCTTGGAGAAGTTTTCCCTCTCCAATCCTGCTATACTGTTCTTGTTGAGCAAATCTATATATGAAAAATAAGGAGGGTAGAGATGTTTCAAGTAAAATCAGCCTTCAGCGGTTTCTCGGTGAACGACCTGGCGCAAGCTAAAACATTTTATGCCGAGACGCTCGGATTACAGGTTAAAGATGAAGGTGTAGGGATAAGGCTGCACTTGCCGGACGGCGGTACGGTATTTGCCTATCCCAAAAATGACCACCAACCGGCTTCGTTCACCATCTTAAACTTTGTAGTTGATAGTATTGACGAAGCGGTGGATACACTTACGGGCCGGGGTGTGCAGTTTGAACGCTACTCAGGGGGGCCGCATGCTGACGAGAAGGGCATCCTGCGTGGTCGTGCCAAAAACTTTGGACCGGATATCGCATGGTTTAAAGACCCTGCTGGCAATACTCTTGCTGTGCTACAGGTTTAGTAGTGTACGCGACGAAGATGCAAAACCAAGGTCCAAAAGCAATGATGGAATAGTTCCTGCTATCATCAGGCAAGGCACTCAAAAAGCAAACCCACTCTACGCTGCTCGGAGTGAGTTTGCTTTTCACTGACATTCAAGACGAAGCGTCTTTCTCCTGTTTCATAACCTCAAGTAGAGCGGCATAATTCCGCTGGATACTTTGAGTAGAGGGATGATCTGCTCCCAACGTTCGCTCATAGATTGCTATGGCCTTCTCGTACAACATTTTCGCTTCCTGGTGGTGCTGTTGGTGCTCAGCGAGGGTTGCCAGCCACCACACAGATTGTACAGTGTCGGGATGTTCTGGTCCAAGCGACTGTTCACGAACCGTGAGGGCTTGTTGGAAGAGCGGCTCGGCCTGGTCGTACTTCTCCTGGCTGTAATAGAGGCTCGCCAGATTGTTCAGGCTTCTCGCGGTGTCGGGATGAAGAGGACCCAACTGCTGCTCCCTGATCGCCAGCGCCCGCTCGTACAACGGCTCAGCCAGAGCGTACTTCCCCTGGGTTTTATAAAGTAGAGCCAGATTGTTCAGGCTGGTCGCGGTGTCGGGATGAAGAGGACCCGACTGCTGCTCGCAGATCGCCAGAGCCCGCTCGTACAACGGCTCAGCCAAC
>DAOTTL010000309.1:0-21465 GCA_034438135.1 Ktedonobacteraceae bacterium | reverse complement strand
AGCGTGTGAAGACGCGATAGAGGCTGGTGGAAAAACGCGAGTGAGGGTGAGTCAGTTATAAATGGAACGAGAGTTGCAAGTGATTGTGGCTCTCGTTTTTGTCTTGTTTAAGAATAGGAAACTCCAAACTATCATTCATACTCGCCATACATGCTCGTAAGAGCATAAATTCCCAGAACGACTGAAGCAGACTTGAAAAATTCCAGATTCGATCTCTATTGCAGAAAAACTTTTCGTTGCCATTACCTCAAAAGCATTTCCGAGAGCCAGATCTGTGAACTGCAAAGCTTTGTAGTCAACGTTGAGCGCGACAAGGCTGCGGTGGTCACCGGGTTAACGCTTCCTTACCAAAACTGTCTCGTTGAGGGCCTGGTGAACAAACGTAAATAGATCAAACGCTCGATGTACGGGTGGGGAAGTTTCCATCTGTTGCGGCAACGAGTTTTGAAGGCTTTCTGATGAGCACGGGAAGTGCGGAGAACCAGTGCGGACTCTCCCAACTCTTCCGTATTTCCCGTGCTAACCTCTCTCATGACGATAGACTGTTACTGAGTGCGAGCTTACTAAGTCGCTCAGCTCAACCCCTTCACCCTATCTGTACATTCAGCGTCTTCTTGCGCATGTGTATCCCATAAACCCCCACGCCAACGGCCCCTATAGCCACAACAGCGATAAGCCAGCCGGAAGCGTGCAAGTCAAGTGCACTGACGATCGCAAATCCATCAAAGAGGGAAATGAGCACAAAACCGACATGGTCAATGACTTTGAGCTGTTCTTCTGGCCAGCGTTTGTCCAGGAGAATGACCGCTTGCACCGCACGCCAGATCATATATCCAACCAGAATGACCAGTCCTCCAAAGATGAGTTGCTCGATCATCGGTAAAATCGTCACATGCGAGAGAAGCGCGACTACGAGAAATAGGCCCATCAGAATGAGCAGCCCTAAAAATACGCCACCTAATTGTTGTTGCCGAAACGTGTTTTTTTGAAACAGGAAGACGCATCCAATGATAAATGCTGCAATAGCACTGGTTGCGTGGCCAATAATGGCAAACGTATGCATCGTTTCATTCCTCTCGTGTTCTGATATCCAACGCCACAACGTTGCAATGGTACGATGAAAAAGTAGACCAGATTAACTCTGATCAGTAGGATAGACAACTGCCCATTCCTTGATCGACACCTTTAGCTATGGACTCTTACCTGTCCCTGCTTGCTGCCAAAAAGTCGATCCGCAAGCGCTGGAAAGAGACGAACGCCCAGCAACATGAAACGCCAGGAAGAGGGAACGACCAGCACGCGATGGGGACGCTCTAATACTCTGACCACGGCATGGGCCACAAGTTCTGGACCAGGGAGTGACCCCTTCATCCGTGCCGTCAGGGCGGTACGGATATAGCCAGGCTCGATCAGCGAAACGGCAATGTGCTTTGTCCAGAGTTCGCGGCGTAAGGAATCGCTGAGTCCCCGTACCCCAAACTTTGTTGCAGAATACATCCCATTCGTGCCCATCTCTCCAGCAATAGAGCCAATGTTGACTATCGCCGCGCTCCCATCGTGCTTCATAAAGGGAAGAGCCGCCTGGATGAGCCGGACCGGCGCGAGTAGATTGATCATCACCATCGCCACGAGCACATCATCGCTGGCCTTTTCAATGATGCCCGCTCCCCCTATGCCTGCAACATTGACCACTCCATCAATACGACCATAGGTTTCGATGGTCCGGGCCACAAGTTGATCGATGCACTGAGGGTTTTGCATATCAGTAGGAACAGCTAGCGCCTGCTGACCCAGTTGCGTGATCTCACTCGCAAGGGTGTTCAATTCCTCGACGCGACGCGCCGCCAGGATCACTGCTGCTCCTCGCTGCGCCAGTTCTCGCGCAGTCGCTGCGCCAATGCCGCTCGATGCTCCTGTGACGATGATAATGCTTTGTGCAATGTTCATGAGACTGACCTCCTTTGATCAATCGAAACGCTCTACTCCCTGCTTTATCAGCGGTAAAGCGGAATAGCCTTTATTGAAACGTGTAGGGTATCGGTTGCCAGATCTGGCCACCATCTGTAGTATGCAGAAGCTGATCGCTGGTTACTCCCCAACCATTTTGTGTATCTATGAAGCTCAATGCTTGCAGTTGGTACGCCGTATTGGAGGTAAGGGACCAGTGTGCTCCACCATCGCTGGTCGCGTAGAGTTTCCCGCTCGACGTATCCGTGGCCCAGGCATGTGCGGTATCAACTACATAGGTATTATCTGCCTGGATACCCACTTCACCTGTCTGGAACCAGTTAACTCCACTATTATTTGAGCGATAGAGGGCCAGACGAGAGCCGTCGGGTCCCATGACGGTGACGGGCATAAGCACCACGTTGCCAAAGAAGACGGGCGGTTGCGAGGTATACATAGGGTTCGCGTAGCTGCCCGCCAGAGGCGGGAGCGCTTGCGTGTGCCAACTCTGTCCACCATCTTGCGTGAGCGCAATCACTGGAACCGTATTGTTTCCACCAGCACCAAGATTGCCGGTCGCGATCCCAACCTGGGCATTGCGAAAAGAGATCCCGGTGATATATGCCAGGTTCAGATCGTTAATACTCTTGCTGGAGGCCAATGATGTCCATGATTGTCCACTACTGTTGGTATACCAGATGTCAGTCCTGGCACTGCCTGCACCAGGCGTGCTGGAAATCGCCAGCCATCCCTGCCTCACATTAATAAAGTGGGGAACATCGACCAGAGAAACGCCTGAATCCGGGATAAGGCTGCGCTGCCAGCTTGTTCCACCATTGAGCGTGTAAAGAACGGAGATGCCAGGACCTTCTTGCTGGTTCGCGGGTCCGATGGCGATCCAGGCATCCTGGGTATTCAGAAACTGACCCCTGGCAGATTGGTTGAGTTCTGCCCTGGCGGGAGTTACATCGGTCCAATGCAGACCCCCATCGGCTGTCTTGAGAAGAGCGCTTTTCGTCAAAGCCCAACCATTTCTGGCATCCAGCATGCTTATGGCTGTCAGCGGTACCGTGGGCTTTGTGGGGACAGCACTGGCCGATGGCGCGATAGGTAGCGTGCCTGTTGCAGTCCGCGGTGGACTTGTTGGCACTACCGTCGATTGGGTCGTAGTTGACGCGGAATCCGTCGTCCCACATGCCCCCAGAAGTACGCTCATAGCGAGCACGAGCATCCAGGGAAGCCAGAAGGCAGGTGTTGAATGTTTGCGCATAGCCTTTTTCCTTTCGCTCTGAGGGCGCTTTATTGCTTTAAGGTTGTATACATGCCATGAAAGGAAAATGGGATATGATGAGGAACCGCAGCACGAGCAATCTCGCGAAAAGACGTTGCATCGAGCGCGAGCAGGAACGAGGTTCCTGTTCTCCCATCCAGGACGATTGAGAGGAGCACTCCCTCGTCCTCTCGGACCGCGTGGGGAGCCTCCACAAAGATGGCCTCACCCGGATAACAGTTCTCCTCGAACCAGCACTGCGTCTCCCGTGTCTGGACATTGACCTTAACTAACTGGTTCATGAAATCATCAGGGGTCTCTTTGCGCCGACCCGATCCATAGGCAAAGCGGTAATCACGTCCATTGCTGTGCATGTAATTGATCCTGGGTAGATCGAAGGCCTCTTCAGAGAGCACCTCGTATCCGCTGATCGTTCCGTCGAGTGGAATACGGTAGCGCCTCAATTCGCCCTGTGATGCCGCGCGGCTGTTTGGTCCAATCAGATTCTCCAGGTACAGGTCTTGCACGATCGTATTGTCAGGGTAGGCCGAGAGATCCACCACCACTTCATTCCCATCCTCAAAAGCATTCACATGGTGAAAGGCAAAAAAGGGTTCGCTCTCATACCTGCCAACCAGAGAACCGTCTCGTTTGTCGAGGATCAAGAAATGCGTACCCCTTTCTGGTTTCCACTGGTAGTTCTCGATGAATGGCTTGCCGCTCAGCAACATCGTCAGCGGATTGACGATCAATGGATACTCAGCCAGGATAACATAGTGTTCTGTCATCCCGAAACTGTGCATATAGGCGGGCCTATCGGTTGGAATGGTGCCCAGTAACTGGCGCTGGTGTTCACCTGCTTTGAGGGCATACACGTTGTACGAGCTTTTTCCCCCCAGATGTGCCAGGTAGTTGACCCCTGCATGCAAGTTGGGATCGTAATGAGGATGAGCGGTCGTCACCTGTCCGGACAGCTTGTCATCGAACGCGAAGACACCAAGCGTCTCAAGGGTCTGTGGCTCGAACATGACTGGCAATGGAACCTCGGTCAGTGCCACGAAGCCATCCCCAAGTTGACTGATATTGACATTCGCGTTGTCAGACACTTCGCGGGTAAAGGTGGTGACTAACCGCTTGAAAAGGGAACGGCAGGGATCAGTCGCGAACTCCCCATAGGTAATCTTGCCCTCTTCCAGGTTCTCCTGATAAGCTTTGCTCTGTAGAAAACGATTCGCATAAGAAACGGTGCCATCGTGGAGGGAGAAGCTATGCAACATGGCAAGACCATCAAACCAGTGCTGATACCTGTGTTGTTTCACCTCGAACTGCGCCGGACCAGTGCGCAGAAGTGTCCCTGAGAGCCAGGAGGGCAGCGTTCCCTCTACCTGCAAGCAACAGACGATCTCTTGCTGCAATGTTGTAAACCCTATTTGAAATTGACCGGCCATGGTATTTTCTCCTTGCGTTTAAAAAAACACGAAAATCATTACAAAGGGTAGCATGTTCTTGAAACATGAAGCGGTCAGGAAACCGGCAGGAACGTCCCCTGGCGTAGCTCGATGAGCGAACGCACGACGATCCCACCAATCAGAAGAGTGATGGCCGTGAGCAGGACAACGCCCAGGACTATTCCACCTGCGAGATGCTCTGCATTGATCCAGAGCATCGCATCTAAAACAAAGGCGATATACGAGAAGGTAAATGACCAGAAGCCAGGCGTAAACGGAGTTTTGAGGTAGATCGGGATCAGGCGCACCTGCACCAGCGCCATCAGAGCTGCATAGCCAGCCAGGATATAGGCCACCGTGTCAATGCGCCCATTCGTCAGTGCGAAGTAGGCAAGACCTGCTACCGCCGGTGGAGCTATTTCGATAGCGAGGGTTGGCACAAGTTTCTCAGGCAAACTGGCTCGAAAAAACAGGCGATTCAGAATGATCGAGCCGAGCACGACCCAACAGATCACCCCGATGCCAAAACTCATCCACCCGAGTCCGGTCAAATGAAAATGTGCCGCTTCGTTCGCACCCACCAGGGAACCAGCGACGGTGGGCAGGAAATATCCCGGATGGAATGCATCGAGGTCCAGTCTGGCAACGATCCATTGACCGGTCATCCAGCCGCCGAGCAAAAACATAGCGCTGAAAAACACGAGAAACAGAATCAGAGCGAACTGAGGTGCGGGATGTTGCAGTCCTGCTGCCAGCAGCATCCCGCTAATAGGAAGCAGTGCATAAAAGGGACCGAGCATCGGATGTGTCAGTTCATTTATCACCACCTTTGGCGTGAGGATGAGCTTCATAGCAAACGTGATGAGCAAGAGCAAGTACACCGCCGTCGCGACCACATAGAGGACATCCCCTATCCAGCCTGGAAAATGGTAGAGTTCTCCAGCCAGCTGCCACACGCTTGCTAACCCGGCCAGACCCGTGGTGATGGCAAAAAAATTCGGAGGAATGGTCAGCAGCGTACGAGCTTTTGTGACAATGCTGTTCGTAACTTCAGTCTCGCGCTTGAACTGTGGAATGGTAGCGGACATCGTGTATCACCTTTCTTTGCATGCTCATCGATTGATGGTCTTCACAGCACAAGGTTTATATGACCCTTCTCTGAGGACATACTCTCTCCTACACACATGAGATCGAGAGCATGTCCTCAGGTCCGGTATTACCACCTACTGGCAATCTCCCCAGAGGGATAAAGGACGTTGTCTGGCTCGGATGCTTCTGCTAGAGCCCGTGCATGCCACAGATTGAGCGAGGCAATCAGCACCCATAACAAGTACAGAGCAGTAGCGATACGTTCGAACAGGCCCCAGACCCCAATCTGAGCAGCCACCGCCAGCGTGCCAATGACAATGATGGTCCAGATGAACGTCACGATTGACAGCCCAAGGAGCAAGCGCCTGGGGAGCCGCACAAACTGGTCATGACGCAGAGCACGTGCGAGCAACAGGATACCAAGTGCTCCACAGAAGAAGGAGATCACCGCCGCAAGCGCGTGGATCGCTCCATGAATCGTGTGAGGACGTGCCGTGAGGTCCGTCTGAGCAAATACAATGATCAGCTTACAAAGGGCCGCAATGACCAGCAGGACCAGGCCGCCGCGAGACTGCGCCTCCTTTGGAATGACACGCGTAAAGCCTGCGATAAACAGCAGCAGCAGGATGCCTCCAATGGCAAAGCCAGTTGCCATCAGGAAGCCATATGGACCTACCGCCAGATCACTCTCTGACTGACTGAGTAAATTGTAGTGCGGAGGCAACAATTGAACAATCACTTCCAGCAGGACGAACAGGACGATGCCGACTATCGCGGCTCCAAATAAGAGATGAAGTCCGCGTGTTTCTCTCTTCTGTCCCTGAATCTCTTTCATGGTTTTCTTTTTCCTTTCTCACTAAACACTGAACAGGTTTCTCACCCTTTTGCTGACTGGATGAGTACGTTGTATTCACTGAGGAAAGTATAGAAGCAGGACCGGAAGAAAGCACTGGCCATCGACTTGCAGGTCACTTACCATCTTACCTGCCTTTTCCAGGCGTCAGAGATCTCTGAGAGCAAAGTGGAAAGGATGTGATTTGCGCACAAATCTGCTATGATAGAGTGAAAGTATTGATAAATGGGAGGATGGAATCGTTTGCATACTTCTTCCACACTCCCTGAGACAAGCGTTGACCTGTATGGATCACACCTGACAGAGATCAGTGTAGAGGCAGTGACGGAGAAAAGCCCTGGCCATTACCCCACAAGGCACCCCTCACTACATTACCTACCATTACATTGCCCACTATTATATTACCCACCATTTCACCTTCCTTTTCTCCAGGAAGTCTCTGAGTAGACAGAAAAAGGCTGAGATTCATGCTTGAATCTGCTATGATATATGATATAGCAAAGATCAAAAAGAGGGAAGAAGGAGCCTCACGGACACTTTTCTTCTTCCCTCTGACAAGCGTTGACCTGTATGGGACACACCTGATAAGAACTAGTGTAGAGATGGCGGCAGAAAAAAGCACTGGCCGTCAGTTTCCCTCTTACTAAACATTACCTTACATTGATGGACATTACCCTTGCATGGCTATCCCTGAGGAAGTGGATAGAAAGAAGGCTCTGATGACAAAAATTTCACATGGAGAGCGAGACTACGCCTTCGGTCAGTTGATGTTGACACTACGTACCGCGACCGGACTGACTCAGATGGGACTGGCTGATTTGCTTGGGGTTTCCCGTCACGCGGTCGGAGGCTGGGAGTCAGGCCAGAGCTATCCCAAAGCCGAGCACCTCCAGTCATTCATTGTTCTGGGTCTCCAGCAGCACATCTTTGCTGCCGGGCGCGAGACAGAGGAGATCCGAGATTTTTGGCGTGCAGCGCATCAGAAAGTGCTGCTGGACGAGTCCTGGCTCCAGGGATTGCTTTATGCGTCTCCTATGCCTGCTTCAGCGAACGTGGTGGTCGAACCGCCGAGCACGGATCTTGCCAAGGAGCCTGCACTCTGGACCGTGCCTTATGCACGCAATCCTCATTTTACCGGGCGTGATGACCTGCTCGATCAGCTTCATCAGCGCCTCGCTCCTCCATCATCGGACCAACCCACTGCCATGCGCCGCACTGCCCTGACACAAGCACAGGTTATCAAGGGTCTGGGCGGCATTGGCAAAACGCAGACCGCCGTCGAATATGCTTACCGCTCGCGCGAGCAGGATCGCTACGCTCATACGCTCTGGATCGCTGCCGTGAGCGAAGAGTCGATTCTGGTAAGCTTCTCCGCCCTGGCAGACCTCTTGCCCGACGTTGTCTCTCGGAGGGAGACCGATCAGCGCAAGCGCGTGACTGCAATCATCCAATGGTTGGAGCAGTGTCCACAGCCCTGGCTGCTGATCGCTGACAACGCCGATGATCTCTCCCTGGTGCACCCGTATCTTCCTGTCAAAGGCAATGGCAGCGTACTGATCACGACCCGGGCCAGTGCAACTGGCTGGCTGGCGTCCTCCCTGGATGTAGCTCCTATGGGAGTGATGGAAGGCACCGAGCTGTTACTACGCCGTGCGTTGCGCTTTGACCAGGCCTCGGATGATGAAATCAACGAAGCGATCAATCTGGTGATAGCGCTCGGGCAATTTCCTCTGGCCATCGATCAGGCGGGAGCCTATATTGAAGAAACGGGGTGCAGCGTGGCCGACTACCTCCAGATCTACCAGACGCATCGTCCTACCCTGCTTGCGCGGCGCGGCAGACAAGCCACGAAGTACCCGGCCTCGGTCTCCACAACCTGGTCGCTCTCATTTCAGTACGTGGAGGAGACCAACCCGGCGGCTGCCGAGTTGCTCCGCCTCTGTGCCTTGCTGTCGCCGGATCATATTCCCGAGGAACTGTTCACTGAGGGGATATCACTATGGCCTCTCGTCCTGCAACAGGCTGTTGCGGATCGCTTTCTCTTCAATCAGATGTTGGAGACCTTGCTCGCCTTTTCACTGGTGAAGCGTCTGTCGGAAGACCATCTGCTCAGTATCCATCGGCTGGTACAGGCGGTGCAGATAGAGCGTCTCTCCCAGGAGGAGCGTCACCAACGGGCTGAGCAACTGGTGCGGGCAATCAATAGCATCTTTCCGCGTGATCCGCAGGAAGTGTCTACCTGGTCCCGGTGTCAACGCTACCTGGAACAGGTGCAGGCCTGTGACAGGTTGATTCGTGAGCAGCAGCTTCTGCTTTCCGAAGGAGCGGATCTGCTCGATCGTGCTGGTACCTCCCTGCGTGCACGCGCGTTGTATGCTCTGGCGGAGCCGCTCTATCAACAAGCCTTGCAGGTATGGGAACAGCAGGGAGATCAGATTGGCCGTGCACGAAGCCTGAATCATCTGGCTGAGCTTGCATTCTGGCAAGATAAGCCAGTTCAGGCCGAAGCTTTGTATAACCAGGCCCTGGTGATCCGTGAACAACAGTTGGGAGCGGAGCATCGGGATGTGGCTGAATCCTCACACGGTCTGGCCGGCCTCTACAGAATGCAGGGAAAGTATACGGAAGCGGAAGCACACTACACACGCGCTTTAGGTATCTGGGAACAGCAATTTGGAGCAGATCATCCGATGACCGCCGAAACCATACACGGACTGGCAGTTCTCTACAAACAGCAAGGGAAATATGCCCAGTCAGAGCCGCTTTATCTCAGGGCGCTGGCCATCCGTGAGCAGCAGTTGGGACCGGAGCATCTGCTGGTCGCCGAATCCTCAAATGACCTGTCAGTTCTCTACAGACAGCAAGGGAAATATGCCCAGTCAGAGCCGCTCACTCTGCGGGCACTGCACATCTGGAAGAGGCAGTTGGGTCCGCAGCACCTGATGGTGGCGTATCCCCTGATAAATCTGGCAGTTCTCTACAGGGATCAGGAAAGATATGCCGAGGCGGAGCAATTCTATCTGGATGTCTTGCATATCTGGGAACAGCAGTGGGGACCGGAACATCGCAATGTGGCTTTCGCGCTCAGCGGACTGGCGGAAACGTACCGCAGACAGGGCAACTATGCTGAGGCGGAGCCACTCTACCTGCGGGCCTTGCATATTCGGGAGCAGCGTCTTGGACCAGAGCATCCCTTGCTTGCCGTCACGTTGAACGGATTGGCCAATCTGTTCAGTATGCAAGGCAGGCTCACTGAGGCAGAACAGTTCTACCAACGAGCCCTGCTCATCCGCAAGCAGCACTTTGGTCCAGAGCATACCGACGTGGCTCAATCTCTCAGGGACATTGCGAATCACTACACACGGCAGAGAAGATATGCAGAAGCGGAGCCGCTCTACGTGCAAGTAATATCTCTATACGAACGTTTGGGAGAGATAGAACATCTTGAAAGGGCAAACACTCTAGATGATTTCGCAAGCTTCCAGCAGGTTCGGGGTCACATCGAACAAGCTGCATGTCTGTATCAGCAAGCCCTGGTGATCCGTGAACAAGCCCTTGGGGCAGATGCCTCTCTGACCATCATCACTCGCGAACGCTTCCACGCGATACAGCATGTCCTGAACCAGACGCCGGAACTAACAGAAACCAGCAGCCAGAAGAGGAACGACGATGATCCTATCTGAATACCTCATAGCAAGTTCGGTCGGAAACGCCTGCCAATTGCCTGTAGATAGCATGGATAATAAACCCGTGCTCATGTACATAACTCACCATCGGCGGTGCCTAACGATTGCGCCATCTCCTCGCTATTGACAAACGGTACCACCGTTTCATATCATTTTCACAACTTGCAGTTACGCTTATCATCGTAAAGATGAAGAAATGGGTACACGAAACATATGGACGTTTTGGTTATTGAAGACGAGGCACCGCTTCGTGAGTTTGAAGTGACGTACCTGCGTGATGCTGGATACGGAACAATCGAGGCGCAGATGGTCAAACTGCGATCGAACTGTTTATGGAGCATAAACCCGGCCTTGCAATCATTGATATTAACCTGCCAAAAATGAGCGGGCTGGATGTATGTAAAGCGATCCGAACGACCTCCACCATGCCAATCCTTATCGTCACCGCCCGCAATAATGATGAAGACGAGGTTAAAGGACTCTCCATGGGTGCCGACGATTACATCAAAAAGCCATTCAACCCAAACGTCTTAGTTGCACGCGTGCAAGCGCTCTTGCGCAGACATGATAGGACAAGGCGACTCTACTTTAAGGGTCTGGTTATCGATCCTGAAACCATGTCAGTTGTGAAGGGTGGTACGTCTATCACGCTTACCACGACGCGCTTCAACCTCTTGCTGGCGCTTGCTTCCCATCCTCGCGCGGTCCTTTCAAGGGCGCAACTTGTCAACCACATGTATAGCGACCCTTCAAGTCATCTGATCTATGACCGCACCATTGATGCCCACATAAAAGGACTGCGCCAGTCGATTGAGACAGATCCGAAAAATCCCCATGTTATAGAAACAGTCTTCGGTAGCGGCTATAGCTTCATCGGAAAACCAGAGAAATGATAAGCTCAGATTTCTACTTAGATATCTTTATTATCGCTGTAATCGTAATGACGATCCTCGGAATCTTTAAAAGGAGCCTGTTTAACAGGTTAAGTATCCGTATTGCTGTACTTATACTTGCATCAGGGTCAATTACACTCATTTTAATCCCTGTTTCAAACGAACTTATCCGTGTCCCACGGATAAGTCCCCTTGTTGCGCTTACTGTATATGTGCTGATTGCACTCGGCACCCCCATAGTACTTGGTTTGCTTGCGACACGTTTCGTACGGCGACCGCTGGGCCAGTTTAAGGAGGCCATAGCCTCCCTGGAACAAAGCAATTATAAAGTCGAGCTACAGTCAATGAACATTCGTGAATTTGACGAAGTCTTTACGAAGTTCAACAATCTTATACACCGATTACAGCACGAGGAAAAGCTCCGCAAAAACTTGATTTCAGATACCTCGCACGAGTTGAATGCGCCACTGGCCACGATGATTGGGCAACTCACTGCTATGCAAGAAGGCAAATATCCTCTGAGGGAGGACCGAGTAACCATCCTAAAGGAACAAGCTGAGCGTCTTGCTGAACTGGTACAACAACTGGATGCGTATACGAAAGCTCGCATGCCCGATACTGGCGAACCCGAAGATATACACTTGAGGCAGTTCTGCGAGGAACTCTTTTGGCGAAGCCTTGCGTTTGTATGCATTTTTAGTCTTACTGTTGAGATACTTCAATTTGTCTTCGCGATCGGAGTAACAGATATAACCGATGTCATCACGAATACTTCTGGCGGGTTTCTTGGGCTGATACTCTATGCTTTCAGCCATAAGTATGTTGCTAGTGAAAAACTAGACCGATTGATCGTCGTAACCGGTATAAGTCTACTCATCTTCGTTATCTTACTTCTTGGTGTCCTATTCTCTCATGGCGTAAGGTATCAAAAGGCGCTTCCTATCTCTTTTATTGCTTAAAACACCACGATCTTATACATACTACTCTGGTTAACGCTACTCTCGTTTTGTATCGAGAGCCAGGTGAGCTATGCCCTCCATGACGATCAGCAAGACATCATCGGCCACCTGTTCCGCCGAGAGCTTGAGGCCCTCCTGGTACCAGTGAGCAGCCGCTCCCAAGATCGTCCAGCTGACGATACGGGCGATCGTTTCCACCGAGACTCGAAAGTCGGTACCAGCGCTCTGCTCCTGCTTCAGCCATGTTAACAGGAGATTGGCCAGTGCATCCTTGGTGGCCCGCTCAAGGAGTGGATCAACCACCTCTGCCGGGTCGCACTGATGATACTCGTCCTCGAAATGTTCCAGCACGACCTTCACGAGGAGACGCAACGTCTGCCTATTCCAACGCGGCTCCGGGGGAAGGCTCTTCTTCAGCAGAGCTTGAAACTCGTCATGGATCAGTTCATCCAGTAAGGTGTATTTGTCAGGATAATGGGCGTAAAACGTTCCCCGATTGACATTGGCTCGGTCGGCAATATCCTGAATCGTCATCGCCAGAAAGCCCTTCTCCTTCATCGTCTCGATGGCTGCTTGCCGTAAGAGTTGATGTGTGCGCTGGACACGCCGGTCCATCCCCTTTGGTGGAGTTGCCATAACTCGTCTTCCTTTTCTCGTGATGCCTCGCCTCTCTCACCCAACAATGTTCGCTATGTGTTCCCTACCCGACAAAAGCGCGAGTTTGCCGATTGATTCTCGCGTTTCCAGGCCCTAGTATTATAGACAATCGTTGTTCAATAAGCAACGGCTGATCCCTATCCAACAGATGCAAGAAAAGGAGAAAAATACCATGCAATATACGACCCTGGGCAAGACTGGCCTGGTCGTCTCCAGGTTCACGCTGGGTACAATGACCTTTGGCGAAGGTCTCTCTCACGGTTTCGATCATCCAGTGAATCAAGAGCGTGCGAACCATCTGGTCTCTCAGGCCCTCGAAGCCGGGATTAACTTCTTCGACACGGCAAACAACTATGGCGAAGGACGTGCTGAAACGTTTCTGGGTCGGGCCCTTGGCTCACAGCGCCCAGATGTCATCATTGCAACGAAACTTGGCGCACGTGCTGGATCGGCTCTCACGGATGCAGGTCTATCCTACCGTCATGTCATCGCATCAACTGAGGCCAGCCTCAAACGATTGGGAACCGATTACATCGATCTGTTGCAACTCCATGTTCCTGACCCCCTGACGCCCTTTGAGGAGACTGCTCGTGCCTTCGATCACCTTGTCCAACGTGGATTGGTCCGCTATGTAGGATACTCCAACCTCAGCGATTGGCAAGCAGCCACCTTTCTGGCAACGCAGCGCCAGCACGGGTACGCTCCCTTTGTTTCCGCACAGATGTACTACTCGCTCTTAGGGCGCGGCATTGAGTATGGGGGAGTACCATTCATGCGCCATGAAGGGCTAGGGTTGCTAGTCTGGAGTCCGCTTGCAGGTGGTTTCCTGAGTGGGAAATATACCAGAGAACTGACGCAAGCAAACGCTGGACGGTTGGCCTCCTTCGACTATCTCTCCCTCCTCTCAATCGACCGCGAAAAGGGCGACGCGGCAGTTGAGAGACTGCGCGAGATAGCAGCTACCCATGAGGAAGCAACCCCTGCCCAGATTGCCCTGGCCTGGTTGCTAGCGAAGCATTTTGTTTCCTCGGTCATTCTTGGGGCCAGTACACCAGAGCAATTTGCTGATAATGTGAAGGCTTCCACTCTTCGCCTTTCGCCAGAAGAAGTCGAGTTCCTCGATACCTTGACCGAGCCTCAGCCGCTCTATCCTTACCGATGGCGAGCAAGCGGTGGCGATTCCGTGGTACGCCAGGCACTCGGCGTGCGCTAAGCGATGCAAAGGGGAGAGGGAAGCCTGGTAGGACGTCTTCTTCGGTACCCATCCAGATTACGCCGGAATTGACGCCATCGACTCCTTCCTGGATAGGAGAAGTGGCGGCTTTTGCTCAGGTACTCACCCATCCAGGCATCAGATCAGCGATTCAGGAACAGGTGCATTTCGCCCACCATCCGATGGAACGCTGTGTTGTCTCCGCCAACCATCCACTGTATCCACAAGAATATAGCGGATACCTTTGATAATCTTCTCGGAGAGTTTGAGCACCTGGAACATCTGCTCTTAAGACAAATAATTTATACTAGAAGACGCGAGGTGCCAGTAAGCTGTTTTTCATGTACAATTAGTCCGGGTAGATTAGTATACGAAGCGCATAAAATGGGTATGTTTTGTGAATTTTTCGGTTAGATGCACGTACTTATCCAAGAGCGCACTCTCGAAGAGAGAGAAAGATATCGTAGAAATACTATGTACTGATAGATAAGATGTATGAAAACAACACAAATCGCGTCGCCGAACTCATTGTGGCGCAATAAGAGTTATATGTTGCTCTGGGGTGGGCAGGCAGTTTCTGTCCTGGGTACGCAGGTTTCACAATTTGCCTTTCCTCTCCTGGTCTTCTTTTTAACAAAATCGCCAATCCTGACCAGCTTTGCAGCAGCCACTCGTGTCTTGCCGTATATCATTTTTAGCTTGCCTGCGGGGGCACTGCTGGATCGCTGGGATCGCAAACGCGTCATGGTCGTTTGCGACATTGGGCGAGCACTCAGCCTGGGGACTATTCCGCTGGTATTTGCTTTCGGGCAGATAACTATCATTCAGCTCTACCTGGTTTCGCTTATTGAAGGGAGCCTGTTTGTTTTCTTTAATATCGCGCAGATTTCTTGCCTGCCTCATGTTGTGCCCAAAGAGCAACTCACCCGGGCCAATGCTCAAAATCTGGCTATGACTAAATTTCTGCTTTTGATCGGTCCAGCATTGGGTGGAATACTCTACAGTCTGGGGCTTATTCTGCCCTTTCTGGTTGATGCCATTTCCTACACTTTTTCAGTAGTCAGTCTTCTGCTCATCCATACGCCTTTTCAAAAGGCACGAGTTCTCCCTAAACGTCACTTACGTAATGAAATACGAGAGGGTCTGGTCTGGCTGTGGCACGATCCATTGCTACGCTTTCTGGCGTTTATAACGGCTGGTTCCAACTTTGTTACCTCAGGATTTACGCTAATTGCGATTGTCATCGCTCAGAATCTGCACGCCTCTTCCTTTAATCTTGGCCTGACCTTTACCATTGGGGGCATTGGCGGAATCACAGGAGCGTTCCTGTCTCCACGGATACAAAAAAAATTCAAGCCCGGCATGATTCTCGTCACTACCGCGTGGTTAGAGTGCCTATTCTGGCTGCTTTTTGCAATCGCACCTGACCTGATAGTTGTAGGGATTATCTTAGCGGCCTGCCTTGTGCTTGGTCCCATCTTCGACGTAATTCAGTTAAGTTACCGGATGACAACTATTCCTGATGAACTGCAAAGCCGTACTAATAGCGTTTTTCGCCTGATTGTTTTCAGTTCACAACCACTGGGGATCTCTCTGGCTGGCTTTCTGCTCCAGGTGATCGGGGTGATCCCTACAGTTCTTACCACTGGCGCATGCCTGTTAATCCTGGCGTTGATCAGTACGCTCAATCCTACGCTGCGTCATATGCATCTGGCAACTCGCAGAGATGGTGTTGCAAGTGCATCCTAGCGCATACTCACCTGACCTGTGGTGTTAAGGGGGTGCATTGGGGAGGGGTTCTGCACGAGCATTAAATGGCCCTGTTGATACATTGTTATAAGTGACATTGAGAAGCGGATATGGTACACTACTCACTCAGAGGAATGGGCCTCTTCGCGATTTGTACACCAATACTTCTGGAGAGAAAGCCCTGGCCGTGCGACTTTGGCAACCGAGGGGTGCCTGACGCAAAGCGCCACGCATTCCTCCATCTGCGGCTCAACATCCTGAGCCAGGCAAAACTCTTGCCCAATAGAAGCATATTTCATCAGCAGCTTTTTAGCAGGCATCAACAGGCCAGACCAGTCATACGCTGTTGATGAACGACACACAAATGACACGAAAAGACGGTATTTGATTGAATGAGTAGACTACACAAACCACTCTTCTCCCTCCCTGCCCACAAATCACCCGGCATAGGTTTTCATAACGTGGGTCGCGAGGGAGTTTTACGGGCCTCAAATGAGAGCATGGTTAACTTTGTGCAAACGTACTATGGGCAACGTTGCGGACACCTTCCGCTCAATGCCGGAGTAAGGTATGTGCTGGTGAGTACACCCACGGAGGAGATCCAGAACCAGATGACCTACCTCAGTGCGCTCTTTGGCAAGGATATCACACCTCTAACACTCGACGACCTCAAGCAAGCCAGAGATCGAGATCCAGAACAGACCCCGTTGATCGTGCCATATATCAATGTTCCCAACATTGAACAGGCGCTGGATAAGGAACTCGGAGCAAAGCTGTGGGGCCTTCCAGGCAAGATGACCCACCTGCTCAAGAACAAGGCGAGCTTCTCTCAATTGATAGATAAGCTTGGTCTGGAAGGTTTTTCCCTGCCCGATTATACCATTGCCATGATCGACCACGTCGCCAGTGAGGCTGAGCGCTTCCTCCAGAGTGTCGAGGACATCTATCAAGAGACGGATATGGCAGGTATCTATCCACTCGGTGTGATGCTGCGGGCAACTGAAGAGGATGGAAATTATGGCTGCTGTCTGGTCTATGAAAACGCCGGGTACATCACCGTTGTACAGGACGGAGACGCCGATCAGACGCGACAGTACACCAGTTGGAAAGAAGCGCTGGCGACCTCCCAGGAACACCTGGCTGCGACGATGGATGTGCAGAAAGAAGCCAGGGTCGTCATCAGCCGGTATATAGATGTCGCCGATTCGCCTGGTCTATCCGTCGTCATACTGGAAAATCATGTGGAGTCGCTCGGCTGGAATAGTCAGTTGCAAAAGCCGGGCAGTAAAGCCTGTATCGGAACGAGCACGTATACCCCTGAAAACGACGCTGCCAGAGCCATGCAACAGCTCTATGAAGAACAGACAGCCATATTCTTCGAAACGCTTCTGAGAGAGACGGCTCACCTGTGTGGACAAGATTTCACCTCTATTGTGGGCGTGGCCAATCTCGATATTATGATACCAGGAGAGCTAGAAAGGCGTCTCCAGCACCAAAGAAAGCAGCCGATGAACAACTACCTGGCGGAGTGCAATCCGCGCTGGACTAATTATACCGATGCTATTATGACGGTGCTGGGAGCAACACGCAGGGAGCCAACAATCTCCAATATGAGAGCCGCGATCGCAGCGGGGATCTGGACCATCGATAAATACCCACTGCCAGTTCATGCCGAGCCACAAAGCCTGAGAGCGTCTATCGCTGACAGGGATGTGGTTCTGCAAAGGGAGGGAACGAGAATCATTTGCCGCATGGCGAAAAATCCGATGGGCCTGATCTTTGCTGGAAACCTGGCTCTGGCACAGCGAGAAATGCAGACCCTTCTGAAAACAGGCTGACAGGTCTCTTTCAGTGGATCGCGGAACCCTCACTGGACAGAAGAGGTCCTGCCAAGTCGATACTCGCGCATCACCAGTTCGTTTAGCTCTTCCAGAGAAGTCTTTTTGACCTCTTTATCGAGCGAGATGGTACCGTGTTGCAACATATTGACCCGGTCGCAAATCTCCATTACCTGAGCATAGTTGTGCGCAATCATAATGACCGAAACTTCGCCCATTTCTCTCAGATTGCTAATCAACTCCAGGATCAACGCACCTTCCTTCGCACCCATGGCCGCGAGCGGCTCGTCCAGCAGCAGAATCTTTGCGTTCGCGGAAACCGCACGCGCAATAGCAATGGCCTGGCGCTGGCCACCAGAAAGTCGGCCCACCAGCGAATTCACCGAAGGGATGCGCACCCCGATTCTGTCCAGTTGCTCCTGGGCCAGGCGGCGCATCTTGCGATTATTGAGAAACGGCAACGGACGATAGGACAGTTCGCGATTGAGGAACATATTGTGATAGACACTCAGTTCGTTGACTAACGCCAGATCTTGATACACAGTTTCGATACCCAGCGAACGCGCCTGAGTCACCGAACGCAGCTTAACCTCCTGTCCAAAGACAGAAATCGTGCCTGCCGTGGGCTGCAAAAAACCAGTGAGAATCTTGATCAAGGTCGATTTACCAGCCCCATTATCCCCAATCAGGCCCAAAACCTCGCCCTGTTGCAAACGAATACTGACATCCCCTAACGCAGTCACCGGACCATATTTCTTCACAATATGCTCGGCACGTAGGACATCAGCAGCGATCACATCACCCATTAGCGTCTCCCTTCCCGCCAAACACTCAGACGCAGATTCAGTACCATCGCGACCAGAATGGCTATTCCCAGAATAACATCGTAGGTATAGGCACTTACGCCAAGCAGCGTAAAGCCGTCGTTGAGAACCGAAAGCGCCAGAACTCCAAGAAACGCACCAGCCACCGTTCCTACGCCACCCTTTAAGGCGGTGCCACCGATGACCGCGCCCGCAACCGCGTTAAACATAATTGTCGTGCCGCCTGCGCCTGGATCAATTGAATCAATACGGAAGCCCTCCAGCATACCCGCCAGACTGGCCAGGGCCGCAGTCAGCATAAAGTTACCTACCTTGATGAGATTAACATTCACTCCCGCCTCGCTGGAACCTAAGAGATTCCCACCAGCGGCTATAGTATGCATACCCCAGCGTGTATAGGAAAGGACAAGCTGAAAAATGACCGCGATCACCACAGCCCAGATAAGCTCAGAATACTGACCTGCACCCATAATCTGATTGATCATCCCCTCGTGAGGCGCGATAACCGGCTCACCCTGCGAGATAGTCAATGTAATCCCCAGAAGCAGAAATTGGGTTCCCAAAGTAGCAATCAGTGAGGGAATTTTAAACCAGACAGTCACAAGACCATTGATAGCCCCAACACCCAGCGCGAACAGTAGAGTAATGATGATACTCAACCACAAATTCACACCTGCCTGGTTGACATCGTACATAATGAAGCCTGACAGGGCAAAAATTGAGCCAACTGAGATATCAATCTCACCACAGATTAAAAGAAAAACCTCACCTATAGCGATGATGGCCACAGCAGAAAGATACTGAGCAATAGTACGTATATTTTCCACAGAAACAAAGTTAGAGCTAGAAATCCCAAAATAGATAAATAGGACAACAACGACAATAAGGATACTTATCTCGCGCTGCCTGGTGAAAAGCTGCCCTAACTTTAGCCAGAAACTATCATTCTTTTCCGAGGTTTGCTGCATTTGAGGCTTAGGCGCATCGGAAAGGACCTGTTCAGCCATGATTTCTCTTCTCCTTCATTGGGCAGAATATCAAGGTATAGAAACGACGTCAGTGAACCTCTCCGCCGAAAAAAACTCAACGCGAAGAGATTCACCGCCAGAGAAGGACTATGAAGTTGTGACTACCTTTTCCGTTTTACTACTTCCTTCAAAACGGGTCTGTGTATTTAGATACGGACTCACGGAGTCCTTAGTAATAAACAGCAGACCTGTATCCGTTGTCGCTGGCTGCATCAGACCGCCAGAGAGCTTATAGAGGAAAAGCTGGACAATAGGCAGAAAACCTTGCAAATAGGGCTGCTGGTCAATGGTGAAGTCAAGGTTGCCCATGTTGATCTCTTGCAATGTCTTCGGCTCCAGGTCAAAACCGCCAGCATGTATCCCCTGGCCCGCCAAACTATACTTTTCCATAATCTCGCTGAGGCCCTGCGTACTGCCACCGTCAACGGCAAACATGCCCTTGACGTCTTTATGCCCCAGGTAGTAGGCTTCGATCGCGTTCAGTTCGTCGCCCACCAGCGCACCAGTAGCAATCTGCGTGACTTTAACTGCAGGGGCAAATTGCTTGAATGCCGCTATCGCTCCATCAATGCGCGGCTGAATATTTAACTGCCCAGGAGTCGCGATAAAACCCACCACATCGCCACTCGTAACCGACTGGGCCAGGTGCTGGCCGAGCTGGAAGCCAGACTGGTAGAGATCCTGTCCAATGTAGGCAAGCCGGGCATTGCCAGTTGCATCAGCATTGTAAGAGATGACTGGTATACCCGCTTTCAAGGCAGCTTCAACGGGATCATTAAAGGCTGTCTGATCGACTAACGCGACCGCAATCCCGTCCGCCTTGGCTGTCACAGCAGTGTTAAGGGCGTTGACCATCTCAGAAGAGATACTATTCTGCGACCCTGTCCATTGCGAAGTACAGCCCAGAAGCGCACAGGCATCCTCAATACCGTACTGGGTAGGCACGAAAAAGGGGTTGGTTGTGACATGGTTGACAAAAACAAATTTCCATTTGGGATGATTAGGAAAAAGACCTTCAGTAGATGAAGAAGATGTAGTTGTAGAGCCGCCACAGGCAGCCAGAAACGATGCTCCCAGCGAGGTACCCAGGGTGGCTGACATGGCATTCTTGAGTAAGCTACGCCGCTTTACTGGCATTCTAGATAGGTAATCTCCGATTTTCATAAGGACCTCCATTGGACACCTGGTATTAAACCAGGCAAATAAAAAAAGAATCAACAATGATGCTCAAGCTCTTTGCTCACCCAATCTCTACTTGACCGCACTCACAAAAAAGATCCTTCCCCCTTTCCAACAGCTCTTTCGCCTTCGATCCTTCCAGGCAAAAGCGTAGCGACGCATTTCTATCTAGTATAATGCTCGCTCCGCGCAAAGTCAATGCGCGTTCCGCGCAAGGTTAATGCGCGTTCCGCGCAAGGTTGATGAGCAGTTTGCAAAGGGAGGGCACGAGAAGCATTTGCTGGAAACCTGACGCTTTCTTTTCGATGGATTAGCATTGCAAAAGATGCTCGACCCGCTGTTCGATCTCGACGCTTCGTATCAATTATTAGAACACATACGGCGTCTCTTATACTCTGAGCATGAATAATGCCCCTTTTAAGGAAAAGATTTTATGAATGTTGTGGGACTGAAGGCAGGAGAAGGACGCAGTCTCCTGAGCAAGTTGTCCAGGCTTCAACTGATGACACGTTTATGAAAAGTACGTATACCGAGCAAAAGAAAACCAATAAACGTCACGCTTAGTCCCAAAAGTGTCCAGGGAAGAGCCAGCGTGGGAAATGGCCGTCCATGAAAACTTGCAATCATAGCATAACGCATTCCTTCAGAAGCATAGGTAAGGGGATTAAAGAGCGTTATTATCTGAAACCATTCAAAACGATTCAGAACACTCCAGGGATAATACATGCAGCCGGTAAAGATCAGTATAGTAAAGATAAGTGAAAACAAGAGGTTAAGTTGCTCAGGTTTGACCAACGTTCCAATGGTAAGACCAATACTGGCACCCGCAAAA
>DAOTTL010000308.1:0-8946 GCA_034438135.1 Ktedonobacteraceae bacterium | reverse complement strand
GAGAAACCTTGCCGACTTCCCCACCAATATCCAAAACCCTCTCTCTCTCGATTCCCTCAGTAATCAGCCTACCGCCAATATGCCGCTTTCGGATGTTTCCGCCTTCCCTCATCAGCCAGAATCAGCCACACCCCTCAAGGCTCGCAATGCTAATGATCAACCA
Organism: Ktedonobacteraceae bacterium; assembly: GCA_034438135.1. Classification (GTDB taxonomy): domain Bacteria; phylum Chloroflexota; class Ktedonobacteria; order Ktedonobacterales; family Ktedonobacteraceae; genus Paraktedonobacter. The sequence continues at coordinate 8,783 of DAOTTL010000308.1, read as the reverse complement.
ACAAAACCGCTGGCACAGCAATTTTTGCCTGCAATGCAAGACATGGAGATCCAGGCTGGTACAATCTATCCTTATACAGCACGCAATGGCAACTATACGGACTCGCCGCAACAGCCACTAAGCAGAACAAGAGGTGAACAAAGACCCCTTTCGCCAGAGTACACATATGCGCTTTTATCCGAGAGTTCAACGAAAGTATCACTTCCCTCTAATACACTCCTTGATCGGGCAACAAGCAAGCTTATCCGACCTCTTCCTATCTGGGTACTCCTCCTCCTGATGGCTATTGGCGCTCTATTGCTTGGTGCGATTGTCTTCCTTAACTCTGATTGGGCCACGGGATCTGTTATCGCTGGCGTGGTCGCGCTTATTCTGGCGGTGCTGTTGCTGATTATCACGGGCGTACGCGTGGCTCTGGGAATGTTGATTGCAACCAATTCCCGCCGACGATTGCAGGCAATGAGTGCAACATTAATTGTACTTATACTCTTCCTCTTTAGCGGCATCAGCATTACGCAACAAAGTGGTCTACACGCAGCTCAGGCTCGTTACCTTGAAGGCCAACAACACTGGCAGATAGCGCTCAATGAGTATAAGGCAGCCGGCGAGACGGCCCCGGCTTCAGTCAATCTAGCCCGTATCTATAACGAGTGGGGCGAAGATCTAAGCACACATAACCAGTACTCAGAGGCCGTAGAAAAATTTAGCACAGTACTCAAAGACTATAACCCGGTGACAACTCAGGTCAATCGCAGCAAAACTGATTTGGTCAGAACCTACACAGATTGGGGTCAGTTCGACTCGCAACATCAGGACTTCGCCAATGCAACGGCACATTATGATACATTACTGAGCCTGAACTACTGCGATTCAACATGCAACACGCTCATTCAGTCAGCAGATGCAACAGCCTATTATCAACTGGCTGAGCAGCAACTTAAAGCACAACAATTCGCACTTGCATCCAATGCTTTTCGAACGCTCACCACAAACTTCGCCGGCTCCTCTCAGGCCAGACAGGTACACACGGATTATGCAAAAGCACTGTGGGGACTGGGTCAGCAGCAGTTGAAAAACACGTGCCAGGATGCTGTAAAAACGTATGAACAGTTGACCCGCCAGTTCGCAGACACTGTCCAGGGGAAGTCAGCTATCAAAGCCCTACAACAACCAGTCAGTGTCAAAGGTCGCTTTACTACGACCCTTCCACCAGCCCCCAACACACCCACAGTCGCTCTGGTTCAAGGACTGTTTGTGGGCATCCAGCAATATCAGTTCCCTGCCCTGCTCAAAAACGCTTCCAGTGCATCGATTAATCACGATGGCTCGTTTCTGCTCACAAATATTGCTCAAGGAACCTATGAGCTTATCTGGAGTAACGATGGCAGCTTTCACTACTTCTACGCCAGCAACGGCGACACAGTACTCTATACTGCTACACCTGGACCACTCTGTACATACAATTTTGGCAATATCAACGAGACTATTCCTAGCACAACTTAAATAGAGATAAATCTACTTTGAGGAGGGATTGTTGAGCTTTTGGGTGGCAAAGCCACTCACAAGCTCAACAATCCCTCCGTGACGGCTACGTCGCCGCATCTTCAGAAGAAATGGAGCAGCTACGAAATGGATGAGTTTATAAGCCGCGTTGCGGCTTATAAACTCATCCATTTCTGCTTTCTTTTGGAGGGGCAGCTTTGTAAGCTGCTGAAAATGAGGATGACTCATGATATTCAAAGGGGGGGGTAAAAGGGCCATTTTTGACTTTTATATGGCCCTGGTAATCCATTCTGGCTAAAGTAGCGTATAATGGATATGGAGACTGTTGCAACTGTATACCGTCTCCTACCTGTGAAGAAGCAAGCATCTTTTCGTGGACAATGCTGCCCGGCTTCATCTAGTGAAGCTGGCTCTGCCTACACTCTGTTTCTCTCCAGGCGGTTGGGTTGGAAGGGAGGAGAAAAAAACCCCCTTCTTGTACAGTACACAGATTTTTCCAATGTTATTGTCAGGTTTGATTTTGCAAATACCTGTCTAGTTGACGTAATGTATGGACATAAGCCTGTCAGACGTCGATAGAGGGTCTTGCGTGATTTAGTTGAGGGGAATATGACAGAAAAATTTATGACAGAAAAACAGACACAAATCGAGAAAGAGACACTCCAGGCGGACAAACGCTCACGCCGATTATTTCTGCGACGTTCGGTGGTTGGGGCAAGTATCGTGGTACCAGCAGGACTCATGGTGGCATGCGGCGGTTCCACTACGACGAAAAGCACAACAGGCTCCACTAGCACGAGTTCCACTACCACGGGTTCCACTGGCACGGGTTCCTATACGACCCTCGCATTGAAATCTGCCGCGGACAGCAAAAGCGCCTTTATGGAGATTATGGACGATGAGAATCAGCATGTGACCTTCCTCAAAGATGCACTCACCAAAGCTGGAGCGACTCCTCGTCCCAAACCAACTTTTAAAGGCCTCGCGATGTCAGATGTCAATACTTTCGCTAATCTTGCCCAGGTTTTCGAGAATGTTGGTGTAGGCGCTTACTTAATGGCCGCGCCAGCTATCTCCGACAAAGCGTATCTGGCCGCGGCTGGCTCCATTCTGACCATTGAGTCCCGCCATGCTGGCTTCCTTAACGCTCTCCTGAACAAACCCCTGAGCGCGAGCGGTGCTTTCGATAAGCCACTCACCCAGAGCGAGATCGTTACCGATGTGAGTCCCTTTATTTCGAGCCTCAACGGTGGCAGCGATCCTTCGAAGGCTTTGAAAAGTGATGCCGACATTTTGGACTTTGCGCTACTCCTGGAGTATCTGGAAGCCGAGTTCTATTCTACCAATGTGCCAAATCTTTTTAAATAGTTGGGAACAACTCTCCCCCCTGGGGAAAAGAAAAAGGCTGAAGGGTCGCCCAGCGGCCCTTCAGCCTTTTTTTGTATCAGGAAGAGATTGTATGGACGACCAATAGCAGTCCCTCATCAAACACGATCCTGACCTGAGATTGGGTGAAAATATTGCTGATACCGCGTGGTTTCCCAAAAAGCAACTGTTCTCCACGTAGAGGATAATAGAGGTTCTCAGTACGTACATTTTCTGCACTCCCTGTCAAGGGAAAAAGAGATACCAAATCCCCTTCTTTCCCCTCAATCAAGCAGTCGCCAGGTCCACGAAAAAGCCAGCTTCTGGAATTGCCATCAACAAGTTGAATCGAAATAGTCTCATACCCAGCCAGCAGGAGAATATTGGCAATAGAATGCTCAAAACGCTCGCCTCCCAATGCACCCAGAAGCGTTATCTGACTGGCCCCTTGTTGCAGAGCAACCTCGATTGCCAGTTCTGTGTCCGTTTCATCCTTCTCCACGGAGGCGAGAACAAAGCGACTGCACAAAAGTTCTAACTCCTCACGCGAGTCAGGCGCAAGCGAGGCGAAATCTCCAACCACAAAGGCTGGGACATCTCCCAGAATCAGAGCCGTCTCGGCACCGCTATCTGCGGCAATGACCAGTTCACCTTCAACCAGGGCACGCTCAACCGCGACTCCCTCCTGTACAGTTCCTCCCGCGAAGATAATAACGTGCATACATTCTGCTCTCCTTTCTTTGACGGCATCCAGCGTTGATCGAACAACGCAACTTTATCGGTGAGGCCATCTTTCTTCATACGGGGTTTCTCAAAAGTCGTTCTTTTCCCGCCCATTCCACCCACCCTTTTTATTTAGGGGATCGGAGGCAGCGCGGTCGCGCTGCCTCCGATCCCCTTTTTTTCCTGGGGAGGGGTCTGGCAAGAGCTGAAAAGCGACTTTTGAGAAACCCTGTTTCTCCATAAGCAGTCTCTTGCATTTTCTCTGCATTGAAAAATATGGCAGGTTGGGAAGTTATTGGACGATGCTTCATTCTTCCTCAACCAGAGGAAGAGGGCGATCTATTTCGCCCGATTGGGTCATGACGTGCTCACCGGACCATTTGCTACGTTGTTATAGATAGCAGAAAAACAGAATACGCCTCTCATAGAGAGAACCATTAAAACAGAAAAATAGTAAAGGTATTCATCACAATTATGCTCTCGCCTGATAAAACACGAGAACCCCAATCCTGGGGACGCTATCCCAGAGTCAAGCATAGAGAGGTCACTCCTGTCTACTGGCGTAGCGAATTACCGGATCTCGCACATACGGACCAACCTGTACTGGCCCACGCCTATGGACGCAGCTATGGCGATAGCTGTCTGAACGACAACGGTATCTCACTCGATGTGAGTCGTATGGATCATTTTATCTCATTTGATGAAGAGACGGGTCTGCTCTGTTGCGAAGCTGGCGTCTCACTGGCTGATATCCTGGAGGTAATGGTGCCACGCGGCTGGTTCCTGCCAGTCAGTCCTGGTACCAAGTTTGTCTCAGTGGGTGGCGCAATTGCCAACGATATCCATGGAAAAAACCACCACTCCGGTGGTACCTTCGGCTGCCATGTGACTCGTCTCAAACTCTTGCGCTCCGATGGTCAACGCATGCTCTGCTCGCCAGAGGAAAACAAGGGTCTTTTCGAAGCAACTATTGGAGGACTCGGACTAACCGGTCTGATCCTCTGGGCCGAGTTTCAATTGAAGCGCATCGTGAACCCCTATCTCGATACAGACCATATCCGCTTTACTTCCCTGGAAGAATTCTTTGAGATCTCCGCCGAATCTGATAAGGATTTCGAATATAGCGTCTCCTGGGTAGATCTGTTGATCGGCGGGGAGGCCCTTTGTCGTGGCAACTTTAGTCGTGGCAACCATAATCAGGACCCCGAACTGGCTCGTAAACCTCTGAAGAAACCTCTCCCTCTGGCAGTTCCTTTCAATCTTCCACAATTTGTACTCAATCGCTTCACGATCCGCAGCTTTAACGAACTCTACTATCATATCCAGATCCCTAAACGTGTCCACAAGATATCGTCCTATGAACCTTTTTTCTATCCACTGGACGGCATTCATCAATGGAATCGCATGTATGGGAAACGCGGGTTTCTCCAATATCAGTTTGTTGTACCTTTTGAGGATGGACGCGAGGCCATGCGTGAGATCCTCAAACGCATTCGAGACTCTGGAGCTGGCTCTTTTCTGACCGTATTGAAAGAATTTGGCAGCATTCAATCGCCTGGCATGCTTTCCTTCCCTCGACCAGGTCTGACTCTGGCCCTTGATTTTGCCTATACTGGTGAAAAAACGCTCCACCTCCTCGAAGAACTCGATACAATCGTGCGCCGCTATGATGGCGCTATCTATCCAGCTAAAGATGCTCGTATGTCTGCCGCGAGCTTCCAGCAATTTTACCCACGCTGGCAAGAGTTCTCCCAGTATGTTGACCCACACTTTTCCTCAACCTTCTGGCGGCGTGTCAGCGTTCCACAATAAAGGAAAGAAGCAAGAAGTAATGCGTATACTGATCCTTGGGGCCACCTCTGCACTGGCCCACGAGACCGCGAAAAACTTCGCGAAGGATGGAGCTAGTTTTGTACTTGTCGCTCGCTCATCTGAAAAATTGCAGACCGTCGCTGACGATCTAAAAGTTCGTGGTGCGCAGCAGATTGAAACATTAGTGGCCAACCTCAGTGATCTCACCCGCCACCAGGAGATAGTCGAGAGTGCGCTCGCCCCCTTCTCGGGTCTCGACATGGTGCTTATTGCCTATGGCACGCTTGGTGACCAGAAACTCAGCGAGCAGAGCGTCGAAGTCACGCTTCAGGAGTTCACAAACAACTGTACCAGCGTTATTTCACTCCTGACACTGCTCGCCAATTATTTTGAGCAGCAGCGCCGGGGCTGTATTGCCGTCATCTCGTCGGTCGCAGGCGATCGAGGTCGCCAGTCTAATTATGTCTACGGAGCAGCCAAAGCAGGAATTTCAGCCTTTCTCTCCGGTTTGCGCAACCGTCTGGCAAAGTCCAGAGTGGCTGTTGTAACTGTGAAGCCTGGAACTGTCGATACTCCGATGACCGCTCATATGCGCAAAGGATTGCTCTTCGCGGACCCCAAGACAGTCGGTCAGGGCATTTATATGGCGATGCTGAAGCGCAAGGATGTGGTCTATCTGCCCGGCTACTGGCGTCCCATCATGTGGATCATTAAGAGCATCCCGGAGTCGCGCTTCAAGAAATTGAATATTGGAAACTAGTGCTCTGTCAAACTTCGTTTGACGCGCCCGCTCCCCACCCGGGGAGAGAGGAGAAAACCAGAGCACTAGTCTCTTACGCAAGAATTTGCTATGATAGATCTACGAGAGGAGATCAGGAGCAGAAAGCAGTATGACACAACAGATTCAGAGTCGCCGCACCATTGAACAACGCCCACTAGCGTTGATTTTTCTAGTAAGTTTTGGAGCCTTGAGCCTGCTCTTCGGCTGGCTTCTTTATGGACAATTTGCTCAAGTTCTTACCAGACAGGGCACATGCACCGTCGTAGCTTCGCAGGTTCGTCAGATCGCAGTCAACGATGCAGGAGGGCAACAGGACGGGATCGACTATTATGTGGCCTTTACACTCGCACTACATACGCCCGATGGGGCAAAGATGCGCGTTCCCGGCTATTATGCCTCGTCCAGCTATACTTTTCCTACGAAACAGGACGCACAGAACATTCAAGCCCATTACGGCATCGGGAGCACATCCACCTGTAGCTATACCTATCTTGATCCTACAGGGACTCAGGGACTTTTTGCCCCTCAACTCCCTGTAGAAGGGATTATCTTTATTGCCTTTCTCTTGATAGTTAGCCTGGTGATCGCTGTGATCTCCATCTTTGCTCTACGCGCCCGCTCGCCCGAATCCTTCGAGGAGTAAAAAGCAGCTAAGAATTAGAAAGAGGAGATGGCATGTTTGGCTCCACCAAACATGCCATCTCCTCTTTCTAATTCTTACGAAACCATTTGAGGAAGCGACCGAGACGGGTGCTTCTGGTTCGGAATGCTGCCGTAGCAGTCTGACTGCGTGCGCTTTCCAGAGCATTAACAAGCTCCAGAACAGTTGCAAAACGTTGAGCAGGGTCAAGAGCCAGGGCGCGTAACACAATTTGCTCTAACAAGAGAGGCATGCCTTCACAGAGCAACCGAGGCGAAACCAGACCAGCCTCCCCTTGCATCCCCCCTGGGCGCGTTCGCAGTTGACCTGCCTTGCGACCGCGATGTGAAGTGGAACGCTGCGGAGGGATCAGAGCCTGTGCTACATGCAGGCGCATGTGAGCAGAGCGAGGTGTATGGTGTGTAAACAGAAGGTAGAGCAGCGCACCCAGAGAATAGACATCCGAGCGCTCATCTCTTCGACCCTCAAAAATTTCGGGAGCGAGAAAGGGTCGTTCAACAGACTCATCTATCGCCTCTCCGCTTTCCTCTCCTTGCTCGCCAGCAAGCTCTATGGTTGGAAAGATCTGGTCAACCAGCGTAGAGGCCTCTTGACCATCGTCCTCAGACCAGTAGAGGAGGCCAGGAGGCCAGGAGGCCAGGAGAACAGGTGACCAGTTCACAGGTTCATCGCGGCTCACAATAACCATCTCAGGCGTAAGATCACCGGGTAGGTTTTTAGTCCGATGCAGACGTACTACCAGACGGCAAAGCTCTATCCCCCAGGTCTGAGCCGTTGAGAGACTGAACCAGGACGGACTCTCCCCTTTACCAGGAAGAAGCTCGGAGAGCGGAACAGCCAGGACAGGTGACGAACCACGTGCAGGTCGGAGCTGCATAATCTGATAGTGTCGTTCATTCTCCACAAATGGACGAGCACCTACACATGGAAAATGCTGCGAACCAAAGAGCATTGGAGCAGCAAACTCTTCAAACGCTGCATGCTCAATCCGCTCACGCTGACTCTGAGCTAGACCTGCAAGAACAATCTCACGCACAGCGACAAAGGTCTGACGCTGTCCCTGAACAGTTTTCTTCTGCGTCCCAAGTGGTCGCGCCAGATAGAGGTGAACTCGTGGACGTGTGTGTAGGAGTTGGACCACACGATAACCACCCTCAAGTAGAAGGGCACCCGCAGGTAGTGGCGCATCATTCCGCAGAAGCCCCTCTACCAACGTAATTCTCTCATCCATCAGCGTGTCGATCGCAGTAACCTGCGTCGCAACCTCAGCGCTCTCGCGCAAAGTCTGAAGCACCTCGGCCAGAGAGGTCTCATCCACCAACTCTCCCTGCGATTCCTGCTGCTCAAGCTCCTGAATGTGCCGCTCCACATTCGCAGTGGCCAGTTCAAAGCTCTGCACAGTTCGTTGCAGATTCGCAACCCCTTCCTCCAACTGAGACAGGATTAGCGTTGTTTGACTCTGGGAACTCATGGTCTCCCTTTCGCGAGGCATCCACGCAAAAAGATTTTGCCTGAGCCTGGCCACCGTATAGGAACGCATCTCTTATTATAAAAACATGTCTATTTTTCGATATCTATTTTCGATATCTATAAGACGAATACAGGTGACAGATTTAACATACAAATCTTCTCAATTTGCCTCCCTCCTCGTTTGCAATGAGGACAGAGGAGGGTTGATTTGAGTCGTTCTACCCAAAAGTTCAAAGTTTTTCCATTCTAATCAGAAACAGACCTGCAAAGGACGACACGTTCTTATCGAGATTTAGAGTATACACGAAAAATCTTTTTTCTGTCACTACCCTCGCAAGAACAAGTAGGGTTTCTCAAAAGGCGCATTTCAGCCGTTGCCAAACCCCTTTACAAGGAGAGGTTTCTTGCCGATCTTCTGCATCGGCCTGGCAGGCCATCCCGCCCCCTTTAAAAAAGAGCAACTGGTGT
>DAOTTL010000307.1:0-4121 GCA_034438135.1 Ktedonobacteraceae bacterium | reverse complement strand
GCACGCATGGACTCCGTGCGATACGGCGTGCCATTTTTTTGCATACTGATAAGAAGTTACGCAATCTTTCTCCGTTGCTGGTTTTGGGTTCCGTTATAGAAGAAGAGGAGCGCGATAAGCACTCGGTGCACCAGATCGCTATTTTGCTGCTCTTGTATCTCAATCAGCAACGATCTGGTAATATCGTCATTTTCAATACCCAGCCAGAGAAGATTGAACGCTATCTCAGTCTCTTGCATAGTATTGCTGGCGAAAAAGGAAAGGAGTCCTTTAGCCGCGATTGGTCGGGACATCAGCCGTAAAATCTTTTTGGCATCGGCGAGGTGGCGGGGGTCGTGCGCGAGTTTATGGATGAACGGGAACGTAATCTGTCCCATATCGGCGAGGATCAGACATGCCTCCTCAACAATCATGCTATCTCTATCTGCGAGCAGGTTACAGACCCGTTCCGCTACAAGTACTCCACACTTCACAAGCGTATGATGAGCGCCATTACGTTTAGAGGGAAGGCGCAGGGCTTGTAAGATTGCCTCAACAATCTCGTCCTCTCTCTCTTTAATGTGCGCTAGAGTGACGAGCGAGATCGCGCAGTCCTTCATAAGTGCTTTCTCCTGTAGCCCGTCCACAAGCGCGGTTAAACTTTTGTTGGCCAGTTCATTTGTCAAGAGTTCCTGCAAAGCAATGCGTCCCTCAGGTGTGATGTTGAGACGTGCCGGACGTGCTGTGACGGGGTCGAAGAGAGCTACAATGTGTTTGAGCAGTTCTGCTCTGATCTTTGGAGAGAGATCTACCATCTGCAAGATTAACAATTTCGCGCTCTGGCGAGCAGTAGTATTTTCTAAGCTCGCAGTGAGCCATGGCAGAACTTCCAGTGGTGGGAAGCGAAGCAATATTTTGCTGACTTCCTCACAGCGTTGCGCATCCCCAAGTTTCTCTGACAGGAGCTGAATGACGAGTTCCTGTTCGCGACAGGTAGTGAGCAGGCGTTCAAGCACAATCTGCCAGTCCGACGATCTGTCCAGAGCAGCGATCAGATAGGGAACGCTCACTTTTGGCTCTATCTCTTTAATTGCTTGCTGGATTTGATGGGAGATCTCCGGGTCATCGAGGAGATGGTTGACCAGGAAAGGAGCTGCCAGGTACATCACCTTCTCATTGGCTGCGAAGATCTGGCGCACCTGTTGGACCACACTTAAGCGGCGATCTCTGAGCGATGCGAGTAGTTTATCGAGCGGAAATGGCTGCATTCCAACGAGTGCCAGACGTGCCCTCCTGACCATGAGCGAGTCCTGTGGACCGTCCAGAACGTCAATAAGAGGTTTAAAAGCGAGTTCGCCCAGACTGCTCAGTCCCTCAACAGCTCGATTGCATGCCTCGTGCAGTACGTTTTCGGACCTTCCGAGCAGTCCGAGCAGTGGAGATATGACCTGTGGATTGCGAAAGCCCACCATCACCTGCACTACGCGTTCGATGAGTTGCGTATATCTGGTACTTTTTACCAGCCATATGAAAAGTTTATTCAGAGAAGAGACAACGCCTGTCTCGGTATGGTCATCTATAAGGTCCCTGGCATTAAAAGAAGCGAGAAGATTGACCAGCTGGAGAAGTCCATGTTCCGGCGCATCTATATGAGTAGCAATCCTGGAAAGCTCATGAGAGATAGGGTGAATGCTTGCTGCTCCAATCTCCTCCAGTGCCAGTTTAGCTACCTTCATGGCGCTCGCTGAAGCCGTGGGCGAGAGAAGAATTGTGAGCAACGGATGGATGCTTTCAGGTTGGTGCAGGCTAAGTGCATGACCGAGCGCATTCTGTATACTTTCGATTGGATTATCAATTTTTTGCAGCAAAAAACTTCGAACAGAGCCGATATGGGCATTTCCCAGAACCTCAACAATACGGGCGTGAGCCAGTTCGCCAGCCCGCGAGGTGTCCCAGTAAGCGCTGATGCGTGGGAAGGCAATTGTACAGTTTTCCTGGAGAAGTTTCTGAAGAGAGCGAGCCAGTTCGGGGTCAGATGTTGTGATCATGTTGAGTAGCAGGTCGATGACAATAGGAGTGCGCTCGTCATGCTGCATCTGTTGATGCAGAAGGTTGAGTACAATCTCCCTGGTTTGAGCGCCATCAAATTGTGATAGGAACTGAATGAGCAGCCCTAGAAGCTGGACATCATATGGGGCAGAAATGACCATTTGAGGCGAGGTCTGCTCTACGTTGAGAAACCCTTCCAATACAAGCACAAGATTCAGGCGTACTTGAGCACGAGAGACATGACGGTCTCTTTGTTCTTTCTCAGCCAGTGCGGCCAGAGTGAGTTCGGGACCGCAGCTTACCAGTGCGCTAATGGCAGCGCCCGCCATGAGTTGCGTGCTCTCCTCATCATAGAGATAGGCGATGAAACGCGGTACATCGGCGGCATTTTTGAGCAGTCCCAGAATACCGAGGGCAGCGATCTGTAAGGGAACGGGCTTTGACGGATCGTCGAGCACATGGCGGGTGCGATTGCTGACCAGCTCGCCAGAGTGTCTCCGACCCAGTTCGCCCAGAAGACTAATAAGTTTAGGTTCAATGGCCTCTGATGTAGAACTGGCCACCTTCTCAAGATGCTCAAAGAGGATGGTAGGGATATTACTGGAGAGGCCACTACTAGAGAGTTCATGTAACTCCAGGAAGAGGTCGGATAGTCCTGATATCTGCAAAAGTGGCAGGAGAGCCTCATAGACCTCCGAGCCACCTTCGTCCGCGCACCGTTTAAAGATTTTGGCCAGAGTTGTGCGATCTGCCGGAGCTTGCACAAATTTTGTCAGATACGATCTCGTCTTATGAGGCAGAACAGTGAGCGAGTTCACTCCCACGCAGGCCAGACTAAGAGCCAGGGCATGAAAGTAGCTCCGGTCATTCCAGGGCAGATTGTGAGCTTCACCATAGGAACTGACCCACTCAACGAGAAACGTCGCTACGTCCTGTGAACGTTCCTCCAGGCCTGCCCACAGCGCCACAGGCTCACTCCAGATACCGGAGGCCTTCTCTTCGCTTTCATAGAGGCTTTGCCAGAAATCCTCACTGTGGTGTTGCTTATGGTAGGTAAAGCAAAGATACTCAGCCGCGCAGTATTCAGCAATGAGTTCGTGCATAAAGCTAAGAACACCGTAGGAACTGACTGTAATCAGACCGGCATCCTGAGCGATCGTGAGAAACTGCTGAATGTTCTCCAACGTGTAGGTGCTCACGTCCGCGCCGTTATCATTGAGCCAGTCATTCAGATCTTCAGCTAATCTGGCTCGTGAGATGCTTCTTCTTGTGCTGGCTATTTGCAGCGCATTGCGCTGCTGATTGAGACGAGCAGTACAGGCAACGACACTAAAGAACCGGAGTACCTCTTCTTTTGAGACCTTCTGCTCCTCGCGTATAGTGCGCTCAAGACGCTGATTGACAGAGATCTGGAGGAGTTTACCGCGCGAGATCGTCTGAGCCTGGCTCTCATCGAACGTATCAAGGGTCTGTAGTGCCTGTATCAGCATGATCAGCATAAAGGGACTGCTATAGCGATGCGGTCGGTTAATTCTACAAATCTGTTCCGTAATCTGCTCAATTTGTTCGAAGGACGGCGTGACATGGCGACCTTTGCCTGAGCGCTGTCCTTCCAGGTAACGTCTGACAAACAGTGGGACATCGTTTTCAGAAAGGGCTGGCAGTGTCTTAGGGATTGCTCCCTGCTCGGTCAGATCTCTGATCCACCCCTGCTCCTGATACTCCAGTTCACGGCAGGTCATAATCACCCGATTATCTGTCTCCATGAGAGCGATGAGTTCATTGCGGACCGTTAATTGAGCGTTATGGCCCAACTCATTTATGCCATCGCAGAGAAGAACCAGGCGTCCCTGTCTCATAAATTGCCACAGATATGGACGAAGATGGTGCATACCAATGAGTTCAGTTTCTTTTTTGCTATGGTTTCCCCTACTATGCTTCTCTGAGAGCAGGTAGGCCAGAATTGTCTCTCCTGACGACGAGAAATGAAGTTCATCTGGTGTATTGTGCTGATATTGTCGTAAAAAACCGTCATAATATTTCATTTGGATCAGAATAGGAATTTTATCTTTGTTCTTAAAAACGTGAGCGCC
>DAOTTL010000306.1:0-7985 GCA_034438135.1 Ktedonobacteraceae bacterium | reverse complement strand
GCCCTCGCCGCATAAGCTGGATCATCTCGCAGTAAGTGACCATATTCTTTACAGTTTGACCCACAACCCGCCGAGTTAATAATGATCGCATCTCAATTATAAGGCTCAAAAACATCGATGTTTTGACGAGCCAGTAACCGTCCCTGCTCTCCCTCTCCAGCATGAACATGCAACGCTCCGCAACACTGTTGATTGACAGGCGTGATAACCTCGTAACCATTAGCAATCAGCACGCGAATCGTTGCTTCATTGATATCGCGGAATACTTGATCCATAATGCAGCCACTGATCAGACCCACGCGATAGCGTTGAGGACCGAGGGCAGGCGTGATTTCGGTCAAGGGTTTGGGCAAGAGATCGCCTCTGGCCTGATGCATCAACTCTTCAGGAACCTTCAAGTGGTTCTGAAAAGGTGTTGGCAGAGCATTTACCAGATCAAGTAGGCCGGTTTTATGAACAAGTGCCTCAATGCCACTACGCTGGTACATTTTGAGTCCCGCAAAGACCAGAGATGTAACCTGGCGAGAAGGAAGCATGGTGTCGAAGAAAAAACGTCGGAGTGCATGTTCAGCAAAACGCGCTACTGGCCGTTTGACTGATCTCGAACTTTCATCATTGTCTGCGGCAGTAGACAATGATGAAAGTTCAATGGGCCTGATCGTATCCTCCAGTTGAATCTGTTCACGGGCCGCCTCCACCAATTTGCCGAATTGAACCCCTGAAGGACAGGCAGTTTCGCAGGCCCGGCAGCCAAGGCAGCAATACATATGCTCTACGAAGTCATTAGTAACTGGCATACGGCCTTCGGTAACGGCCTGGATCTGATAGATGCGTCCGCGGGGCGAATCCATTTCTGTTCCCAGGACTGCATACGTAGGGCAGGTTGGAAGACAGAAGCCACAATGAATACACTGACGCATCAGATCGTAAATATGCGTATTGCGCTGCAATGGTCCCTGCGGAGAGATCGCAGGTAGAGGGTGCACATGAGACATAACTACCTTCTCGCTGAACTGGAACTACAAACGAGTTGAGTGAGGCCTCGCCGCAACTATGGTCACCTCCTGGCGATTGTGAAATAGCTGTCTGGCCTGCACTACCTCAAAATGTCGCTTGAGTAAACCTGTAGCCTCGCGCATATTTTTCAGTGGATCAATGCTGGAAGTTGCGTGAGGGAGCTTAAGTGTACTGAAAATAAATCCATCGTGCTTTAGACAGTCACCAGCCTGGATGAGCAGACGGGCTGCTTCACGTGCATCCATGCGCATATCGTTGGTGATAACATCAAAAAGTTGTTTGCGTTGTAACGCCTCCTCCAGGTACTGTTCAGCATATCCACGATAATGGAGTAGATTGGACTGCTTATCCAGACGAACATCCAGTCTGGCCGGGTCTACCGCCACAACTTTTAAGCCGGCAGCCAGCAGAAGCCGTGCCCAGCCACCAGGCGCTGCTCCCAGATCCAACGCTCTGCCCTTGTCGGGCAGTTCCAGACCAAAGGTCTCTAATCCTTCTAACAACTTAAATTCCGCCCGGCTGATCTGTTCAGGTGTTTGTGCGAAATGGCGCATACCGCCGGGCCAGGCACTAAGATTGTCTCGGGTAAGCGAGATGCCTATATAAATCTGCTGCTGAGTGAAGAGGAGAGAGACGACGATTTGTGGTCTTTTAATGGCTTCAACCGCTCCAGTCTCCTCTATAATGGCCTCAGCCAGGAGTTGATTGATTTGTCCTCCACTGTAGGCACGTTTGATGCCACCCTCTTCACTCTGAGCCATACGTGTCTGTACAGCGAAGTGCTGTCCACGCTCCAACATGGCGAAGGTTGGGAGTTCAGCCAGAGTAATAGCTATATTTTGCAGATCTTTCTCTGTATTTTCCAACTCGATAATTGCCTGTACGGGTGCCAGGTGACGTATAAATATTGGCCTGGTATCAACCACTGTACGTAGAAATTTACGTTCATCGGGTACACGGCAGAGCACAATACCAGGAGCTATAATTTCCTCACAGTGGATACGCCGATCGATGCGCTGAATTTCTTGCAGTGCAGTGTCAAGAAATTCAGCATGAGTTGTTATAATGAAGCGCACAGATTGTTCAGTTGAAGTTACAAATTCCTTGTTCACAGTCCCCCCACGAAACGTCCTTTCACAAACGTTCCCTTTGGATCAAAATGATTTTTGAGCCGCTGCATCAGGCGGAAATTAGAGCCTGCTTCACCCCAGACATCGATGCGACGTTTTAAGTCAACCGGGCCGCGTTCAACAACCAGGCTGCCACGATTCTCCTGAGCCGGCTGACGCAATTCTGTGATTGCCTCAACGAGTCTGGGAGTGGCATCACCTGGACGAAGCTCTATATAGAGGATACCATTTCCGGCATGGGCGAGGACCGCTGCCTCTAATTGATGGCGGTGGCAGATCTCCTCCAATGTTTGCAGATAACGGGCTATGTGTGAGACAAGGATGGCGGCCTTGCAAGTCACAGTCCCCTCCGAATAGTCGCGGATCGCATTCCAGAAGTTCTGTTGCTCATCGCCAGTCAAATCATCTCCGGGTGATGCTCCGTGAGTACGAGTGAGCTGATAAACCTCGTCTATCTGACGTTCGATAGAGGGGGTACTGCCCTCGAAGTTAAGTGCCAGTGTATAGCCATTGACAGTCAGGTTTAGACCGAAGAAATCGCTCATATCGTGAGCTGCGCCAGAGTCAATGAGTTCCATCGCGCTCGGAGTCAGCGGGGAGCTGAGGATTGAGAGCACCATCTGCATACAATCCTGGCAATTTGCAAAGGTCAGAAGTAAGGTGCGTTCGTTGACCGGGATTGGTTGAAGTTTAAAATTGGCTTCAACGATCAGTCCAAGCGTGCCTAGGGAACCAATGTAGAGTTTATTGAGATCATATCCCGCAACATTTTTGACCACCCGTCCACCGCTACGGGCGATCTCTCCATCGGCCTGAACGACCTGGAGACCGATTACCAGGTCGCGTGCAGTTCCATAGCGGAGACGTTTGGGACCGCTGGCATTTGAGGCCAGAATTCCTCCGATCGTGGCCTGTGTGGCGTCAGGTGGGTCAAGTGGAAGCCATTGACCTTTCATGGCGAGCAAAGCCTGGAGATCGGCCAAAGAAATCCCCGCCTCGGTCTGGCAGGTAAGATCTGGTGCTTCGTGCTCTAGCAGATGGGTAAGTCTGTGTGTCTCAACCAGGATATCAATCGTTTCTGGAATAGCGCCCAGGTGCATACGTGAACCGCCTCCACGTGCCAGAATCTTCAACCCATACTGATTAGCGAGCGCGACTATACCGGATACCTCTGCCGGATTTTGCGGAACCACGAGCAGTCTTGGGAACAGACCGTCAACGGTGTAATCACGTAAGATAGTGGGATCGCTAGTGACTGAAATAGTGGGTAAGGTTTTCTGGATCTTCTCCTTAAATGTCTCGATCTTAATCATCCCCAATATGCCTCCAGGTACATTGGGGCAACTGGAAGAGTCCCAATGTACAGTATATACATCTCTTCTCTACCATGATTTTATTTCTGCACATCGTCCAGGTTGTGGAAAAAGTTTTCCTGGATTGAACAACTGACGCGGATTCCAGGCCTCACGTACTTGCTGCATGATGCGCAGATCAATGGGGCTGAATATCAACGCCATCTCTTCCTGCTTTTCGATGCCGACTCCATGCTCTCCTGTAATCGAGCCACCGGCTTCTGCACAAACCTGGAGGATCTCATGTCCAGCCTGCCGAACACGCTCAAGCTCTCCTGGTATCTGTGAATCGAAGAGAATAAGTGGATGTAGATTGCCATCTCCGGCATGAAACACATTTCCCACACGTAGTCCATAGCTGGTGCAGATCTCATTGACGCGATCCAGCACATAGGGCAAACGAGTGCGTGGCACCACTCCATCCTGTACATAAAATTCAGGACTTATGCGGCCTACCGCGCCAAAGGCGTTTTTGCGGCCAGCCCAGAAGCGCTGGCGTTCCTCAGCCAGATCGGCTACTCGAATCGAGCGAGCATGATGCTTTTCGCAGATCTGTAAGATCGTTGTCGTCTGCGTCTTCACATCCTCTGCCAGTCCCTCAACCTCAATCAGAAGCACTGCCGCAGCATCCATAGGATAACCTGCCTGTGAGTCGGCTTCAATGGCTTGCAAAATGAGTTGGTCCATCATTTCAATGGCGGCAGGGATGACACCTGAAGAGATAATCTCTGAAACGGTATTGGAAGCGTCGTCAATGGTGTCAAAGACGGCGAGCATAGTTCTAACCGCTTCTGGGAGATGGACCATTTTCACAATGATTTTGGTCACAATGCAGAGCGTTCCCTCGGAGCCGATGAGAAGTCCAACAAGATCATAGCCAGGAGCGTCGGAGGTCCAATCGCCTATTTGGAGAATATCACCATCGGTTGTGACGATTTCCAGACCAAGGACATGGTTTGTCGTTACCCCATAAATGAGCGTATGTGGTCCTCCAGCGTTCTCTCCCACATTTCCACCGATCGTACACGAACGCTGACTGCTGGGGTCCGGTACGTAGTAGAAACCTGCGGGATTGAGTGCATTACTCAAGTGCAGATTAACCAGTCCTGGCTGAACGACGGCTCGTTGATTTTCGTAATCTATCTCCAGGATGCGATTCATCCGCGTGAAAACAACGACTATCCCCCCATATATAGGGACCGCTCCTCCACTCAAGCCTGTGCCAGCACCGCGAGGTACCACCGGAACGTTGTGGCGAGAGGCTATTTTTACAATTGCGGCGACATCTTCTGTACTTGCTGGAAACACAACAATATCTGGCGTACTGCGGTCAATGGAGGCATCGTACTCATAAAGCATCAGATCATAGGATGTATGTAAAATGTAACGTGCTTCCAATACATTGCTAAGTTCACGTATGACCTCTGCTTTTTTCGCCGCCGATAGACGCTCGAAAAGAGGTGTGGTCGTCGTTTGAGGTAGATCTGTGATGCTCATAGTTAGGATCCTTTGGTCGAATTGCACTTGCGTCAATGCTAAGTGTCAGCCAACGCTCTCTCACTAGATGATACCATCTAATGGACTTAATTGGAATGCTCTCAAACGCAAGCTCAGGTTTTCTCAAAAGGCGCGTTTCTCCCCGCCCACCTACCCTTTGTAGATGGATGGAGGCAGCGCGACCGCGCTGCCTCCATCCATCTTGTTCCCCCGGGGAGGGGTCTGGCCACTGCTGCGCCATGACTGTTGGGAAACCCTGACGCAAGCTCAGTTTTTCTCAACAGTCATGTTCCTCGCGCCTGCGGCGCTCGGAAAATAACAAGAGCAGATGGCGTATTTGGTCAGGCGCATGCGCCTGACCAAATACGCCATCTGCTCTTGTTTGAATGGGGTGGGGTTGCCTGCCAGGCTGATGCAGCAGATCGGCAAGAAACCTCCATCTGTAAGAGTAAACCCCCTCTCTGGACATAAATCACGGTGCGCGAAAGAGTCGCCAGCACCATATGAGGGCGCACAGGAGTC
Source organism: Ktedonobacteraceae bacterium (assembly GCA_034438135.1). Taxonomy (GTDB): domain Bacteria; phylum Chloroflexota; class Ktedonobacteria; order Ktedonobacterales; family Ktedonobacteraceae; genus Paraktedonobacter. The sequence goes on along the minus strand of DAOTTL010000306.1, from coordinate 2,467 downwards.
CCAGGGCTGATGCTACTATCAATAGAATATACCAGCCCTCTGGACCAGCATTTGTGTTTCCTGCGGTGCTTTGTTCAGCGGTTGAGGATATTGGTAGTGATTGGGCGTGTACAGGGACGGTAGTGATGGCAGTGGTTGGCAATTGAAGGCTATTGAGAGGTGGTTGTGTTCCAGTTGAAGAAGGTGTGGTTGTGCTATTATCTGATCCGCTGTTGGCTTTGGCTGGCGGGTGCCCGGTGATCCGAGTTCTTACTGGCGTCGATACGGTTGTTGTCTGGTTGGGCGTAGTCGTATTGCTGGCATTAATTGTAGGATAATCCAACTGTAACCAGTTGCGTGAACCGTCTGGGACACGTCCGTAAGAGTGATCGGGTGCAAGGGCAGGTATGTTCTGTTCATCGACGAGGGTGTTATGGATCGTGATCATGATCGATGATATAAGTGTGATATCAGATTGAGCTTCTTCGGGAAAGAGGGTCAGAAATCCCCTGGCTGCAATCACCGATCCAGGTGCCAGAAGGTGCCAGTGCTCTCCCCTATCGATAGAAATTGCCGTATGGGAGAGATAGAGATCGAATGGTTGATTTTGTGGATTATAGAGTTCACACCAGGTATCCATCTCTTGCGAAAATTTCCTCGCAGGTTGTGTACAGTTCCAGATCGATGCAGGTTGGGTGAGTACCTCATTGATAAGGATGATGCCGGAAATAGCAGGCGGCGGGATTGGTTTGCCTGTTCTCGCTGGTGGCATGTCAGATGCGCACGAGTGCGCTTGTTGCTCTCCGTGTGCAGAAGAAACCGTCAGGACAAAGCAGCAGATACTCATAAAGAGAACGACGAACAGTATAAAGGCCAGCTTATACCTTAGCGGTTGATTTGGAAATGGGGATATAGGCATCGCTTTTCCTCCCTTACTACCTGAACCACTGGCATCCTTCTGCGTTACTACAGAAAACTATACGTTTCTATAGGCGAATATTCAAGTTTTTAAGAGAGTAGTAGGTAATTTGTCTACCTGGCGATAGCGTGAAGAAACATGAGAAAGAACCCTTTTGAGCGCCTGGTTATATAAGCTGACTTTTATGGTTTCTGAGCGAGCAGGCAAAACTGCTCGCTCTAGTAAAGCATTTTTAGAGGGAATTTTTAGATTGCTCGCTTATTGTGAGAGGTATTCGGTGGGAATTCTTCCTCGATTGCGTTCCTGTAAGGCACGTCGCAGAGCGCTAACGCTGCTCTCGCCGAGCGTAAATGCGATTACAGAACCTACCACGATGCCACAAGCGCCTCCGAGCACGATGCCTCCGAGAAAGAGCCGATTACGCAAAAATGTCATCATTGACCGCCTTTTCTGCTGAGAGTTATTGCAGGTATACAACCGTCTTTGCGCCATTCCATAGACGCTCCAAATCATAGTATTCGCGTTCTTTGGGACTCAGAATGTGTACAATAATATCGCTAAAGTCCAGCAGAATCCAACCTGTTTCCGGGTCTCCCTCTCGATGGAGTAGATGTCCCCCCTGTGAGCTAAGTTTTTCGTCAATGGCTTCGGCGATTGCCTCTAATTGACGACGATTACTGCCACTACAGATAACAAAGTAATCTGCAAATGTCGTGACCTCGCGGATATCCAGGAGTAGGACATCTGAGGCTTTTTTGTCAGCCGCTGCGTCCACTGCCGCACGCGCCAACTGACTGGAATCAAGCATTACTCCTTCCACAAGCTCTCCCTATATTTCTATCCATGATATACCAGGCAGTGAGTGTTGTAACACCTACTGCTCAGTTTGATGACTTACCGTATGGGTATTATAGCATGTTTTGGCAAGATCTGTCACAAAGAATTTCTGCTGGCCTGATAGGCCATCCCGCCCCAAAAGAAGAAGAGAGGGATTTCGGGCCAGGCGTTGCACGCCTGGCCCGAAATCCCTCAAAAAAGAAGGCGTTCGGCCTGCATAGCCGGCCGAACGCCTATCCTGCTTTTCCAAAATCAGGGACGATTTATACCACTTCTTTGCTATCGAGAAGAGCAAACGCTATTTGTGAAAGTCTGGCCGAAGCCATTCCTCTCTGGTTGTATGATGTTGGATGCTCTGATTGAAGAGAATTTCGGCCCGTAGCTCGCCGATAGTTCCCCAGGCCTCAGCTTCAACATCATATTTATGGATGGTTTCCTCGTTATGCTGTTTTACCCAGATGAAAGTATTGTCAGATAAATCTGCGTACTTTTCTACTAGCGTACGCAACATCTCGCGTACAACATCTTCAACGAAGCGAGGATTGGTATGGGCTTTGTTGACGATATAGAGTTCGTCAGGTCGTTTGAGCAAGCCGTAGTTCTCAGAACTCATTGCGCTTTCAGCGATAGTGACCAGGTCACTGGCTTCCAGATCTACATCAGTCCCGTTCACCAGCGCTGCGCGACCGCGCTGGTTAGGAGTGGCGAGTGGAGTAACGGCGAGCATTTTCT
>DAOTTL010000305.1:0-3828 GCA_034438135.1 Ktedonobacteraceae bacterium | reverse complement strand
TCTCTATTCTGATCCTTTTTTTACTTAAAAACGAGAGATTTTCTCCATTTTTTGTAGATTTTCTTTAGAATAGTTGCCATAAATGTGCCATTCCTTACAACTCATGCCTTAAAGCCTTGACAATCTTGGCTAACAACATGTAAAATTTCAAGTATGAATAGAGTGAATGAGAGCATTCTTCAGTAGATAATCTATATGTCCATTCGATACTTCCATAAATGTTAGAAATACTCACATTTCTAGGAGGGGCATATTAGAAAAACTTTGTAGCATCGGAAGATTCCCGCTGAACACTGTAGGCCTTATGGAACAAAACCTGACCAATCTGCACGCAAAGGAGCTACTTATGGTAGATACTAATGCTTCTTCTGTACATGATCAGTATGATGAGAACCATTGGACAAAGTTGTACCGCACATTGCTTCCAGTGGTGCAATTCTGGGTCTACAATTCAGGGGTCCTGGCCTGGCAAGGCCAGGAAACCGATGTCGCCTGGGATATTGTTCTCGTCGCCGTCTCTAAAACGTTTGAAAGAATACAAAACACTTCCAGGCCTCCCATCGATTCACCAGAAAGCTTTAGCTTCAGAATTGCCCACAATAATTTCATTGACCGTGTACGGCACGAGAAACATTTGACAGTCCAAAGCTTCTCACAGTTGCCAGCACTCTCAAATGAAGCAAAGAGATTGGGCGATCAGACTATCCTGGACACTCTGGTTGATCCTTCTGAAGATGCTTTTGAAGTGGTCTATGAAGAGCAGGTTCTAGTTCGGGCTGTCTGGCATATCTCACGATTCCCTTCCAAACAGCGCGATGCTCTCTTAAATGACCTCGCCAATAGGATGCACTTTGATAATGAGCCAAGTGTTCTTCAACTGGCGTTTCTAAAGCAGGGAATACAGATCCAACTCTATCGGCGTCCACTTCCTTCTAATCGAGTCAAACGTAGCAGTCGCGCTTCTTCGCTCAGTTATGCTTATAAGCGCTTATCTACCCTCGATTTCGACGATCTTGATCCCAACGAACCACAGTCAAAACGTCAAAAGTAGAAGAAGGAGAAATGATGAGTAATCACTGATTGTGCTGCGGCTTGGAAAGCCGCAGCACAATCAGTGATTACTCACACATAGTCAGGAGAATGGTGAGTTTATAAGCAGCTTCGTTGCTTATAAACTCATCATTCTCCTGATTTTAAATAGAAAAATCCTGGTTTATTCATGGCATGTTACAATACATGTGATGTCATCTCTCTACATTCTCTTATAGAAGAAGGGGCACCTCTACAATGCAAACCTATGCTCAGGACTATCTTCCTCGTTTGCAAAGCTTCCAACCGGAACTTTTAGAACGCCTGGAGACTCTGGTCAATATCGATTCGGGTACCGGCCAGGTTGATGGCGTTAACCAGGTCATCGCTCATTTAGAGCAGTGGATGACCGAATTAGGCTTTACAGTTACACTGCATCCCGTCGAAAAGCTCGGCAACAATCTGCTGGCCAGACTTTCAGGCAAAGGCGGACTCCGCCTGATCCTGGTGGGACATGTCGATACCGTCTATCCTCCTGCCTCAGCCCAGGCTCGTCCCTTTGAGATACGTGACGGACTTGCGTTTGGACCCGGCGTTATCGATATGAAGTCGGGCGTAATGATGTGTATCTATGCCCTACGCACCTTGCTTGAGTCTGGCTTTGACGATTTTGGCGAGATTTGTGTGGCATTTAATAACGACGAAGAGGTCAGTTCTCCAGGTAGTACTCCGCTTCTACGCGAGGTCGCCCATGACATCGATCAGGCTCTGGTCCTTGAACCAGCTCGTTCACTTGAATCCCTGACACACTCACGCAAAGGAACTGATAAATATCTGCTAGAGGTCACCGGTCGAGCTGCTCATTCAGGAACTGAACCTCACCGGGGACGTTCCGCAGTAATCGAGCTGGCTCAGAAAATCATAGCTATCTCTCAGCTCCATTCACTCTTTCCTGGCCTGACCATCAATATCACTCGCCTGACCAGCACAGAACCGCTGAATGTGATTCCTGATAAGGCCAGTTGCTCTCTCTCCGTACGCGCATTTGAGCAACGACTGCTGGATCGAGCGTATGAAGCACTCCAACAAATCGTGGCTGGTCGCAGCGTACCAGATACACAGACTACGTTGACGCGTATGCCTGGTCGCATCCCCTATACACCCAGTCCGGGAATCTTGCATCTGGTGGAAGTCGCTCAAACTGAAGGGAGAAGCCTCAATATCGAAATCCAGGCCGAACCCAAAGGCGGCGTCTCAGATGCAAACACCTTCGCGGCCCTGCATATCCCCGTACTCGACAGCCTGGGTCCCACAGGCGGCTCAATGCATAACCTGCAACGGGAATTTCTTCGTGTAGATTCCCTGCCGGTGCGCGGAGCAATGCTCGCTGGACTGGTTCAACATCTCTGCCTGCTAAAATTGACAGGTAGTTAACCGTTCACATGGCCAGTGCACACCTTCTTCCGATCATGTATACTATTCTTTGAACATAAAACAGGGGAGACATCTTTCATCCTACTCATCTTCTTTGTCATGTGGCTGTAGAGTAGGATGAAGCATTTTTTGGGAGCACAATACATGGGAATGCATGCTATGGGAGGCGGAGGGGTAGAAAAATACCTTGAAGAACAGAAAAAACGTGGACGCAAGACAGATCCTCGTACACTGAGACGAGTGGCGCGGGCATTTGTGCCATACAAGACCCAGGTTGTCCTGGTCCTGGTGGCGATCATCTTGACTACGGGACTCGGACTGATCAACCCTCTTATGATCAGCTTTATCTTCGATGACGCAATAGGAAAACACAATACTCAACTCCTGGTCATTCTCGTGAGCATCATGCTCGTAACGCCAGTGGTAACTGGCTTGATTGGAGTTGGTCAAACCTATCTGAACAATGTCATCGGACAGAATGTAATGCGGGATTTCCGCAATAAGCTCTATAGTCACCTGCAAAGTATGTCGTTGCGCTTCTTCACTTCAACACAGACCGGTGAGATCCAATCTCGCCTATCTAACGATGTCAACGGGGTCGAGAACGTCGTTACAAATACTGCAACCAGCATTGTCTCGAACCTTTCAACGGTCCTGAGCACGATTATCGCTATGTTGCTGCTCAGTCCCCTGCTTACCCTTATCTCACTCGGCCTGCTCCCTGTCTTTCTATGGATCACGACGAAAGTTGGTAAAGCACGCCGCATTACCAGCAAAGAGACTCAGGAAAGTATGGCTACGCTCACAGCGATGATGCAGGAGACGCTCTCCGTGAGCGGTATCCTGCTGACGAAAACCTTCGGCAAGCAAAGCTATGCTCAGAAACGCTTTGAGAAAGAGAATGAACACCTCACTACCCTGGAAGTACGCCAGCAGATGATTGGTCGCTGGTTCTTCCTTTTGATCAGCGTCTTCTTTTCTATTATGCCTGCCATTGTCTACCTGGTAGCAGGACTGCAAATCATCCATAATCCGGCAAATCCACCGATTACACTGGGAAAGATTGTAGCTTTTACGACCCTCCAGAGCCGCATTTTCTTCCCCATTGGCCAATTGCTCAACGTCCAGGTAGAGGTTCAGGGTTCGCTGGCTCTCTTTGATCGCATCTTTGAATACCTCGATATGCCCATTGAGATCAAGGATAAGCTCAACGCTCTTCATCTAAAACTTGAGGAGTCGCACGGAGCAATCGCATTTAAAGATGTCTCTTTTACCTATCAGCGCGACCGCCTGACACAACCCGGCGGATTGTTTTCTCCTCTTAAAAAAGAGAAGAATGGCAAGGGTAAAAACAAGAATACACCC
>DAOTTL010000304.1:0-27815 GCA_034438135.1 Ktedonobacteraceae bacterium | reverse complement strand
CATGTATACTCATCCATGTAGACGTCTTTTAGAAACATGAAAGGCCTCCTTCAATGACATGGACATTAGCTCGCTAGTAGCTTCACTTCTTCCGTTTGTCTCTTTTCCTCACATCCTATTGGTCGAATTCATTGCTGGATTCTCTGCAAAATCGAGATTTTTGTGTGCACTTTGCCGATAGCAGGTGGCTTTACACGTTCAAAAGGAGGCTTTTCATGCTTGATCTAAGACCCGTTGTCGAAGAGACACAGGTACTCGCATTGCTGAACGAGCATTTTTCTATGGCTGTAACCGATCTTGTGTCTGTTGAAGGTGGCTCGGTAGCGAGAACATTTGCATTTCGTTTGGGTTCGCAGGACTATATCATCCGTTTCAATCTGGATAAGATGCTGACGTCCAATTTTCCCAAAGAGGCGTATCTCTGGCAGAAGCTTGCTTCAACGTCGATTCCCATGCCGCCAGTTCTCCAGGTTGGTCGCCTGGACAATTTGTATTTTGCGATTTCGCGCAAAATGCCTGGGAAAACGTTAATGCATTACAAACCGGAAGAGATTGAGCAATTGTTCCCACAGATTATAGAAACGCTGGATACCATTCATCATATTGATGTGAGCAATACTCAGGGCTATGGCGTGTTTGATTATCGAGGCAGGGGCATGGCCTCTGGCTGGCGCGATTTTCTGAGAGAGATTGCTTATGAAGAAGTTGAGCAGGACTACTTTGGAAAATGGCACCATATGTTTGATGATACCTTTTTAGAGCGCGATGTCTTTGAGAAGATCTATCAGCATATGTTGAGTTTGCTCGACTCCTGTCCTGAAGAGCGCTATCTGGTACATGGAAGTATCAGTTTCAACAATATGCTTGCTCTCAATGGAAAACTTACTGCCGTGTTGGATTGGCTAGATGCGAGGTATGGCGATTTTGTCTATGACATCGCCATATTGGATTACTGGTCTCCTAGACTGCGTGTGAGCGAGCATTTCAGACAATATTATCAGGAACGTCGGTTCGTTGTACCTGAGTATGAGACACGTATCCTCTGCTATCAATGCTATATGACTCTCGGTGCCATGCGCTTTTTTGCCAAAAGTAATGCGGAAAAGAGCTATCAGTTCGTGCGTGCACTTATTCTTGAGAAGCTTCAGTAGTAGAAGAACAAAAAGGTGCTACGGGCATTTCGCCTGGCGAAATGCCCGTAGCACCTTTTTGTTCTTCTACTGTTGTCTTTCTTTTCTCGCTTAGTCATCGCCTGGGGAGAGCAAATAGCTCTCAGGCTGTAGGTGAGCGCTATTTCTCGCCAATGACTGCTACGTTTGTGTATTGCCGGGAGTTTGGACCTCGCTCCAGGCGCACGACTTTAAAGCCGTTGCGTTGCATTGCTGGGAGGACCTGCTCCTCCAGAACTGCCTGAAAGGGTCCCGACTCTACCTCTCCCTGCTCAGAAATCTTTCCGGTGGAGATTGTCATGACCAGTCTGCCACCAGTTTTCAGAACACGCTGGAGTTCGCTTATTGCCTGTAACGGTTCCGGCCAGAAATACAACGTGTGGATGGTCATGATCTTGTCAAACTGCTGATCTTCAAAGGGCAACTCTGCCACATTTCCTTGCCGTACTGTCACGCGTCCGGTTTTTATTGCCTGCACATTTCGCCTTGTCGCGACTCGCACCATCGTCTCTGAAAGATCAATCCCCGTAACGCGCCCGGTCCAGGCTTTCTCAGCAGCTAACTTGATCCCTCGGCCAGCACCAAAGCCAACTTCCAATACCACATCTGTCGGTTGTATCTCCAGCAGGTCAAGAGTCCAGGCCGTTTCTGGTCTGTGCTGGTGCACCATCCGCTCACCAGCCAACCAGCCAATAATTCCATCTGGACAATGGTACTGTTGATCCCATAGACTTGCGAGATGCTGCTGCACTTTTATTGCTCCCTTTCGCTATAGAAACTACGTTCTAAGTAAAAGAATACCATATTGGCAGCTAGTAAGATCAGCTTACAGGATGGAAGATGCTGTATCCTCTTAAAAGGATTTATGGGTGCGAAATTCAATTGTTGCTACTGGATGCCTGGATATGGACCTCGATCGTCGTATGCTCCGCTGACGGTTTGGGCGTCTCCCATGCTCGTCGCTGGACCAATTGGATGGTGGCGTTCCCCTCGGTCTGGGCCTGGATCGTCAAAAGCTCGTCCGTATTGCCTCCTGCCCTGGGAACATCTTCACTGGTAGCTGATAGCGGCGGAGCCATTGTCTTGCTGAGGGAGATAGCCTGTTCATCTCCCGTCACAATGGTACTCCAGGTATAGCCCGCTGTTCTCAATCCTTTGAGCCTGAGAGTATATTCTTCACCTATCTTCAGTGTAATAGTCGTTGGACTCCCCATAACTGTCTCCTTCCTGGTTATGTTGTAAATATGCTAAAAAGGATACTCAAGATTGCTGTTCCTAATTATAATTACGATTGATGAACCTTTCCTGGTGCAGATTCTTTGTGTCCGGGAAGGGCAAGATTGAAGAAGTTTTTTTCTACTCAGAGTGGTACACTGGTTCTACCTTCTAAAGAGAAAATAGCAAATGTTTCATAAGAGAGGAAACTCCATGAGAAAAGTCATTTCCAAGGATGGCACTCCCATTGCGTTCGATCAGTCTGGTCAGGGACCTGTGCTCATCCTGGTAGCTGGTGCTACCGCCACTCGCTTATCCGCGGAATCGCTGGCCGCAACTCTAGCGTCATCTTTTACGGTGTTTGCTTATGACCGTCGTGGTCGAGGTGATAGTGGTGACACCCTTCCCTATGCGGTCGAGCGTGAGGTCGAAGATATCGACGCACTGATCACCGCGGCTGGTGGATCTGCATTTGTGTTTGGTCATTCCTCTGGAGCTATTCTGTCTCTTGAGTACGCACGTATGCGCCCCCTCAACGTCACAAAACTGGCGCTGTACGAACCCCCGTTGATCATTGACGATAGTCGTCCTCCTTCACCTGAAGATTACTTGCCACACATTATTGAACTGATCTCGTTGGGTCAACGAGGCGATGCAGTCGAATACTTTATGATAGAGGGAGTGGGTATTCCTCGCGAAACGGTTGTCCAGATGCAGCAATCGCCCGTGTGGCCGGAATTAGAGAAAATAGCGCACACACTCGTTTACGATGGCACTATTGTAGATGACGCCATGCATGGCGATCCATTCCCACTCAGAAAGTGGGCGTCCGTTACCATTCCCACGCTTGTGATGGATGGAGAAATAAGCCCTATGTTTATGCACACTGGTTCGCAAGAGCTTGTTCGTATTCTCCCCCATGCACAGCATCGGCGCTTGCCAGGTCAAGAGCACCGTCCGGCTGACAACATTCTCGCCCCTGCCTTGCAGGAATTCTTCATTGGTTGAAAAACTGCTGGCTTAAAAAGCTCTGGCAAACTCCAATACCCAACCTAGGACGCTGTCTGCTCACCTGGGTTGTGAGCGGACAGCGTCCTAGGTTGGGCTTAGCTTTTTGCCATGCGACCCTTCGTTAAGCGGCTACCGGGAGGTTGGGAGTACCTTTTCCCGTCTCCAGATAGGATTTCAGGCTGGCCAGAAAATAGTCCCAGGTCCTGTTGATCTCTTCATGAGGCTGAGTAAACCCATCATGAGTGAAGAACAACTTTGTCCCGTTCTGGACCGGCGTAAGTTGCCAGGTAACGCTGGTCCCCGGCCAGGGTTCAGGGGCTTGCCTCAGAATCCAATAAACTTTCTCTCCAGCGTCCAGTTCGGCTACCTCAAATTGCAGGATAAACGTTCCCTGCCTGAAGCGAAATTCAGCAAGAGAGCCCACCTCTGGTTTGACACTCAGATCGTCGGTCCACCAGAGAGCTATGTCGTCCTGCTGAGTGAGGGCATCGAAGACTCTTCCTGGATCTGTTGCAATGGTGAGTTCTTTGGCAATGTCTGGCATAGTTCTTCCTTTTCCTCAAACGTCGCTGCGCGACCATTCTTAACTTGAGTGTTAAACATAAAATACCAGCAGGAATGCTGTCAAGAGGGTGCTTTAATTTGCCTCTTGCAAAAAGAGCAAAGGCTCTTTCTGGCGGCACAGCCGCCAGATTTTCAGGGAGAAATGGCTGAGTTTGCAAGCAGCTTCGCGGCTTGCAAACTCAGCCATTTCTCCCTTTTCTCGGGGGAGGAGCGGCTATGCAAGCCGCAGAAAAGTGAGGGATAGGGATGATTCAAAAGAAGAAGCGAGGCAGTGTGGCGAGGCATTCGCCTCGCCACACTGCCTCGCTTCTTCTTTTTTCGGAGGGGAGGAGGGGCGTTGCAAGTCCCAGAAAAATCAAGGATGACTCATAAGTAGGCATAACCAGAAATTTTCAAGAAACTCTGAGGTTAAGGAATCGACACCTTGCAAGAAATAATCGCATATGCTATAGTAGCCTTCAATCAAAAATAGCTTCATCCTGTATAATAATGTCAAAAATTTCTATATATCTACCTGTGAAAGAAATATAAGAAGAAAAACGGGTTTCTCACCGGGGTCTATCTTCATTTATAGTAACCCTATTCTCTAAAAGTCGCAATCGCTTCTATGTTAAGAGGCAGAGCTTCGCAAAAGTTGCGGTTCAGCGGTTGCCAGGCCCCTCCTCAGGAGAACAAGATGGATGGTAGCAGCGCGTTCGCGTTGCCACCGTCCAGCCAAAAAGGGTGGGTGGGCGGGGAAAGAAGCAACTTTTGCGAACGCTGGCGTTCAGAGGGAGAGATTACATGGCTCGACTACTAGCGGCTGGACCATTTGCAACGGAGGGGGAGAGAAAGGCGGCTCAGGTACTCGTGCAACTTCCAGATGATTGGGTGGTCATCTGCAACAAGGTCTTGCCTAAAGGTGATCGTTCATATGAGATAGATTTTATCATCATTGGGTCACGCTGGGTTTTTCTGCTGGATGAGAAATCATGGCAAGGGAAAATCCATGGAAATGATCAGGTCTGGGTAAGAAACGATGGGTCCTCTCAGGCCAGTCCACTCAATAAGGCCGATTTTACTGCGAAAATACTGGCCAGTCATATCGGTTGGAAAGTGCTGCCGCTACAGTCCGAGGGATATTTTGTGCGCGGGGGTGTTCTGCTTTCAGGCCTTACACATATTCCGCAGATTCACGACTCGCGTGCGGCCAAAGGTATTTACCTACTCAGCAATGTCTGTGAGCGTTTACAAGCACTTGATAAGCAGGATGGAACTCCACTTGTTGGCAAAATGAGTCAGTTTATTCAAAAAGCCCTGGTCGATTTATCGCCTCGGCCAGAGGTTCCTGCACGTATCAATACCGTGTTGATCGAGGACGCTATGACGCTTCGTCCTGGTGTGCGGCTCTTTCATGGCAAGTTGGGAGGTGGGCAAGATAAGGCCATTCACTTGATGGTCTACGATCTTACGAGAGATCCACTATACGCCGATGTCCTCTACGATTTCTATATGCATGAGTCTCATGCTTTACAAAAACTGAGTTCGACTGGTTTTGTTCCTACGGTCAATCTTCCTTTTCGGTGGAATGAGGATTTTCTTGTGCTGCCTATTCTGCCCCCTCGTGGTAAGCCTCTCAGTATCTATCCTCTTCCTGAAACTCGTGAAGAATTCGTGCAGGAACTTTTCCTGACGGCTACTTGCTTCTCTACTCTTGATCAGATTCATGCCCAGGGAGTTTTGCATCGAGCTATTGGACCTGGCTCAATCTATGTTCAATCTTCCCTCAAGGTCGTCTTTACTAATTTTTATGCTGCTCGCATCGGTGAATTGTCTATTGCTAAATCGCTGGATGCTCTCTCGCTGGAAGATCCGTATGCTAATATAGATCTGGCCATTGGCTACGGGAACGCTACTGCCGTGACAGATACTTTTAGTCTGGCTCTGGTGCTACTGGAGCGCTTATCTGGTGTATCACTCTCGGCTATACGCGCGAATGTAGAAAGCGATATCTTTTTTCCTCAACAGCAGCGCTGGACTACTTTTCTCTCTGCTGAGCAGGCCAGTGAACTCGCTGGACTTTTTCAAAAGGCTGTGCTTCCCACACGAGACGTCCCGTCGCTTTCGGCATACGAGGTCTCTACTCGTCTTAATGAGCTGGCACGTCGTCTGCAAGCAGAGGTTCAGGGCGATGCCGTAGAGGGCAAGATATTTGACCGACGTTACAAAGTGCGCCGTTTGCTTGGACGAGGAACGACTGCCTGTACCTATCTTGCCAGCGATACCGATTTCGAGTCACTTGGTCCGTTTGCCCTGAAACAATATATGAGTCCCGCCGAGGTAGTTCCACAGGCAGCAACTGAATTCGAGACGATGCGTAACATTCATAGTAAGTATTTGCCCAGATGTTACGATATTTATGGACCCCAGAATGATGTGCATCTCAAGATGGAGTTCATTCCAGGTCCAACGCTGCAACAGGTTGAGAGTGAATTTCCCTGGCCTCTGGAGCGCTGGTGGTCCTTCGCTCAGGATCTGCTGAACGCAGTTGAAGTTCTTGAGCAGAGCCAGCTATTGCACAGAGATATCAAGCCAGCAAATATCATTTTGCACGATACAGAAAATATTCCGATATTGATCGATTTTGGTTTTGCGTTGCGCCAGGGGATGCGCAGTCAGACCGCTGGTACACCGCTCTATCTGCCGCCGGAAACGTTTTCAAATCTCTCTACAGCTCCATTTCCTGTTTCATGTGATCGCTATGCATTGGGCATTGTTCTTTTCAAGGCACTCTTCGGGTTTATGCCATTTCAATTGCATGGTGCAGAACGCCATCCGACTTCAATGGAGAATATTACTGAGTTAAAGCTTCGACGCATAGCTGAAGTTCTCTTAAAAGCGGTAGCGAACGATCCTGCATTACGTCCGATCTCTATTGAACAGATGCGCCAGGAGCTGCAAAACGCTTACCTGACAGCGGAGCCTGAGAGCGTGGGAGAGTTGCAGGAACTGCAAAATGCCTGGGTGGATGATATTCGCAGTCTTTATCGCAATAGCGAAATTGGCAATAAGAATAACCGGGGTCTGGATTCTGCTTTTGTACAGAAAACGTATGTACTCACCGCTCTGGATGAACGTTTGCTCCCTGCACTCTTTCGTAAGAGGCCGCGTGCGATTTTCCTCTGTGGGAATCCAGGGGATGGCAAGACAGCTTTTCTGGAGAAAGTGCGGCAGGCTTTACAAGAACTGAACGCTCATCGTCTGCGCGATGATGCCAGTGGTTGGGAGTGGGAGTGGCAGGGACATATCTATCGCAGCTGCTACGATGCCTCGGAGGCTCTGGGTGAACTGAATGCCGATCAACAACTTGCCCAGAAGCTCAGCGGCCTGGAGGGTTCACAGGAGCCTGGTGAACATTTGACCGTCCTGGTTGCGATTAATGATGGCCGACTGGCTGACTATTTTCAACGTCACTCGGCTCGTTTTCCCTGGCTGGCCCAACAACTGGAGCTTGCCAGGGATGAGGAATACATTGAGAAACGCTATGTCTGGGTGGTTGATCTTAAGAAACGCTCGTTTGTCCACCTGCCAGAAACACAGCATACCTCGGTTTTTCGCAAAGTTGTACAACGTTTGATCGAAGAGGATCAGTGGAGCGTCTGCGAGAAGTGTGTCGCGCAAACGATCTGTCCTTTGCGCAACAACGCTCTGGCTCTGCGCGAGCCTCGCGTGGTTCAAAGACTGGAGTATCTCTTTTTACTCTCTCACCTGCGCCGTCAACGTCATATGACGATGCGCGATCTCCGTTCAGCGCTCGCGTACATCATCACTGCCAATAAAAACTGTGAACAGATCCATGAAGTCAGGCGCCGCGGGGATGCTGGCGCGTCACTTATTCATATGTCCTACTGGCAATCAACCTTTGCACCATTCGACCAGAGCGATGAGGCTCTGACCGATTTGGGACCGCTGGACCCCGCTCGTTTTCCGCAGCCTCACCTGGACCGTTTTCTCCATTTCCATCAAATGGAGCAGGATGCTTTCTATCGTCGCCAACTCTTTGCCGATGAGCAAGATCTGTCACCTCAGCGCTTCAAAAATGAAGTCGAGTGGATTGCTGCTTTTAAGAGGCGTGCATATTTCGATATCGAGAAACCTGTTCCCGCTGAGCAAAGTATGACTCTGCTTCCCAGAGTACACTGGCTGAACTTATTGCCCTATCAATATTTTAGGTATTATATGAAGTTATTAGCTGGCATGCTGAATGAGGAAGAGAGGCGGATGTTGCGCGAAAATCTGGCTCTGGGTATTCTGCGCTCCGATAGCATCATGGAAAAAGTGCCGGAGGGGATGTTAAGTGTCAAGGTGACGTTCTCAGAGGAACAACAACTGGTGATTTTGAAACAGCTTCCACTGGCCGAATTTGAATTGAGCGTCACCCATCCGCCTGCGACCTCTATGATCGAGAGTTTGCCAGAAAGAGTGGTCTTCCAGCATGTCTCTGGCACGCCTTCTCTGGAAATCAACCTTGATGTCTTTGAACTACTGCTGAAAATGGCAAATGGTTTACAGCCAACGGCACCAGAGTTTCGACCACTTTTAGAAGATCTTCGCCTGTTTAAGGATGTATTGCTCTTACATGAAACGCGTGACCTGGTTCTGATCGAGAGTCAGCAACGCGTTCATCTGATTACACAGCATGCAGGCAAAGTGGTACGGACGCGCACATTATAAAGGGGGATCGTGAGTCTTATGAAGATGAAACTACCGAAGAGCGTTGTCGGGGTCAAATTCCCTCGTATCTGTACAATCGAAATGAATGGCTTTGATATCGATCAGTTTTTGCCATCACTCTTCTTTACCATTCTGGCTCAGGGACGAGGTAAAGCCAGACGCGCCAATGATCCAAAAGATATTCAGAAGTTTATCGATGCGTTGGCCCGACATCCGGCGCTGGAAAATTTTCATGATGCTGAGGGACGCAAGGTTCTGGAGCGCTTTGTGCGCACTGCTTTGATCACAACCGGTGGCGTAGGACACTCGCGCGTTGATGAGCAGATTACCTCTATTACTCCCTATACCCTTCTGGCACACAAGCCTGGCTTTCCAGTAGCAAGCATTCAGCGTGGAGTGGATACCTTTATTTATCAGATCTTGCGTGAAAACCTTGGAAATGATGATAGATTGCGAACATTTGTGAAGGCGGTTTTTGGTCGTGGGGTAGAGATAGAACGTCTCCCCGAGTTAGGCGGAAAGTATGATGGACAGACCGAACTGGACACTTTGACCCGGCTCTCGATTGCGTTTCTGGATGGCTTTGAGAATACGCATCCAGGCATCAGTCGGGAAAGGGATTTTCTCTCTCCCTGTCCCGCACTGACGGAGGCATTTGCCAAAGACCTGATCCACTATCTTTTTGTCTATCATCACACGATGCCCGTTCAGGCTTTTACTCATCATCTGCTAATCCTCATTAACTTTGAGCTTTTCAACTATACTATGAAGCTGGTTCACTCGGTCACTGAGTTAGTGCAGCATCCAAGCAGTCTGCCCGTGGCCATGCAATCTCAGATGCGGAGTTCTCGTCCCCAACTCTACCTGGATTTTACCGATGCCGCCAGCAGCTATAACTATGAGATGGCCAGAGATTGCGTGCAACGAGATATAGAAACGTACCAGCGATTTTTAGAGTCCAATCTGTTATTGCGTCAGATCGATCTCTATGTGGAAAAACTTCGCCGCAATAGCCGTGCGCGTGCGCGTATCGAACAATTTCTTCCACCCACATGTACCGGTGCGCAATATTTGCAGGGATTGCTGAATTTGCGCAATGATCCTGCCATTGGACGGGACATCGCGGCCTCTGCACGGCTCGATGAGGATGAGATTCGACAACTGAATACCAATGAGGGTGAAGAAAATAATCCTGATGCCTTAAACTGGTTAGATACCCTGCTTGAAAATGTCGAGGATGACCTTGATCGTGTGGTCCATCTCCTGATCGATGCTCAGGAAAAGGAGGCCCTGGCACATTTTATGAATTGGTATTGGAGCGTGGGGGGACTGAAGAAGCCGCAGGGAGTTTTGCGCGGAACCACTCTTAATCGGCGCTCGTGGCGCTACGCACCTACAAATGATGTGCTGGCCGTTCTTGTCCAGTTAGCCGCGGTTCGGGTGGGGCAGGAACAGGTAATAGACGCGGAGCATCCAGAGCAGGTCCAGCCTATCCGCTTGCAGGACTTCTTGCGCTTTCTCGAAGAACGCTTTGGCATTCTGATCGATCGTCCTCCAGACTCTTTTACGGGTTCAGAATATAATGCTGCGGCCCGCGAAAATCTGCGAGCGATGCTTCAACGTTTGCGCCAGATGGGCATTTTCCGGGATCTTTCGGACGATTTTACTGTTCAGCGTCTCCATCCACCCTACGCTGGAACGGAATCGATGGGAGTGAGGGCATAAGCTATGCTAGAGAGCACTGAAACCGACGCTTTTCAGATCGAGTTGCTGGCGCAGGAAATTGTCGCTCGTTTACATAATACGAGCGCTGGCCATTGCGCCCGAGTTGACTTTCTGCGCCGTACTGACGCTATACGGGTCTGTGAGTTTATTCGCAAGCATCAGCTTGCGTCAGAGATACTCTTCCGTATTCTTATTGCACCTGATGAGCAGAAGAAAAAACGTTCATTTCTGATTACCCCTGATAAAGCTATTGAACTGCGCAATCGCAAACGGGAATGTCTTTGCTTGTTTATCCCCTCCGATCTTGTCGATACCTCCTCCAGTTCGATTGCGAACTCTTTTGCACTGATCGATGGTCGCGCATTGCAGCCATTGATGTTTAAACAGGTTGTGGCAAAGCTTCCCCTTGATCTACACCCTATGGTCCGAGCTGTGAGTACCAGGTCGCGTGGCATTGTCGGAGTGAGTGAGGAGCAGCGACTCGATTTCGCCCTGGCGGCCTTGCGGCGTGTGCAGTCCGGGGAGAGTGCGTCTATTGGTCTGGAACTCTGGCGCGTTGGATTGATCGTGGACGGTGGGGAGGACTTTCTGAGCAGACTTGGCAAGAATCGCGAGTGTAGTTTGAGTCTGGCCCATCCTAATAAGCTTAGTGCGACTGTACGCGAACGCATTGGGAATATCAAAGTGGACGCGACCACGGGAGCAGTCCTGCTCCAGTTTTTTCGGGGACGAGCAATGAACGATGTGCGCCACTGGTCACAAGCTCTGGCCGCAGGTGAGGGTCCGCGCTTCGAGCAGTGGGTGTTTCCCAGGACTGATCCAAGCGATCTCCGCTCAATAACGCTCACTCCCTTTCGCAATGCCAGCGGGGTAGTTGAACGCTATTGTCATTTGCAGCAACCCGATGGTGTCAATGGGAGTTTACTGGCTCGCTATGGTATGCGCGAGACGCTGGTTGTGCGCTGGAAAACTGAGCCAGAACTGCCCAAGGACTTGCGGCGCTGGCGCATTGGTATCGTTCCAGAGGGCAGTGAACACGGTTTTGATGACTGCCTGGATGAGCGTAGTGTCATTGGCAGCCGACGTACGGTGACGATTAAACTGGATATGGACTTCGCTGAACCGCCAGACCATGCTGTTTGCATCAGGATAGCGCCCATTGGTGAAGATGGCAATGAGATTGTGGACCCCGCAACGGGTCAGGCATTTTATACTGATAGTGCGGACTTTTTTCTGGTGAAAGCTGCTGGTCCGCTTCCCAGTGATCCTCCCCGCAAGAGTCTAAGCACAGTGCCAACGCTCGCCTTTGGTCGCCTCGATTTTTTGCTCGAAATGAACGGCAATGAGCTACGAGAGTTTGAGCCTGAATGGATTCACAGAGATCTGGACTATTTTCGGTTGCGTTTAAACGAGAGAAGAGTGCTCAGCCTCGGTTTAAGCAATGTCTTGCTCGCTTTGGAGAAAAAAACACTGGCTGAGCCAAGGGAGGGAGGCTGCTTTCTGCTAGATGTTGATGAGGTGCGAGCGATAGATGTGCAGAGCTGTCAGCCCCAGATCCTATTAGGAGCAGGAGGCGAGTCATGGCAGACTTTCTGGCGGGCACGCGAGACATTTTTCAAACGGGTCAAACAGTCCGACGTACGGGCGGTAATTGAGGTTGTTGATTGGACTCCTGAGCTTGCCGCGTCAGCACTGCGCTACGCTCAGGCGTATCGTGAACTGATTGAGAGCCTGCTGGAGCAGAGGGGACAGGAAGCAGAGATGCGTCAGGCCCTTTCAATCGATACCCTGCTCGTTCGCAACGCTCATAAGGGAAATCAGCAGGCAGAAGAGGCCGTGGTAATTCTGCCGACGCACCCGTTGCGTGCTGCCTGGTTTGCGAGCTATACACAGCTTTTGCGAGAGTGGGAGGATCTGGCGCTGACCTATCCACTCCGTGAGCGCAAACGAAGCATCGATCTCCAGGCGTTGCGCCTGCTTGTTCCTACAAATGTTCCCACTTTCGCTTACCATGTTGCTTCACCGACTACCTTTGTCTTTTTCCAGAATATACGATTTTTTCACGGTGTCGCTTTGCCAGCAGATGTGCCTGACCCACATCGTCGCTATGTGGATGTCTCGGCGATCTTGAATACAGGCATGGATCAGGTGAGCACTGAAGACATGAGACCTGACCGTCTTGCCGAGCATATTAGCAAGTTTCATCAACTGCACTCTTATACAAAAACGCTGGTAATGACGTTGATTAACTCTGATCGCGGCGACTTTTTTGCGGAAGCGCTGCGACAGATGCTTCGATCGAAGCCACCATTTGATGAGATAACAAAGGTAGAAGAAGCGCCTTCGTTTCAGATTATTTCTTATGCGGAGGATAGGCAGAAGAACATCTTTCAGTCATTGGAGAAGGTGCGCCAGCAACAGAGCGATCAGTTGAATTCCGCCCGCTCAGATCACTTTTTACCAGGGTTAAGCGTTGCGACCCGTTCGGTTCAGCATTTGGAGAAGTATGACCTGCCGGAGGCGCACATCGCAGTTGTGACCGATTTCACGCGTCCCACGGTTGCGGTTGAGCGGGTATCTCTGGAAAAAGCGGGCAGAATGAGCAGTTTTACGCTCTATGGACTGGTCAATCGCTTTGTTTCTCACTTTCAGGTGGACGAGCATGGACTTCTCTGGCAGCATCGCATAGTCAGAGAGGGCGTTCGCAAGTCCGAACCGCATCCTGCGGGTCCTCGCTATAGTGAGACATTGATTGAGTTGCACACATCGTTGCTCCAGGCAGGTGGGTATCTTTTGGGCGGTGATCGGAGCACACAACCGATCTTAGAGGTGCGGTTGGAGAACGAGCGCCAGAAGCTGCTGGAGCGTTTGCATAAGAGAACCAACTGGGTCATTACGCTGGATCGGTTTTTTACGCTGGACTATTATGATTCGCCCAATCAGCCGGGTCTGGCTGACCTTGCCCGCAAGCATGTTCTGGATTATTCCCCTGAGTTTACCGAAGGACTGGGTCATCGTATGATGGTTACAACCTCCTGGCATGAGGAGATCAGTTCACTGCTTGGGCATGCAATGAATGAGCTTGGGTTTGCCAGCATTGAGCGCAGCGTGGGTTACTTGCTCCACCATCTCAAAATGATTTCGGGACGTCTGGCCCTGGAAGCCCTTGAAACTCCCAATGCCGCCTCTGCCGCAGTGGGCTTGGGCGTGGTCACGGCCTGGCTCCAGAGGAATAAGAAACTACGTCAGGCTGTCCTTGTGCCGGTCGATATCTATCCGCGCCTGTTTTCGCTGGCGGGCGCGGGCAGACCTGCACGGGGCGAGCGGCGTTGTGATCTGGTTCTTTTCTCTTTGAAGCGCAACATTGTTGATGCAACCTTTATAGAGGTGAAGTGGCGCAGGGGACAGGTCCCATTTGAGGGATTGGCACAGGACATGATCTTGCAGATGGAAGGATCTATGCAGGCAATTAAGGATCGGTTCTTTAATGAGAAGCGCATCGATGGAGCGCTTCAGCGCTCCTATCTGGCCAATGTGTTACGTTTTTACTTTGAGCGGTCGTGTCGCTATGGGGTCTTTGAACCCGAGGCGATGGAGACGTTTCTGGAGCATGTGACCCGTCTGGAGAAGACAGGTCTGGATTTTCGGGCGAGTTACGAGGGCTATATTGTCAGTCTGGACAGTCAGCCTCGCAAGCCGTTGCTTCTCGACAACGCCAAAGTGATGATTTTGACGGCCCAACATTTTGAAAATGAGCCAGAGTTTTTGCCTACAACTAATCCAGATCTGCATGAACGGAACGTTACTCCTGGACCTTTGCCACCGGAGCTATCTATCTTACAGACCGCTGAACTGCCTGTTCTCGAAACAGGGCAGGATATTAATCAGACCATAGAGCGATTGGTGCTGGACAATTTGTCTGAGACCATTACTCGTGCTGTGATACCGGAGGGCCCTTCGTCTTCGGAAGAGCCAGGAGAGTCAAGAGAGTCAGTGGAGAGTGAGAGAAAGATAAGCATTCCCCTGGGAGAGAGTGGGGGGGAGCACGTGGACTGGAAGCCAGGCGTCAAAGGAAGTCCACATCTTTTTGTCCTGGGTATACCTGGACAGGGTAAGTCCTGGACGATCACACGACTGCTGGCCGAGTTGGGAAAACAACAGGTTCCAGCGCTAGTGCTGGATTTTCATGGTCAGTTTGCTGAGTCCGATGGGGTTTTTGTGAAAACGGTTCATCCAGGTGTGATAGATGCTGCACAGGGACTCCCTTTCTCGCCCTTTGAGTGCTCCCGTGACGCCGGTCATACCGGTTGGATGGCCAATGCGCTGGCTGTGGCAGAGATCTTTGCCTATGTCGTCGGTCTGGGGGATATGCAAAAAGATATTGTTTATACGGCTGTGCGAGATGCCTATGAAGAGCGAGGTTTTGCCGCTGAGAGTAGCGAGCCAGCCGGGAACTATCCCACGATCAAAGAAGTCTTGACAAAGATCGAGCAGCAGGAGCAGAGTCGTCACGGGAAAAATGTGGTTGCGCGTTGCCGACCGCTGCTAGAGATGGATCTGTTCCGGCCAGGAGAGCACTCGTTGGATCTCCTGACTCTGGTACGTAGTGGTCTGGTAGTAGATCTGCATCATTTGTTCGCTGAGTCACTTCAGATGGCTGCGGGTGCGTTTATCTTGCGCAAAATTTATAAGGACATGTTTCGCTGGGGAACAGCTCAGAGGTTGCGGCTGGCGATTGTTCTGGACGAAGCGCACCGACTGGCCAGGGACATTACACTGCCGAAATTGATGAAAGAAGGACGAAAATTTGGCGTTTCGGTCATCGTTGCCAGTCAGGGCATGAGTGATTTTCATCCCGACGTACTCAGCAATGCAGGCACGAAAGTTATTTTTCGCATGAACTATCCAGAGTCACGCAAGGTTGCAGGCTTTATTCGTGCTCATCAGGGACAGGACCTCTCGCAGCGCATCGAGCAGTTGTCGATTGGCTCGGCCTACGTGCAAACGCCTGAGATGTCCTATGGCTCCGTCGTAAAAATGACTCCTCTTGAAGAATAAGCGATGTCCTCTCCCCATGCTCGTCGCTAACTCCTCGAAAAAGTGACCACAAGACACCTCGCTGCTCTGCCAGACGTTTCCTCTCTACTTTTGTCTTTCGACCTCTTCGTCCGACTCCCTCTATTTGCCCTCCATTTGCGATGAGTTTGGAACCAACGCGGTGTCTTATGAGCGAAAGGTGATTGTCGGAAATAAATTCGCCATTTCAGGTGCATATCTTCGCCAGCACTTTTGCTCATAGTGCTCTGTCAGGCTTCATTTGACGGGGACAAAAAAGTGGGAGTGCAGAGGGCAGCCGCCCTTTGCCTGAGGTCCGGGGCCATGCCCCGTTTTTCTCCTCGCTCCCTGGTGGGGAGCGGGCGCGTCAAACGCAGTTTGACAGAGCGATAGGAGAGATTTTCCAAAATCTCTGCATTTCTTTCAGAACGAAAGGACATAAAAAATGTCATCTACCTTAGATGTGACCCGTAAACGCAATGCACCTATTGAACAACGGCAGCGCAACAAAATTACGATCACGCAAAAAAGATGGTTGCTTTCAGCCCATCTTTTCTTCACTACGGCCTGGATCGGAGGTGGCCTCTGCTCCCTGGCTTTCGACATCACGTCGCTGCGCACCACTGACCCTCACTTGCTCCACTCTATCTATGTTCTCGCAGCCATTCTGGACACGACCGTCATCAGAGGTGGCGCGGCTGGTACCTTGATAACTGGTATTCTCATGGCTTTGTTGACTCAGTGGGGGTTGGTGAGGTTTTACTGGATCATGACCAAAGAGATCATTGCTGTTCTCACTGTCATTGTAGATCTCATCATCATCCGTTGGAACGATCAAGTCATCTCCTGGACTGCTACGCAGGGGTTCCAGGCATTCTCCAGTCCGCTCTACCTTACCAATCGTACTCTGCTATTCGTTGGCATTCTTCTGCAACTCATTTTCCTGGGAGGGGTTATTGTGATCTCAATCTTTAAACCCTGGGGCCAAAGAAAACGTTCTTCACAAAGCAGAGCTTGATTCTGATCTGCTGCATCGGCCTGGCAGGCCTATGAGTCATCCCAAACTTTTCTACGTCTTGCAAACTCAGCCATTTCTCTCTGAAAACCTGGCGGCGCAGCCACTAGAAAGGGCGTTTTGCTCATTTTTCCAAAGTAAGAGATGATTCAGGCAGGAAAGATAGACGGTAAAGCAAAGCATGAGAGGCTGGACATATCCAGGAACGCGACGAGGCTGCCAATCTGTTCATCCACTATACCCAGTACAAACAGACCAACGAATTGATAGTCATCTGTTCTGGCCTGGCGCTGGTAATACCCAAAAGCCGGACTGCCATTGGCATGCGTTGGAAGCAGACGATATTGCATGCCGGGAATGAAGATCCTCGTTGAGAGCACTGTGGCGATGTCGGCTCGTCCCTGGAACCAGGTGGGAATTGGCGGCATAGTGAACCAGGCATCTTCTCGCAACAACTCCACGAGTCCAGGTATGTCCGCTTGCTCCCACAGGGTCATATAGCGGACGAGGAGGTCTTGTAATTGGGGACGAGGCAGAGCCATAGGGGCTTTGTTTCCCCTGTGGAATTGATGCAAGGTTCGACGAGCCCGTTGCAAGGCGCTATTGACGGCGGGAACAGAGAGTTTGAGCCATTCGGCCACTTCGACTGCTGGCCACTCCAGCACCTCGCGCAAGAGCAGAATGGCTCGCTGCACCGGGGTTAAGTGTTGAAGTGCTACCAGGAATGCCAGTGTGAGACGTTCGTGCTTGAGCGCGAGATCTTCTGGATCGGTATGCTGATCGGCAAGAAGATCATCAGGAAACGGTTCCAGCCAGATCGGCTCCCGCAACGGTGGCGCTAAAGGGGTGTTGATACTGCTCTGTGGATGGGTATCTGATGGCAAGAAACGTCTCGGAACGCGGGCGAGTGTATTGAGACATAGATTAGTAGCAATGCGGTACAACCAGGCACGATACGATCCAGGACTCGTGAGGGTCGCGCGTTTCTCCCATGCTCGTAGCAAGGTCTCTTGCACATGGTCTTCAGCGTCATGGAGTGAACCCAACATCTGATAGCAATGGACGAGCAATTCACGCCGATACGGTCCTACCAGCCTCTCGAACGCTAACTGATCGCCTGCCTGAGCGGCGATTACCAATGTAGTTTCGGTTGGCGTCTCCATTGCGTTGTCTCTTTCCCTCGGCTTGTCCAGCCTGTTTCGCTCATATTGGTAAAGAAGTGTGAATGTTTCATTTCATATCAAAATAAAAGGCTTCATTGAATGACAGGCACAAAGGTTACTTCTGGTATGGACTATCCCGAGTCTCGCGAATGCGGTAGAGGACTTCTCCGGCGTGCGGAACGTAGAGTATCCCCTCCTGTTCGCGTCCTTTCCATGTTGCGGGATCGATCTCATGATAATCCATATAGCCCAGGTTGATACGTCGGCAGCGTTCCTCAGGAATGCCGGTGGCAAGGGTGACCGAGATACGCGGCGTTTCGATGCCAGTGGCCGCGTCGTAGGTTCCCATGCCTTTGACATGAGTGCTGTGAGCCAGAATGCTGCCAGGCATGTGTTGAAAACGCTCCCACTGCTTGACGAAGTAGTCCCGGACATGGTAGCCCACCTCGTCAATCAGGTCACCGTGAGTATAGGAGACCTCGGTGATGTGTGGTGCATAGATAATGACCTCACCTCCATCGGCGATCACTGGCTCAGTTTTGTACATCGCCTTGGCCGCCGTCCACAGATCATCGTACATCTCTGACGGAGCAGAGAGTACACGCTGAAACGGACGATCCACGTAGAGGATGTTGAGCTGAGCCGATAGATCTACGGCCTGACTCCAGGCTTCTGTGTGAGAGCCGATATAGAGGCCGCGAAGGTCCTGCCCCTGCAACACCATTGCCAGGCAGAGGAGTGGGCGTGGCATAAATTCTGCCGCCTGATTGATGATGCGGCGGACAGGCGTATCCTTGATGCCGATGGTCTGCATACTGGTCACCAGCGCACCTAACCAGTGAGTGAAATTGATGATATCTGGCCCCGCGATGCCGGGAAAGAGATACTTGGCTCCCCCGGAGAAGCCAGCGACCTCATGCGGGAAGACTGGTCCGCAGATCAGCACGAGATCATAGTCGAGGATCATCCGATTGAGCGTGACCGGAACGTCATCGGTGAGCAAGCCCCCGGTCAGTTTGCTGACCTCCGAGTGTGGGATGATACCAATGGTCTCAAGCGCCTGCGGATCGTGCCAGTTGTGGTTGAAGATGCGCACGTTTGGATAGCGCTTCGCTCGATCGGTTGCCGAGACGTCGACCAGGTGGTCAATGGAGGAGGTCTCGATGGAGATGCCTTCTTCATCATTGCCGCGTTGGATCGATTGCATGCCGACCAGATGGTCGATGGCCTCGTGCATCATAGATGGGTGGGTGCCGAGAGCGATGAGGTAATCGAGTTGCGCTACGCGTCGTCCAAATTGTTGGTAGAGTAGACGAAACATCAGAGGAATTGGGGCCGTGCGTGTCCCATCAGGAATAATCACCAGGACGCGCTTATCAGTCGGGTCAAGTCCGGCTCCCACAAGCAATTCTTTATCCGCTCGGGCGAGCAGTTCTTGTATCTCCTCTGTTGTCAACGCTGTCGTTGTCGAACCTTTTCCTATTACCATCATATGTTTCCTTCTCTGCTAGACACCACTATATGCTGAGAAGCCCCCATCAACGGGAACCACAATACCTGTCACGAACGATGAAGCAGGTCCGACCAGCCAGAGCAGTGTCCCAACCAGATCGTCTGGCTCGCCTAAGCGCCCCATGGGCGTATGATCGACAATCTTCTGGCCGCGTGGAGTCATCTTTCCATCCGCCTCCACCATCAAATAGTGATTCTGCTCCGTCAGAAAGAAGCCGGGTGCCAGAGCGTTTACCCGGATAAGTGGACTATACTCCTGGGCCATATGCACTGCCAGCCATTGGGTGAAATTGGCCACGGCTGCCTTGGCCGCACTATAGGCCGGAATGCGAGTCAGGGGACGCAGACCGCTCATCGAGGTGATGTTGACAATGCAACCCTGACCGCGTCCGGCCATGTCGCGACCAAAGACCTGGCAGCTCTGGAGAGTGCCGGTAAAATTCAGCCCGAAGACATGATTGGCCGCTTCAGCATCCAGGTCAAAGAAACTTTGTTTGTCTGAAGTGGTCGCCGTAGGGGAGTTGCCTCCCGCGGCATTGACGACGATATCCACCGGACCAAAGGCGCTGGTGATCTGCTCTCGGCTGCGCTCAAGCGAGGCACGATCCAGCACGTCAGCCGCGATCCCAAGAGCAGTGCCGCCGTTATCCCCAATGGCTCTGGCCACCTCCTCTGCTTTCTCTGCATTGCGGCCCAGAATGGCGACCTGTACGCCTGCCTGGGCCAGGGCAAAGGCCATGGCTCGGCCCAGGTGACCGCTGCCTCCCGTAATGACGGCGGTGCTCCCCCGCACCTCGAAGCTTTTCTCAGACATATCTTCTCCTTTAGGGATGTTCTTCTTCTGGCTTAGACTGACTGCAAGCGGGGTCGCCGCTTGCAGCGCTTATAACCCGCTTGCTAACTCTCTCAGTTTCCTTTATTCTGGCTGCTTTTTCACTATCTCCTGAACTGTGAATGAGCTAGACTCTCTAACAATCAGCTCCGGTTGATATATAATGTGCTTGTGCTTATGGGTGGCGGAATTGTTTGCTTCGTCAAACAGCAACTCGGCAGCAGCGCGTCCAAGCTCGTATTTAGGCTGTCGGATGGAGGAGAGAGGTGTTGAGAGAACACTTGCGAACTCCACATCGTCATAGCCCACAATCGCCATATCATGAGGGATAGAGATGCCGCGCTTGATCAGTCCGCGCATCAAGCCAAGGGCAAGCAGATCGTTAGCGCAAAACACCGCAGTGGGTTTAATCTTATGGCTCAAGAGTTGCTCCACTACAAGCTCTCCCTCCCTGGCGCTTTGAGCTGGAGCGGTGATATCGACGACGGCGTGTTCGAGATCAAGGCCAGCGGACTTAATGGCTCGTAGGAGACCTCGTTTGCGGTCTGCACACTGGCGAATGCTCAGTGGACCATGCACAAAGGCGATTTGTTTGTGTCCCTGATCGAGCAAATGGGCCGTAGCAATTTCACCTCCACGCACATCATCGACCGCAACCGAGCATATATCCTTGATGCGGCTTGGTCGATCCAGCAGAACAAGAGAAATACCTCGCTGTCGAAAGCGATAAAGATAACTGGCATCGCTCTGCACAGGCGTAATCAGAACTCCCAACGTACGCTGTTCCTCAAGCACTTGCAGGTAATGGTTTTCCTTCTCCACGGAATCGTCCGAATTACAGAGGATAACTGCGTACCCGGCCTGATTGGCCATATCCTCGACGCCACGCGCGACCTCAGTAAAGAAAGGGTTGGCCACATCAAGTACTACCAGACCGATGTGCTGACTTGTGCCCGCACGTAGCTGACGTGCTGACCCGTTGCGCACGAAACCAATCTCCTCAATCGCCAATCTTACTCGTTCGCGCGTTTCTGTAGCTACGATCTCTGGCCGGTTGAGCACATTCGATACTGTTCCAAGCGAAACACCAGCTCGTTTCGCCACCTCTCGGATACTTGATTTTGAATCCATGTATGTACAATTTCCCATCTGTCTGGTGGTACTGATCCCCTTGTGTTTATCTGTAAACATCCCCAATATTCGAGCAGTACTCGGCAAAGTAATGCAAACTATTCCCTCTCGCATTACAGTATGCCACACAAACACATGCTTGCAATGCCCTGTCGCCACTACTGGCTTCTATAATTCATCGCTCATTTTGTAAAAATAAGCAAATCTTTTTCTACTCCTCTCTCTTGACAAAGCACCCATTCATCCGTATACTTACTCTCATTGAAACGTTTCAATTCAGAAGAAGTATTTGTTCTTGCAGCAACTTGAAACGTTTCAATCAAGTAGAAATTGTAGTGGCTTACCTCTTGTTCGTCAAGTCTATTTATCTGTGAAGAGGGAAACAAAGTGGTTGAACCTCAGGAGCCTTTTGTTGAACTTACAGGCATTACCAAGCAATTTGGGGCGGTTCAGGCCTTGCGCGGCGTTGATCTTAGCCTGTATGCCGGAGAAGTACATGCCCTGCTTGGAGAGAATGGAGCAGGCAAGAGTACGCTCGTAAAAATCCTGGCGGGTATTCACAGACCGGATATGGGAGTGATGAAAGTTGGCGGTAGCGTGGTCGATCTGCGCTCGCCTACCCAGGCTCAGGATCTTGGCATAGCCGTTGTTCAACAGGAACCGATGCTTTTCCCCGATCTGGACGTTGCAGAGAATGTCTTCATGGGTCGTCATCCTCGCGATCGTTTTGGGCGTGTAGATTGGAAGCGCATGTATCGCGAGGTAGATCAGCTCCTCGCATCTCTGGATGTCTCGCTCAATGCCCACACCCCGGTACAGGGACTCTCCGTAGCCGAGCAGCAGTTAGTAGAAATAGCCAAGGCACTCTCACTCCAGGTGCGTGTTCTGGTTTTGGACGAGCCCACTGCGGCCCTTTCACCTCACGAGGTCGATGAACTATTTACCATTGTGAAGCAACTGCGTGAGCGAGGCGTTGCCATTCTCTTTGTCAGCCATCGACTGGAAGAAGTTTTTGTCATTGCTGATCGTCTGACAGTCTTTCGTGACGGTATGCATATCGTTACATCCCCGGTCAGTCAGATGAACACTGAAGAGATTATCAAGCACATGGTTGGACGCGACCTTTCCAACCTCTTTCCCAAAAAAGAGGCGGAGATTGGCGAGGTTATCCTGGAGGTACGTCATCTCACACGACCGGGAGTTTTTAATGATGTAAGCTTTGAGCTTCGGCGCGGTGAGATCCTTGGTTTTGCTGGACTGGTGGGTGCTGGCCGTACAGAGGTTGCGCGAGTAATCTTTGGGATAGACCAGGCGGAGAGTGGTGAGGTCTGGCTCAAAGGGAAAAAGATCCAGATTCGCTCGCCAAAGCAGGCCATGAACAACGGCATTGCCTATGTACCTGAGGATCGCCATCAGCAAGGGCTGGTCATGAACTTCAGCATTGCCTCGAATATTACTCTGGCAATTCTGCGACAGGTTTCGCGCATGGGTCTGGTTGATTCGCGTCAGGAGCAGAGAATCGCGACTGAGTATTCTAATCAATTCAGTGTACGTTCGACTGGCGTGGGACAGTTAGTGAATGCCCTTTCCGGTGGGAATCAGCAAAAGGTGGTTTTGAGCAAATGGCTGGCAACGAATCCATCAGTACTCATTCTGGATGAGCCGACGCGTGGGATCGATGTAGGAGCCAAGTCCGAAGTTCACCGCATTATCTCAGATATGGCTGTCAATGGGCTAGCGATCATTTTGATCTCCAGCGAACTTCCAGAGGTGCTTGCTATGGCCGATCGGGTGATGGTTTTGCACGAAGGAAGCGTTACCGGCATGTTCGCACGCTCCGAGGCGACTCAGGAACGGGTAATGTTTGCCGCTACTGGACAGGATAGGTGATGAAATGACCACTATGAGTCATGAAGTAGAGCCAGCGAAACAGAGCGGCCAGGGAGGCCAGGCTCGTATGCTGGGCCTCGTCAGTCGAGTGCGTGAACTGGGTCTTCTCGTCGTATTACTTTTTGTGATTGTCGTCGTTAGCGTTCAAGCGCCGCGCTTCCTGAGCGTGGATAATTTCATCCAGATTTTGCTCTCTGTTGCCATTCTTGCGATTGTGGCTGTCGGGGAGACGCTGGTGGTGTTGACGCGCAATGTGGACTTATCCGTGGGTTCGATGGTGGGCTTTACCGCTTTTGTGACGGCTTATTTCTTCAAGGAACTTCCTCAGAGTAACCTGCTGCTGGGCATTCTCCTGGGCTGTGGCCTGGGATTGGTTCTGGGAGTGGTGAATGGACTGATCGTTTCGTTCGGGCGCGTTCCGGCAATTGTGGCCACTCTGGGTACCCTTTACGCGTACCGGGGCCTGGTTTTTGTGGTTGCCTCCAATACGACTTCACAGGTTAATGCCTCCGATGTTCCAGGCGATTATCTGGCGCTGGCAACAACGCAGATATTTGGTATTCCGGCCCTGATTCTGATCGCCGCAGTTATAGCGATTATCGTTGGATATTTCCTGCGCTCCTCTAAGAGTGGACGACAGTTGTATGCAGTGGGCAGCAATCCTGAGGCCGCGAAGATCATTGGTATCCGCGCGGACTGGCTAGTCTTCGCCGCTTTCGCCGCCTCGGGGTTGCTCTGTGGCTTAGCGGGAGTGCTCTGGGGTGCGCGGTTTGCTACAGTGAATGCCACCAATGCTACAGGTCTGGAATTGCAGGTTATCGCGGCAGTCGTGGTGGGAGGAGTCAATATCTTTGGCGGTTCAGGCACAATCCTGGGTGCAGTCCTGGGCGCGGTTGTTCTGGGTACCCTGGAGAATGCGTTAAATATTCTGAACATTTCCCAGTTCTGGCTGCAAGCTATTTATGGCGGCGCTATTCTGGGTGCGGTTATTCTGGATGCCTTCATTACACGCTGGCTACAGCGGTTTCTCCTCACCAGGAGGAAGAAAGCATGAAAAAGCTTAGATTGACCCTGCTCACCTGGGAGTTTTTGCTGGTCATCCTTCTCATCGTTGGCATAGCAATTGGGGCTACTGTTTCGCCCTATTTTCTGACCCCCTTCAATTTCTATGCGGTCACCAGTAACATCATGGAAATAGCTCTGATGGCTCTGCCGATGACCCTGATTATTATCGCTGGCGAGATTGACCTCTCGGTTGCTTCTGTAATGGGATTATCCAGCGTTGTGCTGGGACTTCTCTGGGAGAGGGGAAATCCCATGTGGCTGGCGATAGTGATAGCGCTACTGATTGGACTTGTGGCGGGCACTTTCAATGGTTTTCTTGTGACAAGGCTCGCTCTGCCCTCACTGGTTGTCAGCATTGGCTCGCTGGCCCTCTTTCGGGGTCTGGCCTATGTTGTGCTGGGAGATCAAGCGGTCAGCAGCTTTCCCATCGCGTTTACCAACTTTGGCTTTGGGACGATCCCTGGTACAGAGCTTCCCTGGGCGGGGCTGATTTTTGCCATCCTGGCGATCATTTTCGCGGTGATGCTGCATTTTAGCTGGTTTGGCAGACAACTCTATACTATCGGTAATAACAAAGAGGCGGCACGTTTTTCAGGCATTAATGTAGGCCGGATAAAGCTCATCCTGTTTATTCTCTCAGGGCTGATTGCAGCGCTCGCGGGCATTATTTTTACTGCACGTGTTTCGAGCGCACGACCGGACAATGCGGTTGGCTTTGAGTTAGAGGTTGTAACGGCTGTCTTGCTGGGTGGAGTCAACATTTTCGGGGGTCGTGGCTCGTTGTTAGGGGTAATTCTGGCTATTTTCATCATTGGCGTTTTGCAGAATGTGTTGGGATTACTCAATATCAGTGGTGATATTCAGAGCCTTGCTCTTGGTTTGCTATTAATACTCTCTGTGCTGGGACCTAATATCGCCCGGCGCATTCAGGTTGTGGTGACCCGTAGGCGTCCTGCCATGGGAAGTCCAAAGCAATTATAAAGGAGGAGACAGTGAAGAAGCTGTTTCAAACACTGGCACCCTGTTTTCTAGTTTTTGTGCTGCTGATGCTAGCAGCCTGTGGAGGCACGAGTACTACAGGCTCTAGTGGTACCCCCACAAGCGGCTCCGGTAGTAATCTCAACATTGTGTTTGTGCCCAAGCAGATCAACAATCCCTATTTCGATACTGCGGCCACAGGAGGAAAGCAAGCTGCTAAGGCTCTAAGTGGGCAATTCAAGCAGGTTGGTCCGTCTACCGCCGATGCATCTGCCCAGGTGCCGTTCATTACGAACCTCACTCAGCAGCATGTTGGAGCCATTGTCATCTCAGGCGATGACCCTGACGCGGTTGCACCATCTCTGAAACAGGCGATGTCTCAGGGTATCAAGGTTGTAAGCTTTGATTCTGATGTGGCACCTGATGCACGCGACCTGTTTATCAATCAGGCCGATAGCGAGCAGATTGGCCGTAGCGAAGTTGACTTGCTGGCCACTCAAATCAACAGTACCGGTCAGGTAGCTGTTCTCTCAGCAGCCAGTACGGCGGCAAACCAGAACACCTGGATTGGCTTTATGAAGCAGGAAATAGCGGCGAAATATCCAGGTATCCAACTGGTCAAGGTTGCGTATGGGAATGACGATGACCAGACTAGCTTTAACCAGACGCTGGCCCTTCTGCAACAGTATCCAAATCTGAAAGGTATCATTTCTCCTACCACCGTGGGTATTGCCGCGGCAGCTCGCGCTCTTGAGTCGGTGCATAAGGGCGGTCAGGTGGCTCTGACAGGACTTGGTACACCAAATCAACTGCGCCAGTATGTGACGGATAATACGATCAAGGCTTTTGAACTGTGGGATCCTGGTAAGCTCGGCTACCTGGCTTACTATGCGGCGGCCCTGCTGGTTGAAGGCAAGATCAAAGGAAACGTGGGCGAGACCTTCACGGCGGGTACGCTGGGAAGCTTTACCATTGCCACCGGAAATGTTGTTATCCTCGGTCCACCAACTGTCTTCAATAGTGCAAACATCAGCCAGTTTAACTTCTGATCTGTTCATCGTTTTTCCGCAAGGATATGGAGAGAAAGAGGATAGGTTCTCTTCATATCCTCTCAGATGAACAGGAAGATCCTCAATTGCCAGAGGGGAGAGTCATTCAATGCAGCGCAGCGCTTTTCTGATGAAGATTAAACCTGGGACCGAAGAGGAATATCGTCGTCGTCATCGGCAGGTCTGGCCTGAACTGCTAGCAGATCTGAAGCGTGCGGGTTGTCAGAACTACTCTCTATCTATCTGCGCGGTACGGAGCTTTTCGCCTATATGGAGGTCGATGATTTTGATCGCTATCTGGAGACGATGGCGGTCAGCCAGGCCAGTGAGCATTGGGAGGCTCAAATGGGCGATATTTTAGTTCGTGAAACTGAGGCTGCTACAGGTTTTCCACCTGTCCTTGAAGAAGTTTTTCACCTCGATTAGGAGAAGATTAGCAAGCCTCTTTTCGGCATCTAACTGGTATTAGTCAGGCAAGGTGAGCGTGTGAGTTCAGAAATCGAAAATCGTTTGCAGGAGCAAGGTGTCACTCTTGACGGCTTCATTGCGGCTATGCGTCAGTTTAGTGTTGAGACTCCTTCGTGGGGTTATGGTAATTCGGGAACGCGCTTTAAGGTTTTTAACTGGCCCGGTGCAGCCAGGAATCTGCGTGAGAAGCTGGAGGATGCAGCCCAGGTTCAAAAGGTTATGGGCAATTGTCCAGGCGTGGCTATCCATATTCCCTGGGATAAAGCGGACGATTGGCAGGCGGCTAAGGAGTATGCGAGCCAGTTGGGTCTGTGTATTGGTGCTGTGAATCCAAATCTTTTTCAGGATGATGCGTACCGCTTAGGTAGTCTGTGCCATTTCGATAAAGCAGTACGCGAACAGGCGCTTGCACACATGCTTGAGTGCATCCAGATCGCGCAGGAGGTTGGCTCCAATAGTATCAGTCTGTGGCTGGCGGATGGGACAAACTATCCCGGCCAGGATGACCTTCGTCGTCGTCGTCATCGTCTGCTGGAGTCACTCCAGGCTATCTATGCCGCGTTGCCCGCTGGCATGCGCCTGTTGATCGAATATAAGTTCTTTGAGCCGTCGTTTTACTCCACCGATCTGCCAGATTGGGGCACGTCGCTGCTCATGGCCCAGAAACTTGGACCTCAGGCAGATGTGCTGGTGGATACCGGCCATCATCCACAAGGGACGAACATCGCGCAGATTGTTGCTCAACTGCTCGATGAGGGACGTCTGGGTGGTTTCCATTTTAATGATCGCAAGTATGCGGATGATGATCTGATCGTTGGTTCACAGCATCCTTTTGAACTCTTCTGCATTTTCAATGAGATTGTTGGTGCAGTCCTTGAGGGTAACGTCAATGCAGGTCGTGTTGCCTACATGATCGATCAATCGCACAACATTGAGGCAAAAGTTGAGGCAATGATCCAGAGCATCCTGAATGTTCAGACGGCTTATGCCAAGGCGTTGCTGGTGGATCGCGTTGCACTGCGCGAGGCTCAGGAGATGGGTGATGTGCTGGGTGCGTATCGTGTGCTTCAGTCAGCGTTTGAGACGGATGTACGCTCATTGCTCGCTGAATTTCGTGTCCAGCAGGGAGGAGTTGCTGATCCAATCGCGGCTTTTCGCTCAAGCGGTTATGCTGAGAAGATTGCTCGTGAGCGACCCAGTGTCGCGGGAAGTAGCGGCTATCCCGGTGTGTAGTCTTCATGACTGCATCATTCTGATAGG
>DAOTTL010000303.1:0-5640 GCA_034438135.1 Ktedonobacteraceae bacterium | reverse complement strand
GAGAAACTCAGATTGTCGAACGACCCTGGCGTGACAAAGGCTTGCTTCTTCCATAGATCGTGGGCATACTTGCCATTGATGACAATTGTGTGAGTACATGCCGTCCGCTTGCGAGGCGCGGGCGAAGAACCGACTGGCTAGCATGTGCATATTCATGCAAGAAATGATAGGCAGGTATGAGTCATCCCTAACTTTTCTGTGGCTTGCAAAGTTGCCCTCCCCCCCGAGAAAAGAAGAAGCGACGTGGTTGGAGGGGTAAATGCTCCGCCAACCACGCTCACTTCTTCTGAGAAAAAGGGTGTGGGGCGGCCTGCTATAAAGGCCGAAGGCCTTTTGTCCTGATTTTCCAAAATCAGGGATGCCTCATAGTTCATAGAATGGGATAAGTAGCTATCTATGCGTGAGCAACCAAAGATTTCAATGGAGCGCCTGCAAGCCTGCTTGCAGAACCACTATGGCCTTTACCCTGTCACACTTGAGTTTCTTCCTCTGGGACTGGATTATCAGGCCGGAGTGTATCGGGTGGTGAGTGAGCAGGGAACTGCCTATTTGCTCAAAGTCAAGTCTGGATCATTGTATGAACCATGTTGTCTTGTTCCCGCTTATCTCAGGGACCAGGGGATCACATCGGTCGTGGCTCCTTTGCCTACCACAAGCAAGGCTTTATGGGCCAGAGCAGAGGATTGGACTGTGATCGTGTATCCCTTTATCGACGGAGATACGAGTTGGACGGGGATGACAGATGGACAGTGGAAGGAATTGGGAACCATCTTCCAACGCATTCATCAGGTCACTCTGCCGCCTTTCGGCTTTGAGTCCCTACGCAAGGAGACCTTTGATCCAACAGAGTATGCTCGATGGGTGCATACTTTTGAAACCAGTCTCGCTGTTGCCAGGACTCAAGACACGCAGGAACTTGACGGAGGAAGTGCCTCGAAGCGTACCATTCGCTCTTCCTGGATGGTCCATCAGTCTACCATTCACACGGTCGTCACTTCTCTGGAAAAGCTGGCGACATTGCTTCAAGCGCGAACCCTTCCCTATGTCATCTGTCATGCGGACCTGCATCCAGCCAATCTGCTCCGTGATCATTCTGGTCATGTCTTTGTGATCGACTGGGATGATGTGATGCTGTCTACCAAAGAGCGCGATTTCATCTTTGTCAAAGCATCGTCATCCGAGAGCGAAACGTTGCCGGGCACTTCTGCATTTTTTCAGGGATACGGACAGACGGAAATCGACTGGATGGCGCTCACCTACTATCGCTATGAACGGGTGATTCAAGATCTGATCGCGTGCGTGCAGGAAGTGTTTTTCAGGGATGATTTGGGAGAGGGGACGAAGGCAGATTCCGTCCAATTATTTCAGTCGGTTCTGGCAGAGGACGGCGAGATCAATGCCGCCTCTCAATCCTCAGCTAATCTCGCTCTCCCCACCAGAATGATCCTGGGCATTGAGAAAGAACTGGCCGGTCGAGAGAAACCCGATGTACTGTGAATCAATCCTCATTTTGCCAAAATGAGCAAACGCTCTTTCTGACGGTGCAGCCGCCAGATTTTAAAGAGTGAGATGGCTGAGCTTGAAAGCTGTTCACCTCCCCGAGAAAAGAAGAAGCGAGGCTGTTTGGCAGCGCATGCGCCGCCAAACAGCCTCGCTTCTTCTTAATAAAAGGGGGTGGCGCGGCCTGTATAGCAGGTCGAAAGCCTTTTGTCTTGATTTTGGAAAATCAGGGATGACTCATGTCAGGAGAGCGTGAGATTGGCATTGACAGGTACGAAGCCCTGACCGGGACGGTAGGTAGGTGATTGATGACGGAAGTAGGTATTGTACAGTTGTGCATAGTGACCACCCATGAGGAGGAGTTGTTCATGGTTGCCTTCCTCCACTATCTGTCCATGCGAGAGTACCAGAATGCGATCGGCATGTTGGATGGTCGAGAGGCGGTGCGCGATCAAGATAGCGGTACGGCCCTTGAGCAGGACGTCCAACCCCTCCTGAATCTGCGCCTCTGTTAAAGGATCCACACTGGCGGTGGCCTCGTCCATGACAATGATAGATGGGGCTTGCAAGAGTACCCGCGCCAGAGCCACGAGTTGACGTTGACCCATCGAGAGAGAGCGACCAGCCTCACCAACCAGAGTATTGAGTCCCTCGGGTAGCGCCTCCAGCCAGTCGCCCTGTCCGATATTGTATGCAATGTCTTCAACCTGTTTCTCGCTGGCAGAGGGACGAGCATAACGGATATTTTCTGCCACCGTACCCGAGAAGAGGAACGGTGCCTGAGGAACCATTCCAAGCTGCTGATGATAGCTGTGCAGGTCGAGTGAGCGAATATCGTGTTCATCAATCAGCAATTTACCGCCCTGGAATTCATAGAAGCGGGCGATCAATCTTGCCAGACTGGACTTACCAGCGCCAGTGTGGCCGACGATAGCCACTGTTTCACCTGGTTGAATAGTCAGATTAAAGTTTGTAAGAACCTGCTGACGGGTATCGTAGCTGAAGAAGACGTTGCGAAACTCGATTTTGCCAACGAGTGATTCCGGGCGTTCGTTAGCTGTCTGGCGCACACTTGGTTCCGCGTCGAGGAGGGCAAAGGTGCGTTCGCTAGCGGCCAATCCCAGCTGGAATTGACTCCAGAATGAGGCGATACTTGTCAGCGGAAACCAGAGCACGCCCATACTCTGAACAAAGAGGAACCAATCTCCGATAGAGATCGTATGTGCCAGCACACTTCGTCCACCGAAGTAGATTACGATCGTTGTTCCCAGGTTTGCAACAAAGAAGAGGAGCGGAAAAACGCCACTATAGACGAAGCCTGAGCGTATATTGACCCTGTACGATTGTTGATTGATCTGTGTAAATTCGTCGTACATGTTCCGCTCTTGCCGGAAGTTCTTTGCCACTGTGATGCCACTGACGATCTCCTGGACGTTGGCATTCACTCTTGCCAGAGAACGCTGGGTATTGCGGGTAGTCTGGCGAGCAATACGTCGAAAGACCAGGGCTATTAACAGGATAGCTGGCACAATAGCCATTGCGAGCAGAGCCAGATAGACGTTGCGGAAGAAGAGGATGCCAAGCAGCAAGAAGAAGAGGAGGAACTGACTGAGCAGGTTCATGCTCAGGGTCACAATTGTAGCGAAGTCCTCGGTATCTGAGGTTACGCGGCTGACAATTTTGCCTGAAGGAAATTCGTCGTAGAAGGACATGTCACGTGCGACTACTGAGGAGAAGGCATCTTTGCGTAGACCCAGAACAACCCCGCCCACTGCGCGAGCAGTGAAACGCTGACGAAAGAAGCTACACGTCCAGGAGAGTATGCCAGCGACCAGGATCACAGCGGTCAGGATGCTCACCGCCTGCACAGTTTTCGTCGCAATGATAATGTCCAGTCCCCGCGAAACAAGTAAAGGGACAGTCGTATCGATTGAGGCACTGAGTACCACCAGGATGCCTACGAAGAACATCAAGTTTCGCCTGGGACGAAAGTAACCGATAATACGGGCCAGAAGTGCCCGATCAGTATATTGACGATCGTATGCTTCAGCATCTAGCCCATCCATTAAGAAACCCATGGTATCTCCATTCTAGCGAATTGTTGCACTTCCTTGCATCACCGTCTGGCATCTAAAGATTATCAGTGTACTCAGTCGCTCGCGGACCCGCTTCCCGTCTGTATCTTTGCCGGAAGCGCGTCCGCTTCGGATGTGTGGTGGGCAAAGATACGGCGATACATTTCGCTGCGAGCGAGCAGTTCCGTATGAGTGCCCTGGTCAATCAATCGACCCTGGCGCAGGAGCAGCACCTTATCGGCCCAACGAATTTGCGAGAGCCGATGTGTGATAAGCAGGGTAGTGCGTCCTTCCTGCAAGCGATGGATGGCCTGCTGAATCTCATCCTCAGTGGCGCTATCAATGGCGCTGGTGGAGTCGTCAAGGATCAGGATACGAGGATCGGTGAGAAGGGCGCGGGCGATGGCGATGCGCTGACGTTGGCCGCCTGAGAGGGTTACGCCACGCTCACCAATCTCTGTCTCATATCCCTCTTTGAAGCTCAGAATAAACTGTTCAGCCTGGGCATCACGCGCCGCCTGTTCAATGGCTGCCCGGTCGGGATTTGGTCCCAAACCATAGGCAATGTTCTCGGCTATAGTGCGGGAAAAGAGAAAGATATCCTGCTCAATGGTCGAGATCTGGGAGCGCAATGAGTCCAGACTCCATTCTCGTACATCTATGCCATCGATGAGGATACGTCCCTCGTTGACATCGTAGATCCGGTTAATAAGTTTTGTCAGTGTGCTCTTACCGGAACCAGTCTGTCCGACGATGGCGATAGTTTGACCTGGTTCCCCACGGAAGGAGATATCAGTCAGTACGGGCGTATCCTCGTAGCCAAAGGTGACATGCTCAAAGACGATCTCGCCACGTATCCCTGCTGGGGAACTGCGATATCCGTCCTCGTTCTCGTCCAGTTCGGTCTCTTCTTTGAGGATCTTTAAAATACGTGAGGCCCCTGAGACACCGAGTTGGATCAGACTGTAGGACCAGTTAGTATTAAACGCGGGATAGCGCAGGAAGGCCATCAAACTCATAAATGAAACCAGACCTCCCACTGTGAGTTGGTTTTGTGAGACCAGAAAAAGCCCGTGGAGGAAGCCTAAAACCAGGGTGATGGAGAGAAGTAAGGGAGGCAGGTACCAGGACTGCACATAGCCGTTTTTGACAAATAGATCCCGATAGACACTCGCCTGTCGCTCAAATTTCTCTATCTCTTCCTGCTCCTGTGCTGCCGCTTTGACAACCTGGATACCGCTGATCGTCTCGTTCAGTCTGGCATTGAGTTCCCCGAATTTTGCCCGCATACTGTCTGAGATAGGCGCGAGCCGGCGAGAGTAGAAACGCACCGCGATCAGAAAGGAGACGGTGAAAAGGAGCGGTACCAGCAGGAGCTGAAAATTGACTGAACCGATGAAAATGAGCGTCATAGTCAGGCTGACATTTGAGTCAAAAGCGATATCAAAGCCGGGTGTAACCATATTGGTTAACTGGGTCATATCGTTTGCAACCCGCGCCATAATGTCTCCGACACGCTGGCGATTATGAAACGTCTGGCTTTTACCGAGCAAGCTCAGATAGAGTTCTTGACGAGCGTCACGCACGACGCGTTTGCCCACAAGCTCTGGAAAGATGCGTGCGCCAATGTCTGCGCATCCACCGATAAGAATGACCCCCAGCATAGTGAGGACTAATCTGCCAAGTTGATCCAGTGAACCGTGGACTACCAGGTTAAAAGCCGTACCAGTGAAGAGTGAGACAATGGCATAAATAGCGTTAGCTGCGATCGAGGCCACTATGTAGCAGAGAATCAGATATTTGTATCGCCACATATGTGAAATGATCCAGCGAGTAGGGCTGCTCAGATTATAATGGTATTCGTTTTCGATGGTAAATTCGCGTTTAGACACGTGGATTCTCCAGCGATGTATGATATTGAGACGAAATAAGGTGGACTGGCAACGTTAACTCTAGAACCCTTATTCTATCACATGTAATGAAAACCGGTAAGAAAAAGAGGAGAGAAATTGAGGTGCTTCAGGCGTTTCGCGCAGCGAAACACCTGAAGCACCTCAATTTCTCT
>DAOTTL010000302.1:0-6017 GCA_034438135.1 Ktedonobacteraceae bacterium | reverse complement strand
GACGATAGCTGAGCCGATGCTCCTCAAAGACCAGCGCCAGCGCCTCAGGGGTTCGCTCTACCTGTGCCTCAAACAACTGATGCAGGCTGCTCTCGCGCGGATACTCCGTCTGGGTCGCATTCCACTCCACCAGCACCTGCTCCCGCTCCGCCTGACTCAAGAGGGTCTGTTCTCCCAGAGGCAGCTCCGGGTGCACACACACACTCTCCAGTAAGGTGTACCAGTGCCCCACCATCCTCCTGATGGTGGCTTCCTCAAACAGGTCCGTATTGTATTCCAGCCGTCCCTCCAGTCCTTCTGCCGTCTCGCTCACGTCCAGGGTGAGATCAAACTGCGCCGTCGTATTCTCTACCAGCAACGGATGAACCTGTTCCCCCGCTTCGATGTCTGCCAGCGAAGAGGCATTCTGCAACACAAACACCGCCTGGAAAAGTGGATGATAGCTCAAATCCCGGCCAGGCTGCAACACTTCGACCAGGCGCTCAAAGGGTACCTCCTGATGCGCATACGCCTCCAGGGCCACTTCTCGCACCCGCTGCAAGACCTCCTGAAAGGTCGGATTTCCTGAAAGATCGCTTCGCAGCACCAGCATGTTGACAAAAAAGCCAATCAAATCCTCCACCTGCCGCTGCGTCCGTCCGGCGATCGGACTTCCCACTACGATATCCTCTTGCCCACTATAGCGGCTCAGCAGCACCTGGAAGGTGGCCAGTAAGGTCATAAACAACGTCGTGCCTTGCTGGCGGCTCAAGCTGCGTAAGGATCGGGTGAGGGAGGCTGGTACCTGCACCGGCACGGTTGCTCCCCGCAAGCGCTGTTGCGCCGGTCGTGGGAAGTCCGTCGGCATCTGCAACAAGGCCGGAGCTCCTGTCAGTTGCCTCTGCCAATACGCCAGCTGTTCCTGAAGCCCCTCCGTCTCTACCCAGTCGCGCTGCTCGTGCACTAAGTCGGCACACTGAGCCTCCATTGGTAGTCGATTTTGTGTCGGTGATGCACTTACATTTCTCTCTTGCCACGGTTTGAGAAATATAGGATGCTTCTCGGGCGAAATATTTGCAGTATTTTCGGCAAAATTGCTCATAAGTACACTCCATCCTCTCCTGGTATCTTGTCCATGTCCAGAACGTTCTCACACATCTCTTGCCTAACTATACAGGCCCGATCAGATATTGTCGTGCCCAGACGACCGAAAGCGTGTACGGTCCACACCGTACACGCTTTCGGTCGTCTGGGCACGACAACTGTACAAGGTGGATTTTATAGTTGGGAAGGATAGTTGAAATATAGTGCCTTCTCAGGCACCGGTAAGATCAGAAAGGGTATGTTATGAGCCAAAACACCAGTGAAGGTACAACAATTCTGTATAGAGTGGTAGTCAATCATGAAGAACAGTACTCAATTTGGCCTGTTGAGCGAGAGAATGCTCCAGGGTGGCAGGATGCAGGCAAGAGCGGGACGAAAGCAGAGTGCCTTGACTATATTAAAGCAGTGTGGACCGATATGAGACCACTCAGTTTGCGCAAAAAGATGCAAGCAACGACCCACTAACCAACTTGATGGAAAAACACTCAGCGTCTGTTTATCTGGAGGATAACATGGAGCGATTGCACGATGCGTGCGGCGTACTCGGTATATACACGCCGAGTAAGAATGTTGAGTTAGTGGATTATCTAATACGTGCGCTTTCTGCACTGCAACATCGTGGACAGGAGAGTGCAGGCATTGTGGTATACGATGAAGAACAACGCATCGTGCGCTCTGTCGGTATGGGACAGGTTCACGAAGTTTTTGCAGATGGAGGATCAAAACTACCTGCAACCTCTTGTGGCATTGGACATGTTCGTTATTCTACAACAGGATCAAGTTGCATCGAGAATGCCGGACCATGTGTTGTGGGAGAAGAACGTATAGGTCATACGAGAATTGCCGTGGCACACAATGGGAATCTGGTAAACGTTGCGTCCCTGCGCAAACAATTTCCCCTGGACTCTCTGTTGACAACAACGGATAGCGAAGTTATTGCTCTCATGCTTCTGCAAGCTGAGGGGACAACATTGCGCGAACGCATGATTACAGCCATTCCTCAACTGCGTGGTGCATACAGCCTCGTGATGCTAGCAGATGGAAAGCTTCACGGCATGCGCGATCCATGGGGAATGCGTCCTCTCTGCATCGGACGCCTCGGCGAATGTTGGATTATTGCATCTGAAACTTGCGCACTTGATCGTCTTGGTGCAACCTTTATCAGTGATATCAAGCCAGGAGAGTTTGTAACCATAGACGAGGAAGGGCTACATAGAGATATTCTGATGCAGGCCCCACGCCAGTCTCTGTGCGTATTTGAATACATTTACTTTGCCGATGCAAAGAGCTGGATAAATAGGATGTCCGTTTATGAAGCTCGCGAGGCAATGGGCCGAGAGTTAGCCAGGATGTTCCCTGCTGATGCGGATTATGTGGTTCCAGTGCCAGACACATCAATACCGTCTGCATTAGGTTACACGGCTGTTACAGGTATTCCTTACGAACATGCTATTATAAAAAAACCAGCTAGTGAACGCACGTTTATCAAGCCAGGTCGGCTTCAACGCCAAATGGCCTTAGAGCAGAAATTCTATCTAAGCGAAACGAAGATCCGAGGAGCACGCCTGGTAATTGTGGACGATTCGATCGTGCGCGGCACAACTATGAAGTATCTTATCGCCGCTCTGCGCAAGTGTGGGGCCAAAGAAATCCATCTACGTTCCAGTGCCCCACCATTGCGCCATGCATGTCACTTTGGCGTTGATATTCCTCACGAAACAGAATTGATTGCTTCAGGACACACAGTGCAAGAAGTCGCAGATTATCTTGAGGTAGACAGTCTGGGCTACTTGAGTTTGGCAGGCCTGGGACGGGCGCTGAAAACGTTACATATGTCAGAAGATGACCTTTTTTCTGCCAGATCTGCCGTTGATTTCCTCCATACTCGCTTCTGCTATGGCTGTATGGATCAGCAAGGATGGCCCTTTGATCCTCAAAAACCAGTCAGGTCGCTTCGCGACGTTGAAAGCTGCGACAGTGCTGATACAGTGCTGGTGAAAGAAGGTGAATTAAGACATTAACCGCAAAGCCTGAGCTTTTTCTGCTGCTGCATGCTTTATGGGTACAGTACAGGAAGGAGGGCACATCTTCATACATGTGCCCTCTCATATGCGTTCTTAATCCCTCTCATTTCTGTCCTCCCTATCTCCTGAAGTGGTATCCCAGGATAGAGGAAATACAGACGAATGTTTCCTGCCACCTCACAAACTTCATATCAACCATCACTATTCGAAAGTTGCAACTCCTTGACTGCTGGCAAATCCGCTACATCCGTTTTCGTGCCTGTTTTCAGATTCCAGAGCGTGAAAACAACGAGAA
This sequence comes from Ktedonobacteraceae bacterium, assembly GCA_034438135.1. GTDB lineage: Bacteria > Chloroflexota > Ktedonobacteria > Ktedonobacterales > Ktedonobacteraceae > Paraktedonobacter. The sequence goes on along the minus strand of DAOTTL010000302.1, from coordinate 2,615 downwards.
GGCCAGAAAATGCATACATCCCCCCCTGGACATTAAGTGGAAGCACCGGACCAAGACGATCGCCGAGGATGCCAGCCAGGATCATACCCGACAAGGTCAAAAGCGCTCCTACTGATGAAATCACTCCGAACGCGCGTCCACGCAACTTATCTTCTACCAGAGTTTGCATGAGTGACTGAAAACCGACCATGGATCCTGTATTCGGAATACCAATCACAATAAACAGAAAGATAATGATCCACAAGAGAGGAAAAAAAAGAGGAATATCAATAATAAGTAAGTCGATGAGTCCAAAGAGGAATGTACATATGCCAAGCATCCGCGCCAGCGCAAGTCGATTCCCGATCATACCGATCACAACCCCTCCAACGAGACTTCCGATGGCCTGTACCGAAAGGAGCAGACCATAATCGACCGCTCCACCCTTGAGAACTCGTTCGACAAAAACTATGAACAAGACACTAAAAACGCCTTCGCCTATCCTTTGCAAGGAGTACATAATCAGGAGAATATTGAGCGCTCGCTGACTGAGTAGCAGCCGCCATCCCTCCAGCCACTCGTTCTTGAAATTTTTTAGCTGATACAGGACACCAGCACCACTAAACGGCTGATCTGTCGGCATCTGTGTCATCTGGATCGTACCTGGCGAACCGGGCGTGACCTTGATGAACCAGATCATGACCGCGACAGAGAGAAATGATACCGCATCGAGCAAAACAACACCATGTAATCCCAATGTAACCATGATAACTCCGCCAATCGCTCCTCCTATCAATCTGGACGAGTTTAAGCCAATCGATTTCAGTGTATTGGCATGGACCAGTAAGTCTTCCTTGACCAGGTGAGGGATGAGGGCACTCTCAGCGGGAGTAACAAACTGTTCAAAGCAACTTTCCAGGAAAAGGGCGGCATAGAGAATCCAGAGCGTCGCCTGTGAATGGACAAAGAGTAAAGGTAGGAGACCAACAGCAAGCAAAAGATTACTGATAATCATTGTCCACTTTCGATCCCAGCGGTCTACAAAAACACCTGCAAGGGAACCAAACAGCAGCCCTGGAATAAAGGAGACGATCATCATAATACTGGTAGCAAGAGCAGAACCAGTTTCCATATAGACATAGACGGGGAGTCCAATAACGAGTATCCAATCTCCGATATTAGAAATGATGCCTCCCAGCCAGAGCAAAGTAAAGTTGTGCTGTCGTAGAGTGCCAATCATCGTGTCGCAACCTTTCTTGTTGGAAAAATAAGCTCTTCTTAAGGAAGTCTCCTATCGTATGTGTCATACATTAGTAAGCTGATCAACAGCAACGATAAACTACCTTCACAATAGTTAGCGTATATGCAGAACAGGTTCCTGTCATGCCGTAGCTACCGAAAGTGTGTACGCTTCACACCGTACAGATATTCCTCAACCAGGGCACGACAGAGAACGAACTTTCCAGGTATAACACAGAGGTGGATGCTTCGCACAGTATAACGGGCCTAGAAAGAAAGAAGGCTGCACGTGAATTATTTATCGAAAGAAAATCTGGAGGAAATACTCAATTTGGCACCGCTTCAGCAATGTCTGCTAGCAGTGACAGATTCCAGTAGCAACGCCGAGAGAATGAGTTCGCAGGTTGCAATTGAACTACAAGGTGAAATGGATACTGACCAGTTTCAGCAGGCATGGAATCAGGTCATACAGTCACATTCTATACTCAGAACTGTTTTCCGCAAGGCCACACAAAGAGCACAGGTGGTTCAGGTTGTGCTAAAAGTACTTCCTATATATCCAGGATTCCATAACCTGAGTCAATCTTCCCAGGCCGAGCAGGAACAAGCTATAGCCCAGGCAGCAATAGCACAACAGGAACCATTCAATCTTGCCGAGGGTCCACTGATGCGTCTCGAACTCTTTCTCGTTGCCGAACGCAGAGCCATTCTTCTCTGGACATATCACAAGATTATTCTGGACAATCAGAGTCAACAACAAGTACTTGCCGATGTGTTGTCTTTTTATAGTACATTGCACTGCGGTGCACCTCTCCCACAAATCAAGCACCGTCCGTACCGTGACTATCTTGCCTGGCTCACCAGACAGGATATGTTGTCTGCTAAAAACTTTTGGCAGATGCAGCTCTCTGGTTTCGGTGCTCCTTCAAGACTACCGATGAATCTGGCAAGTGAAAAGCATCAGCCTGATCAAAAATTGTCTCGGGTGGTTACGCTCGACGAGAAACTTTCACAGACGCTGGCTACTCTGGCAGCTACGTGTAAGGTGAGTAGTCATACCATTTTACAGGCAGCATGGGCGCTTATTTTAAGCATCTATAATAGTGAAGAGGATGTCGCTTTTGGTTTGCTGTGTTCGGGACGTCCCTCTGAGCTAGCTCAGGTAGAGGAAATGGTGGGTAGTTTTGCCCAGATACTGCCTGCACGCTTTTTTGTCGATCATCATCTCAGCTTATCCGAGTATCTACGCAGTATACAAACCCTTGCTACACGTCTGGAACATTTTGCCTACATCCCACTGCCTGATATTCAGAGCAGAAGCAGAGATCGTGATGCTCAATCACTTTTCAAAACAACACTGGCAATTCACGATCAACAAGCCCGCTCTATGAGCAAAG
>DAOTTL010000301.1:0-2145 GCA_034438135.1 Ktedonobacteraceae bacterium | reverse complement strand
GATTAGCTAGCGATGCATGAGCGGATGGCAACAAAATCGAAAAGGAGAAGGAGCACTGGGGATTTTTGCAGATTTCTGTATATGAATATTTTAAAAAGAGTACTATGTTCTCCTCAAGCAAGGCAAATAGATGCTTTAGAAAAGAATGGAAATGCTTGAAAAAGTAAATAAGCAATAAGTAAATTTTGACTTTTTCAAACGCTATTTACTCTAGTAGATAGGTTTTTCTCCTTTTGTAAGTGAAAAACCAAGAGAAGCAAGAGGATTTTCAATGGTTCTGTCCGACGAAAATAAGAAGGTCAGGTGGTGCTAACCATGGGTAAAGTAAAAGATTGTCTCTGGTGCAGTCTGTTCAAGAGCCAGAGGCAATCTTTTACTTTAAGTGTTGTAGTCAAATGGTCTCTTATCTTGTATGCTCTCATTAAAAATGATTTATGTTTGTCGATCTTTCACGACAAGTAGCCCTTCTTTTTCGTCATACTCCATAACTGCATCCAACATCCTTAGCAGCGGCAAAAAGACTGGTCGCGGCTTCATGCCTGCGATCACTTTTGTGGATAAATCGTAGCGTAATCCCGCTGGTTCGAGCAGTAATATGACCATTTCTCGACGCTCCTCAACTGTTGCTTCATCCCACAGGGCTGCAATGCCAGGGATGCGTTCACCCGCAGCAGTGACATCTTCTATCGTTATTCCATCCACCTCAAGGGCCTCACATTGTTTAAGCGCTCGTTCTACTGAGGCCAGTTCTCCATGCATCTGCTCATCGTCGATATATCCTTCTCGATGCTGTTTGAGCACCCGTGCGCGTTTCAAACGGAGCCGTTCCTTTTCGCGTTCAAGAGAGAGCGTACTGGTTCCTTCTGCCTCCACCAGTGCTCTCATGCGTTGATGCAGCAGATCACGCCAGGATGCAGGAAGCACAAGGCGTAAGAGCAAGTCTCCGAATTGTTGTCGCACGAGGTCCGTCCGTACCGTGAGTGCGCCACCAGTTGGACAGGTGAGTCGCCGTGCTTGTGCGCCGTCCCGATAATAGGTATGACCTGTCTGGGTATGTCCTTGACAGCGAAGGGGCAGGTTACAATGCAGACAGGCCACATAGCCCGCAAATTCGTAGAGACGTCTGGCTTGCTGTGGACGACCTGGTGCTCTGTGCATGGTTTGCGTCACTGCTCGTATGTGTTGCCATTCCTCAAAGGTAAACGCCGCCAGATGTTGCCCTCTGTGCTGTTGCTCGTGATAAAGAATAGTGCCGCACTCATCGCCTGGGGCGAAGGCTGCATAAAACGGGTTGCGCAAGATTGCGGTGATCGTATCTCCTGTAAAGAGGCGATCACCGAAGCGTTTGCTCCCAGTACGATACCCGGCTTTATTCAGTTCATCCGCAATATTCTCTGCCTCAACGCCATTCATTCGCAGTTCTCCAATGAGACGGAGACCAGGAAAGTTTTTTTGATCAGGCTCCAGTGGCTGTTTAGGACCAGTGCGTCTGTATCCAAACGGGACATCGCCGTTGTGGAGTCCTTGAGCTGCACGTTCACTTTTGCCTTTACTGGTGTGTTTAGCGAGCATATCAGAAAAGTAGGCGGCAAACGCGGCCAGGATAGTGAGTTGAAGCCTCCCTTCTGGGGTTGAGTAATCAATGTGCTCGGAGAGCGAGAGAAACGATGTCTGGTGCTCCGAAAGAATGCGAAAGCTTTGCAACGTGACCATCACATTGCGTGACCAGCGATCAAGTGTGTGGACAAGAATAACCTGGACATTTCCTGCTTCAGCATCTTCCAGCAGTTTTTTGAATGCAGGGCGTTTGGCGATTTGCTCCCCTCTGGCACTGCGTTCATCATCCTCATAGAAAACGGGTGGAGGAAAATGACGACGGACACACTCCTCTGTAATAGCGCGTTTTTGAGCTTCGATACTATAATTGTCCCTCTGCATCACGCTGGAACGGCGTACATAGCCACCGACAACGATTGCAGATGATTGGTTTCCGTGAAGTGGCAAAACCATGCCATACCTCCTTTTGTCACAAATCATGTGTACAAACTTTTATAAAACTTCAGTTCACAAAGATTATTCATTGCATGCAAAGATGAGCAGATATACAGCAGCCGTTACGACGATCTTTCTGGCTTCTTCTGGTTG
>DAOTTL010000300.1:0-7206 GCA_034438135.1 Ktedonobacteraceae bacterium | reverse complement strand
CATAGCAGGCCGAACGCCTTTAAAAAATCAGGAAGCTTGACAGCGCAAAGTTACTAGTTACTGTGAAAGGAATATTTATGCGAACGATTACACTTGAGGAACATTTTCTCTCTGAGAGTTTTATAGCCATGTTGGAGAGGAGATCTGGTTCCAGGGGTGGGATGCCGAACGTGGGCGCTGTGGCCGAACGTCGGACAAAATTAAGAGATCTGGCTGATCTGCGTTTAAAGGATATGGATGCCAGCGGCATCGATCTCCAGGTGATTTCTCACACCTCGGAAGGATCTGGCTTAATCGCTGGCGCTGAAGGAGTGAGCCTGGTGCGTGAGGCGAACGACCAATTAGCCTCCGCCATTGCTGCCCACCCTGACCGCTTTGCGGGTCTGGCGCTCTTACCAATGCACGATCCTGAGGCCGCTGTTGACGAGTTAAAACGTGCTGTGAGCTTGCCTGGCTTCAAGGGAGCCGTCATCAATGGCACCACTCAGGGACGTTTTCTGGACGATCCTCTCTTTATGCCAATTTTAGAGCAGGCAGTTGCTCTGGATGTGCCCATTTATCTGCATCCTGGGGAGCCGCCTGCAACTGTGCGGGACGCCTACTATGGTGGGTTTGATGCGCCTACGTCTTTCCTTCTAGCAACAGCAGCCTGGGGCTGGCATTCCGAGGTAGGTATTCATGCTCTACGGATGATCCTGGGTGGAGTGTTCGATCGCCTCCCGACCTTACACATGATCATCGGACATATGGGCGAGATGCTGCCCTTTATGCTCGCTCGTAGCAATACCCAGCTTACACCTGTGAGCGGCCATTTGCAGCACTCGATCCGTGAGTACATCCTGCAAAACTTTTCCATTACGACCAGTGGCTTCTTCACCGATCCGCCGCTTTTGCTCACTCTGCAAGTCCTGGGCGCTGAGCACATCTTGTTCTCAATCGATTATCCCTATAGCTCAAATGAGCAGGGGCGGACATTCCTGGATCAGGCAGCGCTCAGTTCACAGGAGAAAGAGAAGATCAGCCACCTGAATGCTGAACGGGTCCTGCATCTGTCTTAAGCAGGTTGGTGCTGCCCATGAGATGACGCTCACTGTGTGCGCGATAGCTCTCACGTCTTCCCGTCCTGCTTGCAGGACCATCTTGACAGAAACGAAGGACCAGGCAGACAGGGCTATCTCTTCTCCTGTTTGAAGGCAGGCTTTGCAAGCGGTGCCATTCCAACGCAGTTTGCAAAGCCTGCCGCTTCTGATACAGCGGCAGGCTTTGTTCGCAAGTAGTGTGCTTGTGACTTTTTCAGTCAGTATCAGTGTAAGAGTGTTTGATGAGCGCGATGATCTCTTTGCGCTGAAAAAAGTGTGCCCAGCCAATCGGAGTTGACTCAAATTCTCTGTCCTTGATCGTCAGATCAACGGGAAAGGTGAACAGCAGCTTTGCCAGTTCGATATCGTTTCGTTCGATAGCAATATGCAAAGGAGTTACCTGAGACTCCCCCCGCTGGAGGTTAACCAATTCAGGATGCTCGGCCAGCAGAGTTGGAATCTGCTCCTTCCAGCCAAGATCCCAGGCGGAGACCAGATCCAACCGTGCTCCGTGTTCCACCAGCCACATAGCCGACTCTGGTTGGCGACAGCTAACGGCGATGTCCAGTGGGGTCATGTGGTTAAGCGAGGGTTCGTTGAAGAGCGCAGGTGCGAGCCGTTGCCCAACCTCGTCAAGGGTTGCGACATCGCCCAGTCCGACCGCTTCCAGGAACGTCACCTCATCCCTGCTTGGGACTGGTCTGGTAAGCGTTTGCGGGTTCAGGTACCAGGAGTGACCATACCCTATGGACTGAAAGCCAACCTTGCGGTAGATGGGTTCGCCCATTTCGGTGGCATTGAGTACTACGTGACGGCATCCCTTTTCTCGTGCAAGCTCACAGGCGGCTCTCGTCAGCGAGGTTCCGATGCCTCGATGGCGAGCGGCAGGTACCACTCCCATATTGAAGAGTCCCGCAACACCTCGCTCGCCGGTGGTTATGTTCAGCATACAGTGTCCTACGAGCTGTTTCTCCTGCAATGCCACCAGTTGCCAGACATATGCTGGATAGGCGTTATGCACGGTGGTGAGCTTTGCAGCATCCCTTGCATTATAGTTGGGAAGATCATCATCGACCGGCTGCCCTGTTGCATCTTCTACGACGTGGATCTCGAACGTATCTGGATAAACAAAGTCGTCGGAGAGATCTTGCAGTTCACACCACATCCAATGTGGTTGCCAGTTTTGCTCGATGCCGCGAGCGAACAGACGTGCATCGAGACCGACCGGAGGTTCAGGTGTCAGATACCAGCATATCGCCCCACAGGTTGGCTGGCTATTCCGGTACCAGGTCAGTGCCCGCTCAACCTGAACGCCGATCTCCTGTACATCAAAAGCAGAGATAGTCATATGACCCTGCACACACATGATACCTGCTTCCCGGAAAATCTCCTCGCCATCGGCTCGTGCCACCCGTTCGTAGCAGGTCTGCACATTCAGACGTAGCGCCTGCCAGCACTCCTCGATATTTGGATTGTCCGCCAGAAAGCGTTCTTGGGTTGAGTGTTGATCCATGTTTAAATTGTCCGCCAGAAAGCGTTCTTGAGTTGAGTGTTGATCCATACCCTGGTTCCCTGTTGGCTATGTTTTTGACTTCTATTTTCACCATTCTTTTTGATCAGGAGGAAAGAGGTGAGGAGATCTCGCTAACCTCTTTGACTGCGGGGGGACTGGCGCTATATTGTGCCTTAGGAGCATATTTTTGTGGCCAGCCGGGTAGAAAGAGCGAGACAAATGTGGCGATGATGGCGATGATGCACGTGGCCAGATATGCATGCTCAAATCCTACGATATATTGATTCTGGAACAGATGCAGACCTTGCTCTGCGAGTGCGCGTTGAGCTGGTGGCAGTGCTGCAAAGTTTGGCACGTTTCCATCAGCGATCGCACCAGTCACAGAGACCGTGACTGCCCCTGAGAGAATAGTTGCCAGAACCGCAATTCCAATAGATTGCATCGTCTGCCTGGTCGCCTGAACCAGTGGAGTTCCACGGTTAAGCTTCGAGAGGGGAACATCCATTAGGGCCGCCAACTGGCTATTCTGGATAATCAGACCAATTCCGAAGCCTCGAATAGCGACCAGAAACATAATAAAGACAATACTGGTAGTTAACGTAATCTGCGAAAGCTGATACGTATTATACGCAATCAGCAGAAAGCCAATCACGATTGGCACGCGTGGTCCGATGCGATCCGAAATGCGACCGGCGACCACGCTCGTAATGGCCGACGCGATTGCCAGGGGCAACAGGATCAGTCCAGTCTGGAACGCGCTCTCGCCCCGCAGAATTTGTAGATAGAGTGGCAGCAGAAACTCGGCCCCGAACAGCGCAATAATACCGACCGTACTGGCGATGTTGGCCAGAGCGAAACTGGGGATCGTATACAGATGCAGATCCAGCAGCGGCTCAGGGGTTCTCCACTCGACAAAGACAAAGACGACCAGCGAGGCAATCCCCACAATCAGACTGGCAATCACGCGAATATCGCTCCAGCCAACCGACTGTTCCCCGGCCAGAGAGGCTGCAAAGAGAATAGCTCCAAAGCCCAGGGCCGAGAAGATAATGCCAGGAATATCGATGTGGGCGTGTCTGGCACGAGGACTGGTATGCAAGAAACGCAGACCAATTGTCAGGCCAACAATGCCCACTGGCAGATTGAGAAAGAAGATCCACGGGAGTTGATTGTGGTCCACAAGCCAGCCTCCGAGCAACGGGCCAATAGCTGGCGCGAAGACCAGTACGATCCCGAAGATGCCAAAGGCCGCACCACGCTGTTTTGGTGGGAATGCACTGAAGAGGAGCGCCGTTCCCAGCGGGAGCGCAATCCCGCCGCCAATGCCCTGAACACCACGGGCAATAATCAACAAAAGCAAGTAATCGGTGCGCGAGAAGATACCAGCCAGGATAGAGCCAGTCACAAAGAGGGTAATACCGGAGAGATAGATCCGTTTATTGCCAAAACGGTCACCCAGAAAGCCCGAAATAGGAGTCGTGATGCCCAGGGCCAGCGTATAGAGGCTGATCGTCCACTGTGCCTGATCGGTCGTGACATGAAAGTTGAGTTGGATCGTCTTCAGCGCCACATTGACGACCGTCGCATCCAAAATAACCATAAATAAGCCCACAACGACCGATGCCAGCACACGCCATTTATAGCCTGGGTCCTCTTCTGTGGTTATTGCGGACGATATTCCTTCTGGCATTGCCATTATACAATCCTACCTTGCTCCTTATCAAAAGATAAGGACGAGATAAGGAATAAGCATTGGTTTGTGGTCAAAGCTTATTTCCTGGCGTTTATCGAATGATAAATATATTGTATCGTATCGAGAGACATAATCGCAAGAAAACAGAGACATCTCTGTCAAAGGATAGGTGGACTATAGGACGCACTGTGCCCATAGTCCACCTATCCTTTGGCAGAGATGTCAAGTAATTTTTCATCAAGCGAGATGCTGTTGAAACTGAGATTGACTTCTTTTGGAACGCCGGACGAGCGAATAGATATGAGAGATCAGGATCAGTGTTCCAAACATCGCATATTGGATGATGGGACCAAGAGGTACATATTGTTTAACAGTCAGAGTATAGATGAGTACAATGGAAATGGCCAGTACAGAGAGCAGGCCCACACCCCAGAGGGCCGTGAGAAACATAAACGACGATGTTCCATTTGCCAGCCAGCGTTTTTCGAGTCGTTCGCGTTCAGTTACGGATGCGCCAGCCAGGGTACTTCTGATCAGTATAAGCAGGATTGGCTTTCCCATGAGAACCGAGACAAGCATAATAGTCCCATAGACGCCCGGCATCAGCGAATAACTCACCAGCAACAATCTGGCATCCTTGAACAGGATTCCGGTGAGCAGGTTCAACGCAATCCCCAGCAAGGCCAATCCTCCCAGCACATTGAGACGATGGGAACGCAGAAGGTCCAGCAACGTTGCAGCGGCGGGTGGAATGCCAGCCAGCAGCAGCGCTGACATCTCAGACATATGTGGGCTTGCCACTTGATAGATCACGTAGGGTAGAACGGCTGTAGCGCCAATAGTCACAAGCAATGAGCGCCAGATGCTCTTCGAGAACTGATGGTTGGATTGCAGTGATTGCTGTGCCATAAGACCTTTTCTCCTTTGTGTAACTTAAGCATAGATTGATAGAATATCCATATAAATGGAGCGTTTACTCTATGATCGCGAATTCACGATACGCACATAGAGTTCCATCTCTGGCGTATTGTGTGAATGGGCCAGTGGTTGAATGCTATAATCCAGGGGATCTAGCTCAAATTCGTAAGAAACGAGCAGGGTTGCCAGAGTAACCATCAGTTGGATCTCCGCGATCCCCGCGCCCAGACAAGAATGGTCGCCCAGACCAAAGGGAGCGTAAGCTCCGCGCTGTCGATGCTCGTTGCGCGGTTCGCTATAGCGCTCGATATCGAAGGTCTCAGGATTGGGAAAAAGCTCAGGTAAAAAGTGCGAGACCGTCATAGCGACAAACACATCTTCACCAACCTCAACTCTATAGCCCGCAAAGCTAAAGGGCTGAATGGCCCGGCAGCTATGTCCAATAGCAACCGGGTAGAGTCGTAAAGCCTCCATGCACGCACCATGCAGGGTATGCATCTCCTTGAGACGCTCCCAGTTAAGCTCGCCCTGCGCGAAAGTGGCGGTGGCCTCTTCTACGACACGGGAGAGCACTTTCGGGTTCATGAGCAGAGCATACAGCAGATAGCAGGAGGCTGTGGACACGGTATGCAGGCCCGCCAGAAACGGTCCCAGCGCTCCAAAGGCCAGTTGCTCATCCTGTACAACTCGACCTGAGCGTGCCGTTGCCATAATCAGATCATCGACGCTGTCAGGTTGACGATCCTGGCCGGGAGGCGTGGCACGGTGATCAGCGACAAGGGTACGTCCGAACTCAAGTATATGTTCCTTGGCCCGGAGATAATCGGGTGCCTGGAGAACTGTCCTGTCCTGACTTTTCTGCATCGTCGTCTGAACCGCAGTGCGCAGAAACAGATCGAGTTCGGGTACGTACCCCTCTGTTCCATGATGTGCGAGAAGCTGACCCAGTTGTTCCGCGACCAGTACTTGTATCCAGGAAAAGAAGTGGACGCTCTCGTCCAGTTGCCATTCCGAGGCTTGCTGGCGCGTTAAGTCAACCAGTAACGGCAGTCGTTCCAAGATTCTGCCGCGCGAATAGCTGCGACTGACCAGAGCACGGCGGGCGCGGTTGATCTCTCCTTCGTGAGAGATGTGAGCTTCACGGCTGGTATATTCTTCCACAAAACCTTCCCAGAAGGCCTGTTCACTGAGAATTTCAGTCATAAAACGTCCCACGAAGACGTTTGCCTCTGGACCTGCCAGAATGATGAGTGACTTCTCCGGTCCCGGCACACGAAAAATGGGGCCGTAGGTCTGGTAACCGGTGAGAAAGAGACGTAACTGGTTATCTCCCTTCACATACGCATCTGCCTGAGCCGCGTTGACCATTGGAGGGCGCGGATCATCGTTCGCGCCAATGTGCCATTGTACCAGTTGGTCATTCATAGCTTTTCCTCATAGTTCTTCTTCCTCTTGCAGGGGATCTCTCTGAAATGTGAGCAGAGATAAACCAATATCGCGCATCTTCATAAGTACCCCATACAATGCTGTATCATCAACGAGCGTTCCCGTGAGTACCGCTTCACCATCGGGATCGTTTGTAATCGTCAGGTTTTCGAACCAGTTGCTCCACTCTCCTCTGAGGTGTCCCTTGACCCGAACCTGACACCTGATGCCTTGCATGATCTCTTCCTCACCTTGTCGTTTTTTCTTCTGCTCTAGTTATAGCTGAGAAGCGTGGATAAAGCGCCCACCTGTGGGCGGGCCAGAGGGAGGGGTTCTGGCGTCCGCTGTTGTGTATCATCTGCACTCTTTTTTACCCAACAGTAATTCATGCGTTCTGGCGCACCAGAGCCTCTGAGAAAAGCTCAGCATTGATCTCTTTTCAGAGGAGATCTTGCTACCCCTGAGCATATTCCCCACTGTATATTCCCGCCCAGGTGCTTCGCAAAAGTCGCTGCTTAGCCAGGCTCCTCCCCAGGAAAAAAAGAGGATCGGAGGCAGCGCGGTCGCGCTGCCTCCGA
>DAOTTL010000299.1:0-32904 GCA_034438135.1 Ktedonobacteraceae bacterium | reverse complement strand
CTCGCAGTACAATATGATTTTGTATATTCACCCGGAAGATGGCGGACCGATCATGTGGATGGAACTTGATCTGCTCTCTGTTGAAACTGCGGTAATGGGACTGGATGCCAACTCCAATCGCGATGATGCCCGGGTGCGAGAACTTGCCAGGCGCATTAAAGCCGCTTTTCCTGGCATTGATCCTTTCGGACATATAAACGAGTTGGCGCTGTTTATGAGTAGACTCAAGCATGTTGCATTGTTCAGCGGTGTCGTTCTGCGCCTGCCAGGCACTATCTCTGGTCCACCTCAGCCGGTGAATCCCACTCCTGAAGAGTTTGCACGCATGGCCAGCGAGTCTCTGACTCTCAAAAGCAATCTGGACAAGATCCAGCAGGAGTACGACCAGTTGAAGACCGAGGCTCCCATCTTGAGAGAGGATAGTCAGCGCTGGATCGATGCAAATAAGAAGCAGCAGGTAATGTTAAGAGATCTTCGTCAGGAAAGAGATGAAGCGTTGGCGAAGATAGCCAGCACGACCAAATCATCCGCCGCGTTAAATCTTCGGGTGAGTGAGCTTGAGAAGGAGAAAGGTGAGAGCCGTACACGCGAGGAGCAGTTGCGGCGCGAAAATCAGAAGATGCATCGTCTGGAAGATGAGGTAGCCGCGCTGCGTCAGAACACGGACAATAAGGATCGGGAGCTTCAACAACTGCATGCAACTATAGATAAATACAAGCAGGAAGTTGCGCGGCTGAAGCAAGAGAGCATCAAATTAACTCAACGCATCGATAGTTTACAGAATGATATTCCCAATGTAAGGCCTATGGATGAAAACCCTGTGGTAAACAACCATGCAGGTTCCCAGGCGCCAGTGCCTCTTCCTGATAGAAGTGGAGACGATGTGAAACCGGAGTGGGAGAGAAATTATCAGTCACCGGCAGGTTCCGCACGAGCGGATGGAAGGCAAGCGCCAGTTGCACCTCAGGGAGGCGCAAGCGCGGACGATGTGAAGCGCGAATGGTTAGATGGATAGCATTGACCGTGCGAACATTGAGCAGAAAAGCAGGGTGTATTGGAGTGAACAGCCCTACTCAGAGGAAAGGAAGCAAGCGTGAAGCAGGAACCTGAGTCAGGATCTTCGCGTTTAATCCCCGCGTTACCTGTGGGAGAGTTTATCGATGAACCAGAGGAGATCGACCGCTTTCTGGTACGCCTCTGGCCGGACGGGAAGCTCTATTTCAAAGGGTCGAGAAAACGTATTGAGGAATTTCTGAGTCTATGTGCTGAAATGGGAGTAGATGTAGAGGTCGATCACATCTCACTCTGTGGGTAAAGGTCTGTCACACTTCGTTTGAAGCATCCGCTCCCCACCTGGGAGAGAGGAGAGAACCGGGGCACAGTCCCGGACCTCAGGCAAAGGGCTCCCGCCCTCTGCACATCTGCTTCTCGTTCCCGTCAAGTGATGTGTGACCGACCATAAAGGATGTCCGCAGTTATGAATATTGATACCACAAGGGTCCAAACGCCGGTTCATCCTGCGTGGATAGAAGACTTGATTACATTTCAAGAGGGACGTATTGCGCGTCAATTTGTGCTTCATTTTAATCTTGCTGATTATATTCTTGACTTGAACGAACGGCATGACCAGGAAAAAGGCACCTATACTCGTGGAGGAGAGGTGGTTCTGAATAGTGAGAGTTTGCAGACGTTGCGCGAATATCTCTATCACTTTCTGTTTTCAACGTTTTCCTGTCAATCGATCTATACTTATTCGCTAGCTTATGGTCTCAGGGCTGACGACGCTGAGGAAGAGGGAGATACACTCACATTCGAACGGGAGTCGCAGGGTCCTGGCATGCGCCGCATCTATGAGATCTATCAGAAAATGCATGGCGCTGGCAGAACGCAGGGTGAAGAGGGAATTGATCTTCCCACTGATGTCTCTGAAAACCTCAAACTACTGGGACAGGCCTTGCGCCAGAAATACAGCGATCCGCTTGATGAGGACCGTGAGCGACCGGTAGCTGTCATTCTGGACTATGCGGAGAAGCTCATTCCGTTTCATCTTGGCGAGGGCCAGGGGGAGCGCGAGCAACTTCAAGCCCTGGAGGTTGTTCAGCGCTGGGCGCTCGATCCCGAGATCCGTAAGACCTATAACATAATCATTTTACTGACCACAAATATCGGACAGATTCCTTCAAGTGTGTATGCTGAGGGAAGTGGATGTCGTGCCATTCGTGTGCCGCTGCCCGATGAGAACGAGCGTATAGCCTTTATCCGCTTTAAAATGTCAACAGCGCGACCTCGTCTGGTTCCGCTGAGTCCTACCCAGTTTGGTCTCACCGAGGGCGAGCAGGCGCGTCGCTTAGCGCGAGCAACCCAGGGCATGCGTCTCACAGATATTGATAATCTCAGTCGTCGGCTGGCTGCCGAAACATACAATGCCAAAAAGCGTCAGAACGGAGATCGTAATCGACAGAACCCCGTTTTGCAGAGCGCAGATGTGCAGCGCGTAAAGGCCGAGGTTATTCAAACTCAGAGCGCGGGCCTGTTAGAGATTGTGCCGCCGATGCGCAGTTTTCATGAAATCGGTGGACTGGAGAACCTCAAACTCTATCTGAGTAAGCGCACCAGGTTTATGTTGAGCAGCGAATACTCACCACTGGTACCCAGTGGTCTGCTCCTGGCCGGACCTCCGGGTACCGGAAAGACGATTATTGCTGAGGCGCTGGCGAAGGAGAGCGGCTTTAACCTGGTCAAGATGCGCAACATTCAGGACAAGTGGGTTGGCAGTTCTGAGCGCAACCTCGAAATGGTGCTGAACCTGCTCAAAGATCTGCATCCAGTCATTGTCTTTATCGATGAGATCGATCAGGCTATGGCAAGGCGCGATACGGGCCAGAGTGGAGATGGTGGGGTAGGTGCGCGTATGTTTGCGCGTATTCTGGAGGAGATGAGCAATGCGGCCAATCGCGGACGTATTCTCTGGGTTGCGGCAACCAACCGGGCGGATATTCTGGACGCGGCGTTGTTGCGTCGTTTTGATCGGGTCGTGCCGCTGCTGGTGCCAGATGTTCAGGAATCCTGTCGTATCCTGGCAACGATGGTTGAGAACATCGTTACACAGAGTGGAGGACGTATTCAAATAGCCTATGGGGCCGATCTCATGCAGAGCGAAAGAACGGGAGAAGCGGGTGGACCAAGTCAGTCAGATCTCGATAAGTTTTTGCAAGTGGCGCGAATAACCTCCGAAATGGGTCTGACCGGGGCCAGTCTTGAGATAGTTGTGCGCAGGGCTATAGAACTCGTTTACGAAGAAATTATTGATTATAACGGTCCGCCCAGGCACTCCAGCATGCCCCTCTTAGAGTCCCATCATCTGTTACAGGCCGTACACGATTTTAAGCCAAACTACCGGCGTGAGGTCTATGATTATCAAAGTCTGCTGGCTATTCGGGCCTGCAATTTCTACTCGGTGATTCCGACGCTGCCCGGAACTGGCATCTATGAACAGATTCAGAGAGCTGATAAGACCATTGATGCCGCCAGATTAGATGACGCCATTCGTCAGATTGAGCGCAAACTTGGTCCGAGTGGGCAGTAAATTTTGAGAGGAGAGGAGCACTATGAGCACTGAAGGAGCAGGCAAGGCCTGCCTGGCTGCTGGGTCGCCCCTGGTTGTAGGTCTACGAGCCGGGGTGCTTGCTGCTGATGGTCTAATGTGGGTGGGTGCGAATGCTCTTGCAGGCTTGAAAGCCTGGTCAGATAAAGGTAACCAGGAACGCGCTAAAGATGTCAAGAGTATGGAGAAACATCAGCGCTCGATCCAGGAATCGTTGAGTCCATTCCTGAGAAGCCAGTTGGAAGCCATGGCAATTGCTCAGATGTATCGAGAGGTTATCCCATCGCGACGCTCGTATGAAAACGAGCAGGCTGCTTTGCGTCAGGCCATGGCGAGTGCCCAGGCTGCTCTGGCCGAAGTTAACCCCTCCCTCAAGCTCTCACCTGCCGAGTTGGCACGTCGAAAGGCTCAGCAAGAACTGAAAAGCGAACTCATTGCAGGTCGCTCCACACTACCGCCTGCTTTGCTTCAACAGGGCGTAGAGGCCCTGGACACATCAGCGGAAATCATCGTTCCTCTGGTTGAACGTCTGCGCAAGGTGCGGCAGGGTGAGGAAGGGAAGATGTCATGGCAGCAGCAACAGCGGCGCGAATTCGATGATACTCATCATCTGACCAGTGGACAATTGGATGGGATCAATCAGTGGTTGGAAGAACTTGGCAGTGAGCAGCGAGTGCGTTTCCTTGAACAGCGCGATGCCATTAGACAACTCCTATCAGAAGCATCTATCCAGGCTCGAAGTGACCTTGCAGCGGCCCTGCACCGTGTTGCAGAGGCCGGACAGAGTGTCGGTACCCTGGCCGATGCAGTCTCCAGCGAATTGTTAGAGACGCGCCTGACGGTTAACAGTCAGATCAACGAACAACTTGGGGTGTTAGATGCACTGGCTAGCATGCTTGCAGGAGTCAATCGTCTCGATGCTCCCGATCGGCCTATCTTGCTCCGTTTGGCGGAGCGGGTGCGTGAGCTGTCTGAGGAGATACAACAGTTGACTGGCGAGGGACTTGTGCGGGCCAGGCAGCGGTTAGCGACATCGATACAACGGATTTCTTCTTTAAGGGAAGAGATCTTTGATGTTGTAGAGAAATTTCAGCAGCGCTTCGTGGCTGGGACGATTGCAGAGACAGTGTTCGAACTGGGCTTCAACCTCGCGACCGGTGAGCAGGGTCCGCTACAAGAGAATGGCGAGACGCTGCGTGTCGTTGCCACACCAGTCAGTCAGCCGATGCGCAGGCGCAAGAGTCAAGAGGATATCCCGGTGCAGACGAAAAGGGACGACCGAATCATCTCGTTTGAAATCTCACGCGATGGAGATATAGCCTATGACTTCATTGGATATACAGGCAATGCCTGCGTCGAGGATGCCGAAAGGATTTTCGCAGCCTTGCGTGCAAAGGGACTCTACATTCTGGAGCCAGCGGCTGCGCAACGCATGCAGGAGGCCCAGGCCCAGGGTCGAAGGATCAGTCCACAAATGCTCAATCGTCCAGAAGTACAGGCTCAGCCGACCAAAAACAAAATGCAGGCTGAACTGGTCGAGCGACTGCGGGCAGTTCTGGCTAGCATGCAGTACGAGAATGTGGCTCAACAGGTTGTAGGAGGATGTGTAGAGATAGACGCGTTTAATGGAGATATGGGCTATCATGCTATAGTTATGCCCGAAGGAGGCCTTAAACTTTCGAAAGATGATGGTATCCAGGAGGTAAATATTGCCCTGGACTCTACCGATCCCCTGGCCATAGAGAGTCGCAAGGTCAAGGGACAGAAAAAAGAGCAAAGTGAACAAGCGTCCACTACTCCAAAGCCACGTCGCACTACGCCTCATCAGGCGGAACGCGAGAAACAGGGATACTAGCGTATTGCTGGTACGATGGAGTAATAAGAACGTAGATAAAGATAGATCTGGGATTCGCCCGGTTGCCTGCCTATGTACGGACATTGTTCCTGCGGTCTATTGCTTGTCAAAGGTTGTAGAAGACAGCCGATGGTTGCTCGAAGAAAAGATGTCAGGTGGTAGGGAAGGTCGTATGGTCCTGACCAGGGTTCACCGTCCTGAGCGTTTCCTGGTGATCAGTTGCGGCTCAAGTAAAATATACATGAGGAACAGACAATGGCTCTAAATCAAGATGAAATACCCCAAACGGCTCGCCAGGTGATCTGGAAATATTGGAGTACGACAGATAACACCCTGGAAAAGGATTTTTATGTAGCGTTACAGGCAGTTGTTGCCAACACTATTCGTGAGCAAATGATGAAATCCTCGCAACGGCGTCTCTGGGTGGGACGAGAGATCCAGATCCGTATCAGTTCATACGAACTGCGGGCCAGGGTGACAACGCTCGAACCACTCCTTGCGAACACCTTTGATCAGAGCACCTCTTACATGGCGCAATATCTTGAACGCCCAAAGGACGAGCACCAGGACATCTCAGTCTTTATCGCCGAAGTGATTCGTTATCCAAACGAACAGCAGGAAAAGATCTATAGCGGACTGGTTGGTTTGAATGATACTAAAAGCTCAATGGAGCGGACATTGAGTATCTTATTAAATCAACAGTACATCGATGATTGGATTCAACGATACTACAGCACCTCTTTTCCTGCGAGTCTGGTTCAGACCTTACGGAGCCGTTATCCACTGATTATTCTGGAAGGTGCCGTGGGTTCCGGTAAAACCGCACTTGCCAGGAGTATTGGCAGCAAGATAGCGAAGGATGCAAAGACTTCCATGGCCCTCTTTATCGTCAACTCTCAAGTGCGTGGTGGAGGGCATGTAGGTGAGTTAACCCAGAATATCTCGCGGGCCTTTGACGAAGCGGAGCGTTGTCATGAGCAGGAACAGATACCTGTGCTCATGTTGATCGACGAAGCCGATGCTCTGGCTCAGTCTCGTGGCACGCGTCAAACACACCATGAAGACGATGCTGGAGTGAACACCCTGATTCAGCGCATCGACCGACTGCGCGGTCTGCCCATAGTCGTGCTTTTTTGTACAAACCTGCTCGATGCGCTTGACTCAGCTCTTCTCCGACGTGCGAGCGCCTCTTTTCACTTCAGTCGGCCCAACTTCGAGCAACGCGCTTCCCTCTTTCGTTACCTCCTGGGACCAATGAACATAGCGAATCCTGAGCTTCTCGCTGGTGCGACAAGGCCTCGTTCGCACCCTGTCGATGATGGTCTTTTTCATCGCTATACCTACTCTGATATTTCGCAACGTATCATACCGCTGGCAGTAGAGAAGGCCATCGGTCAAAGAAAACCTTTACATTTACTTTATGTACAGGAGGCCTGCAAGGAAGTTTTATCAACTCCTGAGGAAGTAGGAGGTATCCCCCAGGCATATTTAAGGGATTACGCAGAGTATTTCGAGCGCGGATTTGACTTTTCGCCTTTTGAGGCCGGAGCTGAAATAGTTCATACGAATTGAGCCAGGTCTTAACTGCGCGGTGCATAGCCGGGTATATGTTGCAGGTCAGTGGAAATCTGACGCATATTCTCTTTGAGATTCTGGAGGGAGAGCTGATCGGCTGGCGGATTTTGCTGGTAGATGCGATCCAGGGTCATATACGCATCCCGTGCCCTGCGCAGATACGTTTCTCCTGGCTGGATTTGAAAAAGGGCATAATTTGAGTTTCCAATCGCTGAATAGATTTCAATCAGTTCGGGTATAAAAGGATTGCTAATATTCTTGAGTAAATTTTCCGCCTGCTCATAGTAGTCAAGCACAACGTGCCAGTAGGCAAGAGCATCAGGTTCCCTGGATTGTTTCCGACGCAAAAGAGATCCTATCCGGCAGATATTTCTTATTTGTTTGGAGTCAGTGTGCAGTTTTCGGCACACGTTTAGCGAGTGTGTATAGCAATGAAGTGCAGCTTCCTGACAGCTATCGTTCATATGCGGGAAAAGGATCGCCATATATTCGTAAGCATATCCCATCTGCGTCCAGATGTCGGCTGCATTTAAGGAGAAAGCAGGAGCAGTATTCAAGTTCAACGCGCTCGTCATGAGGATTGCGTAGGTGTTGTAGACTACCAGATCTCGCTGCTGATTGTTCTGGCTGAGATAGGTCAATGCACTCTGGCATTCACTGTGGAGGGCGAACGGAACTTGAGGGGATGGCGTGAGCGAGGCTATTTGCTGACGCACAAGCGACCAGAGTTCCGGCTTTTTTTGACAGATGTCGGAAATTAACTCAAGAGCATCCTGCCAATTTCCCAGCGAGAGGTTCTGAACGATGCGTTGCACGTTCTGGTTCATCGTAGGGGAAATAGAAATGCTCTGTCTTTTTGCGCCAGAGTTGTTTTGGGACGGGAGAGAAGCGGGTGCTAGACGTGGATACATGTTGTTTTTCGACAATAGCTGTATCCTTTGCAGCAGGTAAAGTCCAATAACCAGGAGAAGCAGAACCAGAGATGGAATGCCAATCAGCAACGCAATTGTATCGCTTCTATCCAACATTGTGACCTCCTTGAAGCAAGCGGAATGCCAGATCAGGTAAAGGTTCATTTGCAATATGAGCACCGGAAATGACCAGCACAAGCAGAATTATTAGCAAGGCCAGGATGACAAAAACGATGAGACTACCGATGAGTGCTGTTCTATGTTTATTGGGCCTGGCGTTTTGAGCATGTTCAATCGGGTGTGGGTTGGTCGAGTAAGAGGGAGGTGTACCAGGCAGGATCAGTCTTTGCTGTTCCAGGGCAGCCCATGGATTATTAGAGAGAGGGGTCTGATCGGGTGGATTTCCAGGCATGGTCTGCTGTAGCCAGGGGGCCGGTGGCATCGGCCATTCGGGCTGGACATGTTCCGTGGCTTGCTGCGACCAATTTGTGGGCTGAGGTGTAGTGGTCCAACCGGGTTGAGCCTGAGCAGGTGTCTGCTGGAAGAAGGGGACATTCCCAGGCTGAGGCGTCAGTGGTTCTGGCTGGTGGAGAGGAATAACCTGCTGTTGCTGGACAGGCATTGGGGCATCAGGTTGAGGCACCCGAGGTGGACGCGGAAGGCGATCAGTAGTGTCCTCTTGTTGAACAGGCGTAGGGTCATCGACGTGCGGCACGTGAGGTTGGACAGGAAAACGCTCGTCTGGCTGTTGTCGAACGGGTAGAGGATTATCGACCTGTGGTACGTGAGGTTGAACAGGAAAACGCTCATCTGGCTGACGTTGAATGGGTAGAGGAGCAACCGGTTGACCTGGAAGAGGCTGATCAATCTGTGATCCTGGGAACGCGGCAGGAGACTCAGGTTGAGGGACGCGCTGGTTCGGCGAAAACTGGCTGATTTGTGGTTGCACAGGAGCAACTGGCGGAAGCGGCTCTTTTTTCTGGCGGCGCTCTTCTATACGTCGGTACCGTGAAGGTGGCTCATCCTGAGGACGCTCATCCTGAGGAGTGATCTGGGGAAAGCGTACCTCTTCTTGCGCCTGATAAGAAGGTTGAGCGCTATGTGCAGTCTGGCGCTGAGCACGGAGAGAGTTCTCTCTCGGAGAATACTCCGCCTTATCCCAGTCGGTAATGCGTATTTCAAAAACGGGAAAAGCTTGTAGTTCTCCTTGTTCCTCGTCTGGTTCAGCAACATTATTGAGTTCGAGAGATTTCTCACCAATACTTGTCAGGCTCCTGGGCATGCGCTTCTGGCGCAAACAGGCAGAGAGTTCGTCGAGATAAGGGGAGAGATTCGCGATGCGCATCCCTCTCACCAGAGAGATTCGCTCAGATTTATCTCTTTGCTCAGCCTGATAATCGCTGGGACTAAAAATCAAGCGATTATCATTGAGATTCCACTTTTGATACATCTCTGGAAAGTCTGCTAGAACTCGCAAAGAGATATAAATCACCAGAGCCGCGAAGCGATCAATGGTTTCATCAAACGTCCTTGATTTGCCAAAGAACGAGGGATGTTGAAAAAATTCATGTCCCTGCTCAGGCAAGGGATAGTGATAACTGGCAAACTCAGGAATCCATGTGTTATCATAATCGATTAATTTCAGAACAAGTCCTGTGCCCGCAGGACTCTCCTGCACCAGCACATTAGTCAGATCCAGATCGCCATGTGCCATAGGAATCGCTTCCATCTCCTCTATCATATGGAGCCACGCATCGCTCAACTGATGCATTCTCTGATTATCCTGAAGATTGTATGTTATGAAACTATTCAGCGCTATGGCTCTTATAAAAGACATTTTGACAAAAGGGACATCAGCGGTTTTAATATATTCTCTGATCTCGTTTGAGTACCTATCATATTTAAAAAAATCGACCCTGATGCCTCGTTCGACATAATAGATGGGGACGAGCGCTGAGACGCGTGTCTGATTTTTTTGGTAGAAATGCTCTAGTTTTTTGTAGCGTTCCAGGACATCCGCACGCGTCCCTTGTTCCTGGAATTCGGAATGACAGAAGCAGCGGAGCATCCATTCATCGATATGATAGAGACAGGTATACGCATCGCGGCCTCGGTGAACGAGCATATTCGTTCTGCGCTGTCTTTCAAGCACTCCCTCGCGCAAATCAGGATCAAGCATGTGTTCCGAGATCTCTTCCATCGCATAATCGTAGTCATTGCGTGTCGGCCAATATTTGCCAGCGATAAATTCATCCATTAAATGATATCCTTTGATATATGCACTGAGTGATTTTTTCTAGAAAAGAGGCACAACCATCATAGTTGTATCATCTCTGTCCATAAAACGATGTTCTCGTTCTCGGAGAACAAACTCACCAAAGGCTTCAGAACTAGTCAGACCAAGCAACTTTTCCCAGGGACTGAAGCCCTGTTTGATCTGCAACAAAATCCATTTTGCCAGAGCATCCGTGGTCAGGAAAAGATAATCGCCACGATGAGCAGAATAGAGCTTCTGCTTCACCTGTCGCCAGACTTTTTGTGTATCTATTCCCATAGAGGGAAGTGTTTGAGGATGTGAATTAAAATCTTCGGAAGCCTGGAGCGCGAAAGATTGGTACTGCCATCGTCCGTCCGGCGGATTGGTCTGACGGACCAGGAAAAACGTAGCATCCCCGACCGCCGTTACCAGAATATTCGTATGGCCCGTCTGGGTCAGCACTAGAGGAGAGTAGGAGCAGCCGATCAGTGTCGTTTCTGCTCCTCGTTCCCGATCGTTACTCCAATCATAAGGGGAGCCACGCAGCTGATTCGCACGAGGAATCCACTCTTGATCGGCCCAATCTTGCCATTCATCGCTACAGGCAGAGAGCCATTCGACGCATTTTTGGGCTGTCGTCAGATCTTCTGCCAAATTGCTGAAATTGCGGGCCACAATTTCGGCCCATTTGCCTGGCAGAAAACTTCCGCCGACTCCATCGGTAACTGCAAAACGGCAGAGCTCACTGCTTTTAAATGAGAAGCAGCTATCCTGGTTTACATCTCCTTCCTTGGAAAGAGTATAAACGCGGAAGTGAGTGAGAAAAGCAGCTCTTTCTGGCACGAGGCGCGGCTGCTTTATAAACGGTTCGGTGGGAGCAGGGACAATGCCAGATGCTCTGGACGTTTCCGCTGGAAAGGGTTGGACTTCCAGACTACGAACGAGTGGCTCTACGGGCTGAGTATGGTGCTCTTCCTGTCGATTGTCCAGTTCACTTATTTCGCCTGTTTGTACTAGCGGCAACGGCGTCTGTTGATTCGTCTGAATGAGCGTTTTTTGCTCCCAAGGCTTAGAGAAATACCAGAAGAGGCATGTAAGAACTCCTACAACTATGCCCGCACCGGGCATCAGTAGATTGAGGACTAGAGGCGTCTGCTGGCTCCCGGGAGATAAGCTAATCAAAAGCAAAAAGCCCAACTCTCCCAGGATTGTCGCAATGCCGATAGCAAGCGCGACAAGACGTAGCCAGAAATGTATGGTAGGAGATAGGATAGCAATCTTCATTACCGACCTCTGTCCTCGCTTTTACCGAGGGTCGTCCATTGCAGGAATTTCAGCAGTATATCCGGGTTGGCATTATAGACAAAACAGCGTGAGCCTGGCGTGATAGGCATACGCATGTATTGTTCACCTTTATGCAGCAAGATATCGGGCATCTCGCTACTCATATAGAACAGGCGCTCAGCCTGTTTCTCACGAGTATAGTGTTGCAACTCAACGATGCTGGGAGGAAAACAGCAGGGTTGTACGCTCTCATGTGTAATGTGGCAGTTATAAATAAGCACGTGACCGTGGTCGGTTTTCATCTGACCGATGCGTTCGATCACCTCATCAGGATCGCGTCTGCCGTTGTGTTTCGCGTCCGTGATATTGATCAGAATGGGTGGAAAGCTCATATGTCTGGGCATCTGCATGATTGCGCCCTGTTCCCGTGAAATGGGTTCTGGTGGAGAGGAAAGCCAGTTCTGGATTACTCGTTCGGCCTCTTCAAAGGCCAGCGTCATATCAGTTTGACCCTTTGCCTCTGGCTCGATCCAGAAGCGATGCTTCTCTTGTATGCGGCGGATGATTTTCCCGGATTGGTCCATAATCAGACGTTCAGAGGGAGCCATGCCCTTCTCCTGGTCATCCAGATCTGGTAGTGAGAGAGGTTTCAGATTCTTTGAGAGCAGTGGATACACCTTGTCATTGTAGCCTAGAATTGAGACATAGGCATAGTTTTTCCGTCTGCCCGAGAGTTCATTGACCTGAGCAATATCGATCATTCTCTGAATAATATCGTTCACATAGTTTGTGACGATTTTTGCTTTACTCACACCATTCGTTACGCCTTTTTGTCCCATCGATTCAGACTGATCGAGCAAGATAACGAATAGCCCCGGATACTGGCGACTGAGTGTCTGATCGTACTGACCCGGCATGACAAGTCTCCTTTTCCTTTTTCCGAACGCTGCATAGCTGACGCCATTCTCCCGGTGCGTCTTTATACAGGGAACAGGCATTACCAATTCAATGTAGTATATGGTATCATATATACAGTATCCGTCAATATACAGGCCACTACTATTTTTTTAGGAATATATGTGATGAATAGAAATCTTTCGGGCAATCGTTTCGACGATTACTTGCTGGGAGAGTGTCTTGGGAAAGGGAATTTTGGGAAGGTCTATCTTGCTGAGCATATTCACCAGAAAACCATCGTGGCCGTCAAGATTCTGTCCGCAAGTGTCGATAAAGATCACCTTCTCAACTTTCTCAAAGAAGCGCGTGCTTTTCGCCTTATGCACCCAAACATCGTTCGTATAACAGATTTCGGTATAGCTGACAATCAACCATTTCTTGTAATGAACTATATTCCAAATGGTAATCTACGTCAACGTTATCCCAGGGGAAGTCAATTGAACTGGGAGACTGTGCTTACCTATGTGTATCAAATTGGGGAAGCATTACAGTATATCCATGATATGGGCATTGTCCACCGAGATGTAAAACCGGAAAATATGCTTGTGGGGGAGAGCGATCAGATTCTGCTCGGAGATTTCGGGATTGCGACCACTTCGTATACCTGGGACGTCAAGCAGCCGCAGCAGCCGCAGGGAACTCCGGCTTATATTGCGCCCGAGCAGCTTAATAGCCGTGCGGTACGTGCGAGCGATCAGTATGCGCTTGGGGTGGTGATGTACGAGTGGTTAGCGGGACATCCGCCTTTCGTTGGGGCGACGTATGAGACCATTTTACGTCAACATTTGAGTGCTCGTCCCGTTCCACTGTGTGAATTACTTCCAGCATTATCGCCACAGATTGACGCCATTATTCTGCGTCTGCTAGAGAAAGATCCAAATGCGCGTTTCGCCAGTATGCGCGAGTTTCTAGCCGCGTTAGAGAGTGTAAAAACACATTCATTGTCGATCAAGCCACTTGTTTTTCGGGAGCATACCGATGGAGTGCGCAGTACGAGTTGGTCGCCTGATGGTCGCTATATAGCCTCTGCGGGCCGTGACAGGACGGTGCTGGTGTGGGATGCCACCACCGGCTCTGTTGTGTATGCCTATCATGGTCATACCGACGAGATCTGGCATGTGGCCTGGTCACCAGATAGCCGATTTATTGTCTCGGCCAGTGCAGATAAGACCGTACAGGTGTGGGAGGCTACCACCGGCTATCTCAGCACGATCTATAGCGAACATTACGACATTGTGCGCGTGGTCGCGTGGTCGCCTGATGGCAGGTATCTGGCCTCAGCCGGAGATGATCGTATGGTGCGCGTGTGGGATGCCACTACTGGAGAAACCAGGTATGCCTACTACCAGCATCGTGAGAGCATCTGTGCGGTGGCCTGGTCACCGCGTGGGGATAGTATCGCGTCTGCGGGAGATGATGGGGAGATTCATTTCTGGAACGAAGTCACCAACACTCATCCTCTGATATCCGCAGGTCACGGACGCAGAGTGACTTCCCTGGCCTGGTCACCAGACGGCAGCTATCTGGCCTCCGCGAGCGAAGATACAACCGTTTGTATCTGGGATGGAGCCACTCACGAGAAGCGAGAAGGGTATAACGCGCACAAAGATGTGGTCTCAGCCGTTGCGTGGTCGCCTACGAAAAGCCATAGTCTTGCCAGCAGCAGTTGGGATAACACAGTCCATGTCTGGGACATCGCTGGAGAGGAACCTCACTTTATCTATAATGGGCACCAGAGTTGGGTCAATGCGTTATGCTGGTCTCCTGACGGTCAATATATTGTTTCAGGAAGTTGGGATAAGACGGTCAATATATTTGAGCCTTAGAACTCTTACCAGGAGTAGCGCTTTCTTGTTTTATATGCATAGCAAAAGGCAAGGCAGACTGCTATTTCTCCATATAAAGCAGTGCTATAACTATTATTTATGCGAAACTTGCCTTTCCTAAGTCCCCAGATATCTCTGAGCACAGCGCAAGGGGTTTATAAACAGATCGCAAAGAGTATCTAACCCGCCGGCAACTTGTAAAGAAAGGACAACGGGGTGATGTATGACGAGTAGTTCCTATGGACGCCATCTTCCTCCTCCGGGTCAGCTTCAACAACGTGATCAAACGGTCAGAGAGATCTCTGATCAGTTGATGGATACAAATACCAATGGTGTTATCCTGACGGGTCTGCCAGGTGTCGGTAAAGCCACGCTTGCCACACTGGTGGGCGAGTATATAGACGCCCAGACCCAGACCGCTGAAAGTTTTCAGGAGAAAACCTGGATCAGGGAGATCCATGCAAACGATACGTTTCATGGTATTGCCACTGAAATACTTCGGGCACTCGGCAAACTAGACTCAACCCTTGTCAGCAAAAAGCCTTATGAGATTGCTAACATACTTTTTGGCGCAATGGCCACTACAGAGAAATCGCGCCTGCTAATTCTCGCACGCTTTGATCGCTTTCTGGATGAAAAGACTGGCAATGTACTGAAAGGCTATCCTGAAATAAGGGAATGGCTGCTCAGATTAGATCAAGGTTCTTGCCGTTGTCGAATTCTTTTGACGACTTGTGTCCGTCCCACCGGTAATCAGGACCGTTTGAGGGAGTATAAGGCTCCAGGTGTCTCCGTTGATGAGGGTGTGAATATGTTGCGGTCCTGGAAAGTGATGGGCAGCGAAAAGGATATGCGGCAAGTAGTCGATCACTGTCATGGACATGCCACTGCCCTGAGACTTCTGGCCGTGTATTTGCAAAAACGCTCTATCACTCTGGCAGCTTTTTTGGTGAGTGCTGAATATCAACGCTATTGGGTCAACAATACAGCTAAAGAATTCTTCAAGATCTTCTTTGACCAGCTTGACAGTAAATACCGTTTCATACTCCAGGGACTCGCGCTCTACCGTGAACCTATCAAACGAGAGATAATTCAGAAGATTATGAATGTGCTGACTCGTAACGCCACGAGTCAGCAAGTTGCTTCAGCCAATCTGCTCCAGAGTTTCTCTCTGGTTGAGTCGATGGGGAAAGATACCTATGGCTTGCATCCACTGATCAGGGAGTATGTCTATGATGTCTGGACCGATGGACAGGCAAAGATCGGTGCGCACGTCCATGCGGCTTATCTTTTGATGCTTGCCGTGCCCAAAGGTGCACGTGGGAAGACTATCGATGAAGTTTATCCGATGATTGAAGCTGCCTGGCATCGCTGTCAGGCGGGACAATGGCGCTATGCCTTCGATATCTTGCAAACGCATGCTGTCTTTCTTGATCTAGAAAAATGGAGCGAGTACGGGATATTGCTTGAACTTTGTCTCATGTTGCCAGCAGAGAAGTGGCAGGCTCAACCAGAGGAACGGGCCATTTTTTTTCTGCTCCAGGGACGGATCTATCAGCATATCGGCGAATTACAAGAAGCCAGGAATTTTTTTCTCCAGGCCCAAAGTTTCTATAAGCAAAAACCAGATAGTCAGATAAAAGAAGCGGAGGTGCTTCTGGAGCTAGGGAAGCTCTACAAGCAGATGGGGAGTTTCAACGAAGCACAGGAGCAATTGAGCGCAGGTTTAAGCCGACTGAACCAGCTTGTTGGCGGGGATATGACATTGCCAGGGGCCAGGACATATAAGATATGGGCGGACACATTGTTCGAGCAAGGAGATTTGAAGAAGGCAGAGGAGTTATATGAGGAAGCTTTGAAGCGTTTCAGAATTCTGTCGGTACGTGACTATCAAGCGGAGGCGGAACTATTCGGACAGCGAGGCGCTCTCTACGATGCACAAAGCAATCAAAATGTATCGATAAAGGCTTTCAGCGAGGCCGCCAGGCTTTATCAGCAGACCGGTGATAAACGAGGCGAGGCGAGCATGTACTTTCAGCAGGGAAAAATTTTTCAGGCCCAAAGGTTATACGAGGAAGCATTGCGGGAGTACAAGCGGGCATCTGATCTGGTTACAAAGGTACCGGATAAAATGAGTATGGCAGATATAGCGAAAGAGGTTGGAGAGGTCTTTTTAAACCTGGGCCAGACAGATCGCGCTCGTTTGCAGGTTGAGGAGGCCTTACATCTCTATGATGAGCAGGGAGATGAGTTGGGCGCAGCCGAAGCTCTTAATTTGTTGGGGCGCATCTATGATAATCAATCTGAACAGGACGCAGTCAGTCTGGATAAGGCTGTAGATTGCTATGAAAAAGCTCTGAAGCTGTTTCGTATAAAAACGGAGCGGCGAAAAGAGGGGTGGGTACTCTACAATCTGGGTATTGTGTACGGAAAAAAGCAGCAAGGCGCGGAGGCCATAGAAGCCTTTCAGAAAGCGCTCAAGGCACATACTCAGACGAACGATCATGTTGCCGAGGGATTTACATTGATCCAGTTGGGTCAGATCTATAAACAGAAAGGTGAAACGTATTTCGCCAGAGACGAAAACATAGCCATAACTAAGCGAGAGATGGTACAGAACTTTCAAGATGCACAGATGTACCTGACAAAGGCTTTCCGTATTTGTGAGGAAAAAGGAAATCTGGCCATTGCAGTGGTTCCCTTACACGATATAGGGGTCATTAGAGCCAATCTGGACCCTCAAGATCTGACATCCCTGGCTTTGCTAGATCGTGCATTAGAATTAGTAAAACAGTATAACGTTGATAACAGATATCGTCAGAGAGTTGAGGAAGCTATCCGTCAGGTCGAGCATAACAGTCCCGATCTGCGAGGTCGCTTGCAGAGACTTGGTCAGTCGCCAGCCCAGATTGTCAAAGATGAGCTTATAATAGAGAGAGGTGGATGAGTTTGTCCACGGCTCAGCTGCGGGCAAACTCATCCACCTCTCTCTATTCCGCCTCGATCTGTTGTCCGACTCTGCGCACAACTGTGAGAATGGTCTGTATATTGTCCTCATTCAGGTTATAATGGAGAGCGCAGGAGCGAATGGCATAGCGGCCCTCTTCGAGATTGGTACCGCTAACAAAGGCCTGCTCACCCCCGAGCATCAGACGACGTACGATCTCCTTATTGAGGATGTTCAGATATCTCTCATTACCCCGCGCGGTGGCAGGTACATAGCGGAAGCAGACAACAGTCAGATCGGTCTTGGCCAGCAATTCCAGGTCGGGAGTAGATCTGATCTG
This sequence comes from Ktedonobacteraceae bacterium, assembly GCA_034438135.1. Lineage (GTDB taxonomy): Bacteria > Chloroflexota > Ktedonobacteria > Ktedonobacterales > Ktedonobacteraceae > Paraktedonobacter. Next base: position 15,348 of record DAOTTL010000299.1, on the reverse strand, counting down.
ATCCATCATCGCGCGAGCCAGACTGGTATGGCGAATAATATGTTGACGTAACCCCTCGCGTCCCAACTGGAGCAGAACACCTAGCAGTTTAGCAGCCAGGAAGTGGCGTGTCTGATACATACCGAGCATATCGAAGCGTTCGCCTAAACCAAAGCCTTCATTCTCTATCAAACAGAGATAGGAGGCCTCAAAACCAAAGGCTCCGGCCAGCATATCTTTCTCGCGTACCAGTGTACAGCTACAGGTATTCGTCGCAGCCAGCCATTTATGACCGTCCAGAGCAATAGAGTGAGCGCGAGCCAGACCATCCCCATAGAGATGCGCGAGCGAGGGATCTAGAAAGCCAGGCCAACCATATGCTCCATCGACATGTAGCCAGAGTTCCTCATCAGCGCAGAGATCGGCCAGACTGCTCAGTGGGTCAACTACGCCGGTATTCACTGTTCCGCCACTTCCCACCACTGCGAACGGCCAGAGACCCGCAGCCCGGTCGCGGGCGACCGTCTCACGTAGTTTGCTTAGATCGATGCGACGCTCGCTATCCACCTCGATCCGATGATATGCTTTCAGACCCAGACCTAGCAGTCGCACGGACTTTTCGACGCAACTGTGTACCTCGTGTGAGCCATAGAGTACGAACTGCGGATGGTTTCCCTGTACTCCATTCTCCTGGAGATCCCAACCGTATTTTTTCGAGGCCCAGTAAAGAGCGGCTGAGAGTCCATGAAAGTTTGCCAACGAACCGCCGTTGACGAAGATCCCCGCACTGCCTACGGTTGGGAAACCGATGAGTTCTTGCAACCAGCGTATCACCAGTTTCTCGATCTCCGTAGCTGCGTGCAGACCCTTGGCGGAAGTGGGATTCATTACGCTGGCCAGGTGATCCAGAAACATACTGATCGGAGCCGCCGCTGGATTGACCCAGGGAGAAAAGGTTGGTTGTTGGTTGCCCATATCATAGGGCATAATCTCCTGAGCGAAATAGTTCAGAATTTCAGAGGTAGACATTCCTTGCTCTGGCAACTTATTGGTGCGTAGCCGTTCCAGCACCTCTCGCGGAGGAGCCGTATAGACAGGTTTTGAGGGTCGGTCAGCATAATAAGCCGCAGCCAGTTCCGCAGTTTGTATTCCGGCAGCATGAAATTCTTCCGGGGTCATAGCTAGCGGAGAGGGTTGATGAGTATACTGTGGGGTTTTGTAAACCGTCGAAGTGGTTCTATCTGGGTACATAAACGCTTCTAGTCCTTTCATCGTCAACTGGTCGCATTCATAGTATAGCAGATATAACCAGCCAGAAAAGAGTCTCTATGGCTAAAGTAACTATATATGTCATGTTTCACTGGACAAGTTTCAGGACCGTTCATCCCCAAAAGACCAGAGAGCTGCTAAACAGCTATATCAGGTAATGGCTTTCGGTTCTTTCCTATGCATAAAGGGAGAATAGCCGGAGCGTTTTGTGGCCATTGAGTATGCATTTCTGGTAGTTTTGGTGCAGAAAAATTGTGTAGAGAATGTCCATATTGTAAAGAAGAGATGATCTGTTTGACTGGGCGTTCGTCCAGTCAAACAGATCATCTTTACAAGAAAATATGGATATCGATGACCATCAATAGCACTAACTGGTACCCTTTGTTAAAGATCTGCATATTGAGCCGTTTAACTCGTTAGATCAGATAGATATATGTATGAGAGAAGCAGCGTTATGCGAGAGGGATGAGATAGAGGGAGTTGGTCTGTATTCTCTGTCAGAAAAGCTTTACAAGGATAATAAAATGAGGAAAAACCGATGAGTAGTAATACCTATTGGCAGCCCCAAAATAATCAGAATAGACCAACACTACCAACAAATAGATCAGGTTTGCCTGGCAATAGTTTGAACAGACAAAATCCGCCATCGGGTCAATTGCCATCGGGTCAATTGCCTCCCTATCCACCGAATAGCCCCATGCGTCCAGGCCAGCCTGGCCCTCAGATGCCGCCCCCCAACTACCAGGGGAATGGACAGGGTTTTATGGCTCGTCCGGTAGAGATGGTGCGCCGCTGGTCCAACAAAATGAACGCTATGCGTCGTCCCGGTCCGCCAGTCAGTCAAGGGTCGCCGGTACGTTATGCCGCGCCAATGAGGCCCATGCCCCGAACGGTCCGACCAGTACAAGAACTTCCTGAACCCTGGAGACGGTCGCGTGTCCAGCGCATCAACCACCTGCGTAAGCGTCGGCGTGAACGTATCATGAGTAGTCGTCCTGGCATGAGACGTACACTTACAATCGCGATCTCTGTGCTGGCAGCCTTTCTGGTTATTGGAGTCTCGTCAACAGCCAGCTATGCATATAATTACTATCAGAGCGAGCTTCCACAAGTGCAAAATCTGTCTAACTTGCGTATCGCCCAATCAACCCATATTTATGATCGGCACGGTACCCTGCTCTATACCTTGTACAGCAATGGAGATTGGGGTGAGAGTGGACGCAGCACCCCAATTTCCTATAAGTTTTTACCAGGTGTTCTGCAAGATGCCCAGACTGCTGCCGAAGACCCGACTTTCTGGACCAACGAAGGCATTGATCCACAGGGTATGTTGCGTGCCCTGACACAGTTGACCTCTTCCGGCGGACAGATTCAGAGTGGTGGCAGCACCATGACGCAACAGTTGATTAAAAACTTGAGCGGACAGAATCAGGATACGTTTCAGCGTAAAGCCAGTGAAGCCGTTCTGGCCATAGGATTGACCAGGCAGTATCCCAAGTGGAAAATTATGGAGATGTATTTCAATGACAGTCCCTATGGTGCACAGGAGCAAGGGGTTGAGTCAGCGGTAGAAGACTATTTTGGTCTCAAGCCACAGTGCGATATAAACCATAATTGTACGCCAGCTATTGCCTATCTGGACCGCGACCTGACAAAGTGTAAGAATTCCAAGAATCAGGAAACTTGTGCCGAAGATCCTATGCTGGCTCTGGCGCGTGCCGTGCTGCTGGCCGGCATTCCTCAGAATCCAACGCGTTTTGATCCCTCGGTCAGTGCAGAAAACTTCCAGGACGTCCTGGCGAACCGTGTACCCTACGTATTGACTCAGATGATAGCGGATAATGCGCATCTTAATATAGGCCTGGGTTCAGACTTCAAAGACCTTGGACCAATTACTAAAGCTATGGAGCCAGAGGTTGAGTCTATGATTCAAAAGATGAAAATCATCGGTTTTCATCAAACTATGCTGGCTCCTCACTTCGTTCAATGGGTCATCGACACTCTTTCCAATCAGCTTGGCCATGATCAGGATCTCGATCAGAACGGGCGTTCCATTCCCGGCTATAACCTGTTGCTGACTGGCGGTTTCAACATCTATACAACCCTTGATCTGCCTCTGGAACAGTTTATCGAGAAAGATGTAAAACATAATCTGCGCGATCCCGTATATCAGGAATTTCTCCGCACCTGGGGTCCGCTCGACACCATGTACAATGTCAACGATGCCGCCGTTGTTGTTGAGAATGCTAAAACGGGCGAGATCCTGGCCATGGATGGTAGCGCAGACTATAGCAACACCAAGAATGTAAAAATTGCGGGACAGGTCAATGCCGCGCTCTCAGCCAGACAGCCTGGTTCATCCATTAAACCATTTGTCTACGCGGCTGCTTTTGAGAAGGGCTGGTTTCCGGGGATCAAATTGATCGATGACAAAACCAACTTTCCAGACGGAGGCACTCCTTATATCCCGCACGATTATGGCGGTTTGAACAGCTACCATCCGAGCTATGATACAAACATTCGTATCTCGCTCTCGAATTCCTTTAATATCCCGGCGGTTAAAGCATTGATGTTTGCTGGCTTTAATAACGTCGTTGATATGGCTCGCAGATTGGGCATCACGGCCCTCGACGACGATGTGGCTACCTATAACAGTCTGCATCCCAAAGCTCCAAACACCCTTCCTCAACTGTTTGGTCCTTCGCTGGCCCTGGGGACTCCCGGTATTCCGCTCTATCAGATGGTAGGAGCTTACCAGGTTTTTGCCGATAACGGCCAGCACGTGCCATATCACAACATCCTGAACATCTATGATAACTATGGTCACGATCTCTATCACTACGATACAGCGCATCCCCAGTCCATCCAGGTGCTTAGTCCCCAGATAGCTTATCTGCTCAACAGCATGCTTTCCGATAATGCCGCTCGTCAGAGATACGAATTTGGTGGGATCGATACCTTGACGATGGGACCATGGGCACCGGATCGTCCTGTTGCAGCGAAAACAGGAACGACTGACGGGAACCTGGACAACTGGACCATTGGTTACTCATCCAGCGTCGTCGTGGGTGTCTGGGCGGGCAATGCCGACGGTAACGATCAAATGACCGGAGTCATCGGTGTGACTGGTGCGGGTCCGATCTGGCATGACGTAATCACTTACCTCAGCGGCCAGACGCAGTTGGGTATGCACACAGATCACGTCTATCCAACCGATCCATTCCCAATTCCTTCGGGCGTTGTACAGTCCAATGTCAGCAGTTCTACAGGTCTGGAAGGAAGCGGCGACTATGACTGGATGATTCAGGGTGAACAGCCACAGCAGGCAGGTATAGCAACTCCTGCCTGTCCAACAGATCCCAAAAAGCCGAAGACGCCAGATACCTGTCCCGTCAACTAACATTGCGGTTACGCCGCCACATCTTCAGAAGAGAAGGATGAGTTTGCAAGCTGCGAAGCGGTTTGCAAACTCATCCTTCTCTTCTTTCTTTCTATATGCTCTGTCGTCTGCAGCGATAGAGCATAATAAGAGGATGTTTTGCTCGCAAAAGAAAAACTTGTAGGAAATTTTGACTGAGAAGCCAGAAAACTTGACAATCTCCCCTGGTGAGTGCTATTCTATATTTGCAGTCCCGGCAAGAGACTGCTAGCAATCAAAGTTGACAACCGGAGTATCATATCCTAGTATCAACATACTCACAAGGTATGTTGTGAAGGGTTAAAAACTATAAAATGATTCCTTTGAGTCCGCGCAAACAAGAGATCCTGCGGGCACTGGTTGAAGAATACATTCACAGCGCCACGCCTGTGGCCTCCGAAACCCTGGTGCGTAAGTACAGACTGAATTTCAGTTCGGCTACGGTCCGTCATGAACTGGCGGGTCTGGAAGAGGCCAATCTGATTCATCAGCCACATACTTCTGCCGGGCGTGTACCAACGGACCTTGGTTATCGTTACTTTGTCGAACATTTGATGCAAGAGTCGGCTCTAGCGATGGACGAGCAGCGTTTGATCCGTCATCAGTTCTACCAGGTACAAGATCAATTGGATCAATGGGTACGTCTGACAGCTTCAGTTATGGCCCATCTGTTACATAGTGCAGCAGTAATGACGCCGCCGCGGGCCAGCGAGGGGCGTATGAAGCACTTTGAAGTGCTTTCGATTACCGAGCTTTCGGCCCATCTCGTTCTGGTCTTGACCGACGGCACGGTTAAGCAGCAACGCCTGCTGCTCGATAGACCCATTGCTCAGGAGGAATTTAGCGCGTCAGCGCTCAAACTCAATACGCTTTTTGAGGAGAAAAATGGGTCTGAGGTCAAGAAATTGCTTGAAACCCGTGACTTCTCGACTGTCGAACTCTTGATTGGGACGACAATTGCAAGCATTCTGGGCCAGCATGGCGATCCCATTGGCGACACATTCTATCGTGAGGGTGTGGTCAATATTCTCGATCAGCCAGAGTTTACCAGTATGGGAGCAGAGCAGGAGCGCAGTGCACGTGTGCGCAAAGTGATGTCGGTTTTGGAGCAGCACCGTTTCCTGCCGGCCCTGACCTCTCACATGCGTGAGATTGAGGGGGTCCAGGTGATCATTGGTGGGGAAAATGAGTGGGATGAGATGAAAGATGTCAGCCTGGTTGTTGCGCGTTATGGCCAGGAAGGCAAGGTAAGTGGGTTGTTAGGCGTGATAGGTCCGACTCGTATGCAATATGGGCGTGCCATCGCGGTGGTGCGCTATATGACCAGGGTAATGAATGAGCTTCTAGCCGAAATGTACGGCTATGATGATCTATAATAGAAACTCTCTTAGGAGGCAAATGTGGCCAAAGTTATTGGTATTGATCTAGGAACGACAAATTCCTGTGTTGCTGTGATGGAGGGTGGTGAGCCGGTTGTTATCCCAAACGCTGAGGGTTCACGGACAACCCCTTCAATTGTAGCGATGAACAAAAATGGTGAACGGCTGGTGGGCGAAGTTGCGAAGCGCCAGGCTGTCACCAACCCTGAAAATACTGTGTATTCGATCAAGCGCTTTATGGGTCGTAAATTTGACGATTCCGAAGTGGATCGCGATAAACGTCTGGTGCCTTATAAAGTTGTGCGTGCCAGCAATGGTGATGCCTGGGTAGAGGTACAGGGCAAGCAGTATAGTCCGCCTGAAATTTCGGCCATGATCCTGCAAAAGCTCAAGGCTGATGCTGAGGCTTACCTGGGAGAACGAGTCGAGAAAGCTGTTATCACTGTTCCAGCCTACTTTAACGACGCCCAGCGCCAGGCGACCAAAGACGCAGGACGCATTGCGGGTCTGGAAGTGTTGCGCATCATCAACGAGCCCACCGCGGCCTCTCTGGCCTACGGTCTGGACAAGAAGAAAGATGAGCGTATTGCAGTCTACGACCTGGGTGGTGGTACCTTTGATATCTCGATCCTCGAACTGGGCGATGGCGTCTTTGAGGTCAAGAGTACAAATGGTGACACCCATCTGGGCGGTGACGACTTCGACCAGCGTATCATTAACTGGTTGGCAGACGATTTCCGTCGTGAGAGCGGCATCGACCTGAGGCAGGATCGGATGGCTTTACAGCGCTTGAAAGAGGCCGCTGAGAAGGCCAAGAAAGAGCTTTCCAGCTCAATGACCACTGAGGTCAACCTGCCCTTTATCACAGCTGATGCCAGCGGTCCTAAACACTTGAATGTGACTCTGACCCGTGCCAAACTGGAGCAACTGGTTGAAGAACTGGTTGAGAAATCCCGCATTCCAGTCACCAAGGCCATCTCTGATGCCAACACTCGCTCAAACGAGATCAACGAAGTTGTGCTGGTTGGTGGTCAGACGCGTATGCCAGCGGTTCAGACTCTTGTGAAGCGTCTCTTTGATCGTGAGCCCAATCGTGGAGTAAATCCAGACGAAGTGGTGGCAATCGGCGCGGCCATTCAGGCTGGTGTCTTGACTGGCGATGTCAAAGATGTACTCCTGCTGGACGTCACTCCACTCTCCCTGGGTATTGAGACCATGGGCGGTGTATTCACTCGTTTGATTGAACGCAATACAACCATCCCAACCCAGAAGAGTCAGGTCTTCTCGACGGCCAGCGACAGTCAGCCGAGCGTTGAGATCAACGTCCTGCAAGGTGAGCGCGAGTTTGCCAAGGATAACCGTTCATTGGGTAGTTTTATTCTCGATGGTATTCCACCTGCTCCGCGTGGTATTCCGCAGATCGAGGTTACCTTTGATATAGATGCCAACGGTATTGTGAACGTCTCGGCCCGCGATAAGGGGACTGGACGTGAGCAGAAAATCACCATCATGGCTTCCAGTGGTCTCTCGAAGGACCAGATCGACAACATGGTGCGCGACGCCGAGTCTCACGCCGCCGACGATAAGCGGCGGAAAGAGGAGATAGAAGAGCGCAACCTGGCTGATAGCGCGGCCTATCGTGCCGATAAGAATATTGCAGAACTGGCTGACAAGATCTCTGGTGAGCAGAAAAGCGAACTGGAGGCCAGGGTTGAAGATATTCGTGCGGCCCTTAAGACCGAGGATGTTCCGCGTATTCGTGCCGCTCGCGAGTCTTTGGAGCAAGCTTTCCACAAGATTAGCGAGACGATCTATCGTCAGGGTGGTGCGCCTGGTGCTGAGTATGGTGCTCCTGAGCAGGATGCGCCATCAGGTGCAGGTCAGTCAGATGATACCATCGAAGGTGAATACAAAGAGATGTAAAAACTGGATGCAGAGACAAGTATTTGTCTCTGCATCCAGTTTTGGAGACAAGAGGGGCTACTGAGAAGCCCTATAACTTGTGGGCTATCATCTTGCGTAAGTCTGGCCAAAATTGTACTATCTTACAATCATCATAGATCAGTTTCGACAGAAGAGTAAGACTCTACGCTACCTGCATTCGCGACTTGGGGACGGCCCTATCTACATAGAACTAATAAAACGAGTGTAACATGAAGAAGGGCGAGACATGTTTTTCCTTGTTGGAGCAACGTCTTGTTTTGCATTTAGTACAACGAAGGACCATTGAATGGCCACGAACAAGCGAGATTATTACGAAGTATTAGAGGTGTCGCGTAGCGCGACCGAGGATGAGATTAAAAAAGCCTTTCGTCGTCTGGCTAAACAATATCACCCTGATGCTAATAAAGAGCCAGGAGCGGAAGCGCTCTTCATTGAGGTTAATGAAGCCTATGAGGTTTTAAGTGATCCTCAAAAGCGGAGTGCCTACGATCGCTATGGACACGCAGGTGTAACGAATGGCGCTGGCGGGGCCGGTTTCAATGGCGATTTTGCATTTGGCTCGATTAATGACCTGTTCGAGACTTTCTTTTCGACCGGGACAGATTCTCGACGGCGTTCTGGCACACAGCGAGGCGCTGATCTGCGCTACGATCTGACCATTACATTTGAAGAAGCTGTTTTTGGCTGTCAGAAAGATATCGAACTACCGCGCTGGGAGAATTGCACTCAGTGCCATGGCAGCGGTGCTCAACCTGGTACCTCGACCGCACGTTGTTCGGCTTGCCAGGGAACCGGAGAGATCCGCCGGGTGCAACAGTCCATCTTTGGTCAGTTTGTCAATGTGACGATGTGCGAACGCTGTAGAGGTGAGGGTCGGGTGATCACCACCCCCTGCGAGAAGTGCCGCGGACAGGGTCGCGTGCGCAATAATCGCCGGGTAAAGGTGAATATTCCTGCCGGTGTGGACGATGGCATTAACGTGCGCGTGACTGGTGAAGGTGAGGTAAGCTCACGTGGTGGTACGCCGGGCAATCTGTATGTTATCCTGACCGTGAAACCTCATCCTTTCTTTAAACGCAGCGGCAATGATATCATCTTTGAACTGCCTGTCAGCTTTACTCAGGCTGCACTTGGGGCCGAGGTGGAAGTTCCGACTGTTGATAATAAGACCGCCCCACTGAAAATTCCGCCTGGTACTCAAAGTGGTCGCTCTTTCCGTCTGAAAAACATGGGTGTGCCCGTGGTCCACAGCAGCGCCCGCGGCGACCAGCATGTGACGGTGAAGGTGGTTACTCCTACCAATCTAAGCGTTGAGGAGAAGCGACTTTTTGAAGATCTGGAACGTTTGGAAAAAGAGCGCAGCGATCAGAACGATAAAAACATTTTCCGCAATCTCTTTGAGAAGACGAAAGATGTTTTTCAATAAAAAAAGCAGCGCCAGAGCATTTGCTCTGGCGCTGCTTTTTTTTTATTGTTTTTTAGTAGTTCCAGGTGACGCGTTCTAGCAGGTAGGGTTTGACCTCGTTGAGATGGAGACGGCTCTGAGTCATGCCATCACGTTCACGGATGGTGACGGTCTGATCGTCCAGCGTCTGAAAGTCGATCGTTACACAGAAGGGCGTTCCGATCTCATCTTGACGACGGTAGCGGCGTCCAATATTCGATACATCATCATACTGAGCTACCATGGAGCGCTTGAGCTGTTGGTGAAGCTCTTTAGCAGCCAGAACAAGTTCTGGCTTATTCTTCTGCAAAGGGAGAACCGCGACTTTGACTGGAGCCACCCAGGGATGGAGGCGCAGTACTGTGCGGGCTTCTTTGCCACTGGGGTCAGGCTCCTCTTCATAGGCATCCAACAAAACGTTCAGGAAGGTGCGATCGACCCCACCAGAGGTCTCTACAATCCAGGGAATATATCTCTCTCGCGTCTCAGGATCGGTATAGCCCAGATCTTGACCACTGTACTCGCTGTGACGGGAAAGATCCCAATCTTGCCGCCAGTGAATGCCTTCCCACTCCTGCCATCCCAGGATAGTGCGATATTCTACGTCAAAGGCTTGTTTGGCGTAGTGAGCCAGTTCGTCGGGAGCGTGAGCACGCAGGCGCAAGCGGTCTTTGTGGTTGATCAGATTTTTATACCACTCAAAACGACGTTCTTTCCAGTAGTCAAACCACTCTGTCATTTCGCTTGGATGAACAAAGAATTGCAGATCCCACTGCTCAAACTCGCGCTGACGGAACAGAAAGTTGCCCGGCGTGACCTCGTTGCGGAACGCTTTTCCGATCTGGCAGATACCGAAGGGAATCTGCACACGTGAGGATTTGAGTACGTTGTCATAGTCCAGGTAGATATTCTGACAGGCCTCACCGCGCAGGTAGGTCTTCATCTTATCGCCCTCGATTACGCCGATATAGGTCTCCATCATCAGATTAAAACGGCGTGGCTCGGTGAGTTCGCCCCCACACTCAGGACATTTGTTTTGCTCACGGTTCTCTTCAGGCAGGTGGTCCAGACGGAAACGACGTTTGCACTTTTTGCAGTCTACCAGTAGATCGACGAAATTTTCGACGTGTCCGCTGGCTTCCCAGACGCGTGGATGAGTGATGATACTGCCCTCGATCCCGACGACATTATCGTTCATCTGCACCATTGACCACCACCAGAACCGGCGAATGTTGTTGCGCATTTCGACGCCAAGCGGTCCAAAATCGTAGATCCCGGAGACTCCCCCGTAAATCTCTGAGTTTGGATAGACAAAGCCCCGGCGCTTGCATAAAGAAACAACTTTTTCAATCGCTACTAGCGGTGTATCCTGCGTGGATAGCTCTTTTTCTTCCATTTGTGTCATAGTCTTCCCCTCACAAAAAAGCCCCCAGGCGTTCATTTAACAACGCCCAGGGACGAATCCATACTGCTGTAGGCCTGGGGCAACTACTTGTTTTAGTATGGTGCGCGGTTCCACCCTGCTTCTTCAAGCCACGACACTATCGTGCAATGAAGCCACTTATTACAGCCAGCTCCGAAGCGCCCTTCACCCATTATTGATTGTCGATCTCACACCGTTTATCGACTCGCTGTTATCTTTGCCGGGTTACTCTTCTTCATCATTGCTGGAAGAAATGTATTTATTTGTTCGCTGCTAGTATAGCGGAGATGGTTCTCCTTTGCAAGTGGCCCCACCCCCTGAGTCAGGGTTTCTCAAAAGACTTTCTTTCCCCGCCCACCCACCTGTTTTGGAGGATGGGAGGCAGCGCTACTACGCTGCCTCCCATCCTCTTTTTTCCTGGGGAGGGGTTTGGCAACGGCTGCCATCCGCTCTTCTTCTCACTCCCAGGGTGGGTGGATGGGGAAGAAACAATATTTGCGAAGTGCTGCTAGATCTGAGCCATACACTTTTGAATCTGCGCGACATGGTCGCGCAAATGATCTAATATAAACTCATAAATAAACCATTCCAATGTACGTTTCCCCAAGCGAGAGTGGTAACCAATCAGTTCCAGTTGATCATCGGTCAGAGTGCTCAGGGTTTCATCGAGTTCAGCATAGCTGCCCGGCAGAGCAGCGCGGGTCTGGGTCAGCGTATCATGACCGTGTTCGCGTAACGCCGCATTTCGTACCTCGTCCTCTTTCGTACGTCCAAAGTTTTGTCCAGGATGCTCGATAAGTTTTACCACCTCTTTAGACCAGTACGGCAGAAATTCAACTATGTGAACCAGATTTTCCATAATCGTCCATTCGTTTTCTTGGGGGATTTGATAGAGCTTTGTGGCGTAAGCGAGTCCTATTGGCCCGTCTAGCAGTTCATTTAGCTCTTTATAATGCTGTTGCGCATTCTGACGAATGGCTGTGCTTTTGGGGTTAGCTACTGACATGGTTATTGGTCATGCTCCTTTTCTGTCTTCGATCTTTTCTGTTTCTTTTTCTATTCTAAGAGATATCTTATGCACTGGCAATATGCGTGTCTGGTACTTTTGTGGACATAGTAGCCCATTCGTGTTACAATAGGTTCCATTAATATATGTTATTAGCAGATTACGAAGAGAAAAATTTTCATGAGCGAACAGGTGGTGGCAGGACCAACAGACGTTGAAGATAACGAAGAGAATCGTGCCGACATCGCAGCCTTTGCGGAGCGTTACCCATTTCCTATAGACAACTTTCAACTGGAGGCCATGCATCATCTGAGCTATGGTCGTTCGGTTCTGGTCACAGCTCCCACCGGCACGGGCAAAACATTAGTGGCCGAATATGCTATCTGGCGTGCTCAGCGCCAGCACCAACGTGTCATTTACACCACCCCCCTTAAAGCCCTTTCCAATCAGAAATATCGTGATCTTTGTGCGGTCTATGGGTCCGATGCAGTTGGACTCGTAACCGGCGATATTGTGGAGCACAGTAAGGCTTCAATTGTCATTATGACGACAGAGGTCTATCGCAATATGCTTCTGGAAGATGGCAACGATCTTTTCACCGATCGTGACCGTTCGACGCCTGTCTCTCTGGCGGATGTAGGTTATATCGTTTTTGACGAATTGCACTATCTCAGCGATGTTGGGAGAGGTCCCGTCTGGGAAGAAGCGATTATTTGCTCGCCGCAAACCGTTCAACTGGTGGGTCTTTCCGCTACAGCCAGCAATGCAGAGGATCTGGCTAACTGGATCAGTCGCGTTCATCGACCTATCTCGCTGGTTGTGCATACTGAACGAGCGGTTCCCCTCGAACACTATTACTTTTTAGATAACAAGCTCAATCTGGTTCTTGATGCCAACGGTCGGCGTGTAGATCGTTTTCCCAACATAGGAGGGGAAGCGCGTCTGGCAATGGCTCAGGGCAGGAATCGCCGTTATAGTTACAGCTCAGGTGGTGAAGAAGAGCATGCGCCGGTCGAGGAGAGTAATGAAGAGAAGCGTGCCTTGAAGGATCGTAATGCAGAGCAGGGAATAGACGGTGCTGAAGCAGAGGAACCCATAGCCGAAAAGAAAATGAAGCGCCTGCCACAGCATAAGACCGCTGAACCAGGTGAAATATTGACCGCTCTGGCTGAGGCTCGTCTGCTTCCTACCCTTTACTTTCTGCCGGGACGCAAAGTAGTTGAAGAGGCTGCTTTGAGCGCTTCACGTCATATGTTCACCTCCCAGGAAGAAGCGGAAATGCTCAGGCAAGAGGTCAGCGAGTGGTTGGATCATTTGCCGCCTGAGGATCGTAACCTTCAACAGGTTCATGCTCTGGCCGATCTTCTTCCTCGTGGTCTGGGTTTTCACCATGCAGGTCTGTTGCCAGCCCTCAAAGTACTCGTGGAAACACTTTTTGCTCGTGGACATCTGCGTGCTGTTTTTGCCACAGATACCCTGGCTCTCGGCGTCAATATGCCTGCACGTTCAGTCGTAGTAGGCAGTTTAAGTAAGTTTGACGGTCAGGAGATGCGTCTGCTCACGCCGAACGAATACAGTCAATTAACCGGACGGGCGGGGAGACGTGGCATGGACGTTCATGGGTCTGCGATTATTCCCTATTCCCCCTGGGAGCCATTTGAACCAGCCTTTGAGCGTATTACCGGTGCATTGCATCCAGTGATCAGTTCATTTGCCATCCGTTATAATTCTGTGATCAACCTCTGGCGTCCAGGCGACACAAAACATCTTCGTCGTATCTGTGCCTCCAGCTTGCGTGAATATCAGCGTTACATCCAGTGGGAGCAGCGTGAATTTGTTCGTCTGGAGAAACTGGCGGTGCGTCAGCAGAAGGCGAAAAAGGCCGGCAAGAAAAAAGGACTCGCTTCAACAGGTGCTATTCAGGCATTAGAGAAGCGTCGTCAGAAAATCGGCTCTTATCCGCTCAGTCGTGCGGGAGCTGCTGAGTTGGATGGTACTATCTTCACTCTACGTGCGCTCAACTATATTAACGACCAGGATCAACTAACCCTGGCTGGACATCTTCTGCGCAGCGTCTTCCATCATTCAGGTATCTTATTGATCGACATGGTTCTGATGGGAGTATTGGACGAACTCACCGCCGCTGAACTGGCCGAAGTGTGTAGCTGGTTCACCTATGATAACGATCGTCGCCTCAACAATCGTAACGTTCTAAATGGTCGCCTGAATCAGGTCAGGCGCGACCTCTGGCGCATTGTACAGAGTGTGCGAAGCATAGAAGAACAGGCACATCTTCCATCCTCCCACACGATTGTGCCCGAATTTCATGGGGTGGCACTCTCCTGGGCACGTGGTATGTCGCTCAGCGGACTCTTGCGCCGTATCGATATGGCTGAAGGCGATCTGCTCATGCTGCTCAATCAGACCATTGACCTGCTACAACAGATTCAGACTGCTGTTGGTCAGGTTTTAGATTCTGCCAGTATCTGGGAGCCGATAGTGCCTGACGAGAGTGCGTCGAACCACCAGAGCCACATCGCTCGCCAGTCCTCGCTACAACATGCCGAGCGGCTTAAAATTTATAAGACACGTTTGGAACATTTACGTCCATTATTAGCTCAGGCTTCGACTTTACTGAAACGTGGCATTATCTTACAGAGTCGCACCGTCCCTTCCATGATTGCGCGTGTCGATGAGGAAGAGCTGCCCGTAGATAATACAGAAGATATTGACCCGTTAGACATCCTCGAAGAGGTAGAGTTGCCCGTAGATAATACAGAAGATAGTGATACATCAGACATCCTCGAAGAGAAGAGATAGGCTCTTTTTCTTACCTTCTTCCAAATTAGCTCCCAGAATCCGTTGATTTCTAGTGATGATCGATGGAGTACCCCATTACTTTGGTCATGGTTCCCAGGCTTATACATTGCTATATGAGATGAATTTGACTACCATGTACAGAAGTAGGGTTAGATTGTATGCCCCATGTCTATATTCGCATATACGTGGGCGTAAATAAATGGCACAGGTTTTAAGAAGAGGTAGAGATTTGATGAACGCTGAAGCATTGATCGGAACGGTATTAGGAACATGTACACTGCAACAGTTGATTGGGCAGGGTGGTATGGGCGCAGTTTACCTGGCGCAACAATCACGTCCACGCCGGCAGGTTGCAGTCAAGGTATTAATGCCTGCGACGTCTTTAAAGCCGCACCAACTCTCTGCCTTTCTGGAGCGTTTTCGGCGTGAGACAGATGCGGCTGCATCCCTGGAGCATCCGAATATCATGCCTGTGTATGAATATGGGGAGCGTGGAGGCCTGGCTTACCTGGTGATGCCCTACATTAGCGGTGGCACGCTTCGGGATGTCATGGAACAAGATGGCCAGATGACCTTTATAGATGCCATGTACTACCTTGAGCAGATGGCTGCGGCTCTTGATTGTGCTCATGCACATGGCGTTATTCACCGTGACATTAAACCAGC
>DAOTTL010000298.1:0-9846 GCA_034438135.1 Ktedonobacteraceae bacterium | reverse complement strand
GTTGGGAACGGAATCGCTGGACTGAGTGCAGCGGTGGAGGCACGTCGTCTGGAGCCTGACAAAAGTATTGTAATAATGACCAACCAGAGTCACCCAACGATTAATACGCCAGCGTTAAAGCAGTTTGCCACGGGTAAGGTGACTCGTGAGCAATTGCTGGCCTATCCTGCCGGGACAGAGCGTTTACAGCGTATTCATTTGATTACCGCATATGTTGAAGATATTAGATCTCAGCAGAGATATATTCGTCTGGCTGACGGTCAGGGTTTTCAATATGGCTCGTTATTGCTGGCGACGGGGAGTCATGCAAAGGGTCTGGCACGGGATTTGCCAGGTCAAGATTTTGACGGCGTGATCAAGTTGCACAGCTTGCGGGATTATCTGGATCTTCGTCGGCGTCTCAACGATGTTGATGAGGCGGTGGTAATTGGTGGAGGATTTCATGCAATCGAGACCGTGATGGGTTTGTTATATCTGGGGATCAGCGTGCATTGGCTCATTCGCAGTGAGGCCTTTATGGCACATGCTCTAGATCAACAGGCCTCTGATATGATTCTGGAGGGTGTGCGGCGGGCGGGCGCGAAGATATATACCGGGACAGAGGCTCTGGGCATCGTTGGACGTGTGGGGGTAGTTGCTGGTGTGATGACTACGCGCCAGGAGATGCTGCCCTGCCAACTGGTGATTGTCTGTACTGGTACCACTCCATCAGTTGATCTGGCTCGACATTGTGACATACCGATGAAGGAGCAGCATGGTATTCTGGTGGACGATCAGTTGCGTACCAGCGTGCGCAATATCTATGCGGCAGGAGATGTGGCCGCGATCCGCGATCCCCTGACAAACGAGTATAAGATTCGTCCCCAGTGGGCAATGGCCGTGTTAGAGGGGCAGGCGGCGGCGGCGGCAATGATTGGGAAAACTGCGCCAAAGCCTTTTGGAACTCCGTGGCATGCCACGCGCGTAGGTGAATTTTCTATGTTGATAGTTGGTGATCCACTGATCCACTCAAAAGAGATAACGCCTTTGACACAGCAGCGTCGAGGAGGCTACTGTCGGCTGGCTCTGGATGGTGATCGACTGGTGGGGTATCTCTCGCTTGGCGCTGCCCCGACTGACAGTCTGGCTATTAAGCGTATCATAGACGAGGGGCTTTCGGTGCGTGATATCACCAAAGGTTTGTTGCGGGGTGAGGTTGATGCGGCCAGGTTTTTCTCAGGAAAACGCACCCATGCGGTCCAGAAAATGATTACAACGGGTCAGTTGCCTACGCCACTGCCACAGGTTCCTGGTTTGATTGCGGGCCAGCGTCGCGTGATTACACCTGCTCCAGGACAGACCAATCCTCACGCAGCCTACAGGTCGGAGAAGAGGCTACAGAAACCTGATGTGCTGAAGAACGAGCCACTGAGGCATCAGGCATCCAAAGGTCAGACAGGGAGCGTTCCGATCCCTACGACCGAGCCTCTGGTGCGTTCGGAACATGGAGGTAAACGGGAGAAACGTCCAGCTCCTCCCGTCAATCGACGGGATCGGCTTGCTTCGCAATCTACATGGCTGGACGTAAGTAACGATACGGAGTCTGGCCAGCGAGGTCGCACAGAAGAACTCGTACACATTCTGGATGAGCAGTTTGAGCTTCTTCCTACCAACGATACACCCACCAACGCAGGTGCTGCGGGTAATCCACATCCTTCGCGTAGTATCTGGCACTATACAAGTAAACAGGCTGTAGTAAAAGGAAAAGGCAATGTTCAGAAATAATTCTGGTCAATCTGCCGCGAGATTGCACAAAACGGGTCCTCAGATTATGCAAGAATTGCATGCTTGTATTGGTTGCAACGAATGTCTGCTGGCCTGTCCGGCTTTGGGGGAAGAGTTAACAATTGATGTATTGAATCGTGAGACATTAGGGGGACCGATCTCTCGTCCGGTCGCACAGTTTGCCCGTTCCTGTTATCAGTGTGGGGCCTGTGTGGCCCCATGTCCTGTGGGATTACACCGGGATGCAATGATGATGTGGCTCAAGGTGCGGCTTCTGCGAGCCGATGGGAGGGGGTAGGCTTTATGGGGATCGGAGAACGCTTTAAACCTGTGCAGGGTGAGGCGGGTTACTCCTGGTTATACAGGGCCCCTGTGCGCAATGGGGTTTTGCGGGTGATGGTGACGTTGTTTGTAATCGGTCTGGCGGCAGGTTTTTTTGTCTGGTATATACGCACAGGCAATGATGCCTCTCCCGATAGTCCGGTGGGTTTGGGCTACGCGGGGGCAGGAACCTTGCTCCTTCTTTTGGCCATGACGCTTTATAGCGTGCGCCGACGTTCACATCGAACTCGTGCGCTGGGTGGTTTGCGCGGTGCGCTGGGCTGGCATATGTGCCTGGGTCTGATGGGTCTGGCGTTGATCTGTATCCATTCTTTCGGTGAGCTGAACCTTCGTACAGGTACTTATACTCTCTACGGTATGATTGCGCTGGTGATCAGCGGTCTGGTTGGTCGGGCAATGGATCGATTGATCCCCCGCCTCACTGCAAGCGCTGTGGATAGGTCACTGACCGCCCAGGGTGATGATCGCATCGATACGATTTCTGAGAAACTAGAGGCTATTGTTGTTCATAATACTCAGCATGTGCGTGGTTTTGTTCCTCCAAATGAGGACTTGAAGGCTCAGAGTGATGCCAGTTCGTCGTTGCCTTCATCTCGTATTCGCGCGGTAGCGCTGCGTGATATGACTTTGCATACCCCCTGGGATCTGGCCTATATCTCGCTGGAATCGACGCCGCAAGAGTTAAATAAAGAGGCAGAACAATATCGTTTTATCCCAGATAAAAAGAGTGCACTGGTCAGGCCTGGTGCCCTTATGCCAGGTACACAAGAACAGATAGGCGAGCTGGAGGAGGTGCGACATGCCATGAAACAAGAATTGTTTTATCGGCATATCTCGCTCTACTGGCGTCGTTTTCATATCCTGCTGGCCCTGACGACACTCGGTCTGCTGATCTGGCATATCGTCTATGCTATCCAGCTCTGGCTCCATTAGGTCGATAGAATGTGAGTCATCCTGAATGAAGGATGCCTTTTTATTGTTCAAGGAGTGGAGGTTGGACTACAGGCCACAAACTTTGTTCCATTGTTACAAAGTTCAAAGGTTCTATCAGAGATATGCACAATCATATCTGGTTTGCCGTCGTGTTTAACGTCGGTGAAAGAGAGTGTGACCGGTAACTGGTCGTCGCCGGGTCCGATCAGATTGGGGCCGATATAGTCGGTCGATTTTGAGGGATCCCCGCCTGGCAGTTCAAAAATAATGATCTGACCATGAAGATTCACGGCTATAAAGTGGCTGGGATTGTGTGTATTATCGTTGTTATGTCCGACGACGGCATCTATCTGGTAGGTACGAGGGTAGCCGTAAACAATGTTATTATACTGAGTTGTTCCCCAACTGAGCGCGGCTGCTCCGAGTGCCCAGAGGGCCAGCGCTGCCATCATACCCAGGCCAATATAGAGAAGCCAATGAAAGTTGTGTCCATATCCGTACTTTGGGGCAGGCAAATCGGGGGGATAAGCTGTGGTGGTTGTTTTGCGTACAGGTGGGCGTGCGGGGAGTTGTGCTGGAGCAGGGATGGGATCCTGCTTTTGTGTGCGCCTGGGTGGAACATAAGGAGCATTTGGCCGCTGCTGGGTTTCCAAACTTACATCGCGAGTACTACGACGTACAGCAGGCTTATTCAGACGAATTGCACTGGATGGTCGTCGGAGAGGATTGGAGTCAGGATCTTCATCTATTAGTTGATCGTCATCTTCTGACCAGCGGGTATCTCGAAAATTTTGTCCCATGGTAGTCTCCAACAGGGTATCATCAGTAAGTTGTTCACGAACCGGGTTTAAAGGAATCGCTTGCATGCCGGTGCTCGTTTTCCGGTTGATTCCCTGTGTGGGCTGTTTCTGAGGCGACTTATCGTTATTCGGCATTAGCTTTCCCTTTCTCTGTCATCGTGCTTTTCACAGAGATAGACCTTTCTCGCATCAAGGGTTATTCCAATCCATCGACTCAATAGTAGGTGGATGTGCAGAAATGGAGACAAGCTCCCCTGATGTGCCAAACATGACATCTCATGACTTCGCGATCATTCTGGGTAAAGTATAGCTGAATATATCAAAATGAGTCAACATATTTCGCTCTAAGGCCGTTCTTTCCCCCAAAGAAAAGAACGGCCTGGCCTCGTATTTTTCGGCATGCACTCACACAAGTGTAGCTTATCACACATCTGCATGAGAATACAAATTGTGCAAAGGAGAATAAGGGCTATTTAATGCTCCGAAAGCCTTTGGCTTTCGAAGCATTAAATAGCCCTGAAGGAGAATAAGAAGAAACGAGCGTGTTTGGCAGGGCATTTGCCCTGCCAGGCCTCTCTTTAGAGAGCGTAGCGTCCTGGAAAGAGTTCATGAGCATTCCCCGAAGTGATCATACGCTGCTCATCTGGCTGAAATCCTGAATAGGCAAGCAATCCCCGTATATTTGCGGTGATCCCTACTTCAGGGGCAAAAGTTGCATCACTCCCAAAGAGGATATGAGAAGGCTCGGCTACAGCCTGTAAGGTGAGTAGGGGCAGCGAACTGCCGGAAATCGCCGTATCATAGTAGAGCGACTTGATCACGGCTAACACGTTCTGCTCCGCATGGGCGGAAGGGGTAGCAGCTTGCATATTTCTCATGGCTCTAAGCATCGAGCTGATACGGTAGGCCAGATAGGGAAGTGTTCCTCCTGCCTGTGAGAGTATCCAGCGTATCTCCGAATACTGTTCGAGTTTGCCTGTTGTCAGCAGAAGCGTGATGGCCCGTGTAGTCTCAAACGGATACTCAAAGAGTCCGGTGGAGAACTCTGAGGGGTTCTTATTCAGTAGCGCCTCTGAGATTTTGCAACACCACTCCTTCCTCCACTATGCCTCTCTCTGGTATTTTGGGGAGGTGACGCTCGTATTGCGGGGAAAGCAAAAAGAGCTTCAGGGCATTCAGGATGCCCTGAAGGATCGTATCCTCCCAGTTATCCAGGAAGGGCAGGCAGAGGGAACCTTTGATCAGACATTTACCGCATCTTTCCTCTACGAGACGTTTTCACGCATCGTTGCTCCTCTGGCAGCGCAGAGGCGGGCATTTAGCCAGCAGGCCACAGACGAAGAAATTATTGCCATTATCACTCGCCTGTACTTAAAAACAGTGCTTGCTTCGCCTTGAATTGCAAACCTCACTCGCGAGGCCCGCACGTTTTTGGCTTTGACCGTCATCTTGCTGTTTTGCTCTTTTCTGGGGAGTTAGCAAGACTCTGAAAAGAGCATTTCGGTAGTATAAATATTTTTCTATCTAGCTTGACATCTGTGATATAATCGCCCCATGAATCTCGCATACAGACTCCGCCCAATCAACCTGCAAGCATTCATAGGACAGCATCATCTTGTTGCCCAGGGTCGGATTATTCGCAAGATGCTCGAATCCGGCAAGCTGTTCTCGATGATCCTCTGGGGACCACCTGGCAGTGGCAAGACCACTCTCGCGCACATTATTGCCACGTACATACAGGCAGATTTCCATACACTCTCTGCGGTTACAACTGGCAAAGAAGACCTGCTTAAAATCGTTAAGCGAGCGAAGGAAAACCAGAACCTACAGATAAAAACTATTGTATTCATCGATGAAATTCACCGCTGGAACAAAGCTCAACAAGATGTTCTCCTGCCATATGTCGAAAGCGGACTTATTACCCTCATCGGAGCAACTACTGAAAACCCCTCTTTTGAGGTCAACAGTGCTCTCCTTTCCCGATGCAGAGTATTCGTTCTGAAACCACTCGACATCGACGATCTCAAGACGCTTATTCATACGGCCCTCACCGATAAAGAAAAAGGGATCGGAGAGCTTGAGAAAACGCTAGCTGCTGATGCAGAAGAACTCCTCATTCGACTGTCGGGTGGTGATGCCAGGATCATGTTGAATGCGCTTGAAATGGCTGCTACCTTGACCCTGCACAGTGAGATCGCGCTAGAGGACATTAGAGAGGTCTTTCAAACGAGGTCCGCCGGACTCTATGATAAAAAGTCGGACGAACATTACGATACTATCTCCGCTTTTATCAAATCTATGAGAGGCTCGGACGTGGATGCAAGTCTCTATTATCTTGTTCGTATGCTTGAGGGCGGTGAAGACCCCAAGTTCATTGCCAGACGAATGATCATCTTCGCCTCAGAGGACATCGGGCTTGCCGATAGAGTAGCCCTTCTACAAGCTAACGACGCATTCCAGGCTGTAGACAAAATCGGTATGCCTGAAGCCCAACTTATCCTTGCCCACATCACTATCTACCTCGCCTCAGCAAAAAAGTCCAGAGCGGTTCCCAACGCCCTCACGAAAGCGCAAGAAACCGTCTATGCCTTCCCAAACGAACCAATCCCATTGCATCTGCGAAACGCTCCAACTAAACTCATGAAAAACTTAGGCTATGCCAAAGACTATACCTGGTCGGAAGAAAAAGTTGGTCCCAAAGAAGCTCTCTCTTTCCTCCCCGAAAAAGTGAAGAACAGCAAATTCTTCACGAGAGAGTAAAACAAACTCTCTATGTGCCAGAGGGAAAATAGTGTTGCCGTCTTCTCATGACTACTCTAAAGAAATGCCGATCGAAAATCCTGATCGGCCACCGGCTCAGAAACTCCAGGAATATCTACCGGAGGGTCTGGAGGACCGTCTGTTACTATGAACCTGGCCTGCAAGGCAGAGAAGCTGGCATTAAGAAGTGGTTGGAGCAACATTTTCCCGGCGAAGATTAGCGTAACTCAAAGCGGGCCTCGATACGGCCAAAGCGCAATCGATCACCATCTTTCAGTAGATTAGGTTCATAGGGGGTTAGAATCACTCCATTCAGGCGCGTTTTGTTGCGCGAGTTGCGGTCCTCAATGGTCCATTGACCGTTTTCGCAGTTAAAGCATGCGTGTATACGGCCAACTGTTTTTGCATCGTCATAGAGCAAAATGTCGGGGTGTATTTCGCGACCGGGATCTTCACGTCCAACAATCAGCTTTAGTCCGCGCATCGTATAGATCTGGCTGTTTTCTAGCAGTATAAGGTTAGCCTGTTTTGGGGTGGGTGGCTGAACGTGTTCACCGCGTATGAGTGCCTGCAATTGTTCGATGGCCTGAACATACTCGGCGGGCGATTGATAGCGGTCCTCGGGTGATTTAGCCAGAGATTTTTGCATGAAAAGATCTATCTGCGGTGGTAGGTCGGGTCGGCGCTGACAGATCGAGGGGATGTCTGCTTTAGTATGATTTAGAATGATATCGAGGGCACTTCCCTCAGCGTAGGGTGGCAGGCTGGTGAGCATCTCAAACATGACGCAGCTCAGCGCGTAGAGATCGGCCCGTGTATCTACGGCGTGGCTGCTCGCGATTTGCTCTGGTGCGACATAGTAGGCGGTACCCATAAACCTATCGGAATGAGTAATGGTCAGCATATCTCTGCTGCGCGAGAGGCCAAAGTCGGCGATTTTTACAAGTCCCCGGTTATTGATCAGAATATTCTGTGGTTTGATATCGCGATGGACGACTCCATGTTTATATGCTGCTTCCAGTCCCTCCGCCACCTGATGGACATAATCCAGGGCTCGTAGTAGTTCCATAGGTCCGTAGTTTTGGATATAGTACTTGAGGTTTTGTCCATCGATATGATGCATCACAATATAATAGAGATTGCCCTCATTGCCATAGTCTATGACCCGGACAATATGCGGATCATTGAGACTATAGAGAATAAACGCCTCTCGTTTAAAGCGTTCAACCAGTTCATTGTCGCCTACATGATCTATGCGCATGATCTTGGCGGCATAGATGTAGTTGCTCACAGTATCGCGAGCGACATAAACAGTGCCAAAGTTTCCGCTGCCACGTTCATCAATCAGTTTGTAGCGGCTCTTAATTTCGCGGCCTACCAGGTCAGCGACCATCATTTATACCCTCCGTCGATCTCTGTATGTTCACTCAGCACATTTCCTGGTTCTTCTCTTCACCTCTATGATTATACGATTTATAAACGTTAGCAGTATGAGTCATTTGACATATCTTTCGTGATCCTCTGCTTTGAGAAGTGCGGAAGATGGGTTCTGTCGAGCCTGCTCAAGGAAGTTCGCGTCGATGCCAGTCGGTCAATTGTTGATAGGCGTGGGCGATGCGCAGAATCAAGCCTTCTTCAAAGGCTTTGCCTGCGATCTGCAAACCAAGAGGTAAACCTTCACTATTGAAGCCGCAGGGGAGCGAAATTGCAGGCTGTCCAGTCAGGTTAAAGGGCATGGTCAGGCGCAGCATGGCATTGCCAGAGTTTTCCTGCTGTCCTTCAATGGTGATGTCTTTGTACATAAGCTCGACCGGGAGGGCAGGGATGGGGATTGCTGGCAGTACCAGGGCATCCACGGCTTGCATAGCAGAACGCATTGAACTGGCAAAGATACGACGCTGTTGTTGTGCACGCAAATAATCAATGGCTTTGAGTTCCTGACCCGCGAGCAGACGAGTGCGTGTGACCTCGCCATAGAGGTCGAGCTTTTCTGTCAGCCAGCCGTGCTCCAGGTGAGCCAGTGTGGCTTCTGGCTGTTGAATCATGCGGTAGATTGAGAAGGTTGGGATTGGTAGTTCCAGATGCATCAGTTCAGCCCCGGCCTCTTGAAGGACCAGCAGCGCGAGTTGCCATGCCAGGCGCACCTGGGGGTCCAGCGGGTCTACAAAGGCATCCTGGGGCACGCCGAGTTTAAGTCCCTGGAGAGACAGTGGACCGTTCGCACCTTCGCTGGTGAGGGTCGAATGTGTCTTGCTGGGTGGACGTGAGACGCTATTAGGATCGCGTGGATCGTACTGAGCAATGCTATCGAACAGCAGCGCACAATCTTCGGCACTCCGTCCCATGGGTCCAACATGGTCCAGCGACCAGCTCAGAGGTACGACGCCAGCGCAACTCACGCGTCCATAGGTTGGTTTCAGTCCGGTAATGCCGCAGCAGGCCGCTGGAATACGTACGGACCCGCCTGTATCGCTGCCAAGCGCTCCCAGGCACATAGTGGCTGCGAGCGCTGCCGCCGAACCACCACTGGAACCACCAGGCACGCGTGAGAGGTTCCAGGGATTGCGTGTGGCGGGCGTATAGGTTCCATAGGCGAACTCATGGGTCTGCGTTTTACCGATCAGCACCGCTCCTGCACGGCGCAGGAGTTCCACTACCGTGGCATCCTCGGTCGCTACATAGTCCTCCAGGACCCTTGAACCGGCGGTCAAGCGTACATTTTTGACGGCAATCAGGTCTTTGATAGCGATGGGAATGCCGTGGAGGGAACTGCGAAACAAACCTGTGCGCTGCTCGCTTTCTGCCTGTTCAGCGTCCTTCATGGCTTGTTCGCTGGTAATAGTGACAAAGGCTTGAATCTGGTCTTCACGAGAAGCGATCTGCTCCAGAGCTTCTGAGAGCAACTCGGTTGGTGTCACCAGACCAGAGCGCAGGTCTTCAGATGCCTCACGAAGAGAGAGATAGGGCATAATGTTCTCTGTATCTCCAATTAGCTGTACAATAGTGTAAAATGGTTTGTGTGGAAAATGACTCACACAGGAGCGAAGCTTCTGCTGCGTGAGATCTTGATGCGAGTATATCACATCTGCTCTACCCTTCTGAATCAGGGTTTCGCAAAAGTCACGGCGCAGCTCTTGCCAGACCCCCTTACACGTAGAGGTTGCTTGCCGATCTGCTGCGTCGGCCTGGCAGGCCACCCCACCTCATGTAAACAAGAGCAACTGGTGTGGAGTGTGGCGCGAATGCG